>MNIJ01000145.1 GCA_001919715.1 Acidobacteria bacterium 13_1_20CM_58_21
TCAAAGGGCTGAAAACCAAGAGTGATCAGCGGGCTGGCCTGAGCGACAAGGGTTCTGACATTGGAAACGGTTTCCGCCATGGGCGCTCCCGAACGGATCACGAGTTGAGCAAAGGAGCCCGGCCGAGGGTCTTGAAACGTGGTGAGAAACACGATCGGGCGAAATTCTTCCCGCAAGCTGGAATACTTTGTGTCCGCAACAAGGCCTACAATCTCAAAGGATTGTTCCGGTTCGGACGGAGTAGCCTGCCGCCGAAATGTCCTTCCGATGGGATTCATCCCTAGGCCAAGTTTGCGAGCGAAGGATTGGTTCACAATCGCGACTTTGGGAGAGGAGACCGTGTCTTGTGGACTGAAATCCCGGCCCGCAAGCAGCGCAATACCCATCGCCCTGAAGTAACCATCACTGGCCGAATTGAAAAGGGAATCCAATCGGCTGGCAGCATTGGTTCCTTCAATCCAGACCTCATTAATTGAGCCGTTCCCGCTGAGGGGAAGAATCCCCACCTCAGCAGCCGAAACGACGCCGGGAAGCGCGCGAATCTTTTGCAGCAAATCTTGCTTGAATGCGACCCGCCCTGCATACGGAACGTTTAGGCGGCGGAAGAGATCCAGACTGGCAATGACGACTCCCTTTTGCGAGAATCCGGCGTCCACGGCAAGAAGATTGCTCAGGCTGCCGGAAAAGAGCAGCGCGCCGACCACGAGCACGAGTGACAGCGCCACTTGCGAGACGACCAGCCCTTGGCGAAATCCAAATCGTTTGCGGCTTGCAGTCGCAGTGCGGCCAGCGGACTTGAACGCCTCTGAGGGAGAAACGCGCGATGCCCGCACCGCTGGCACCAAGCCAAACAAGATGCAAGTAAGGCTGGCAAGTCCGAAGGTGAAGGCGAGCAGGCGCCACTCTGGCTTAAGGTCGAGAAACGGCGCATCACCCTCCATGCCCAGTGAGGCCACCAGGAATTTGCTCAGTGCTCCAGCGAGGAAAAGTCCCAGCGCACCGCCGAGCAACGCAAGAAGAAGGCTTTCCGTCATCGAATGCCGGATGAGGCGGCTGCGCGAGGCCCCAATGGCAAAGCGCACCGTGAATTCGTGCTCGCGCGTGGTGGCGCGCGCCAGCATCAGATTGGCGAGATTGGCGCAAGCGATTAGCAAAACCAAACCCGCGGTGCCCAGCAGAAGTGACAACGACTCCGAATACTGATCGCGCAGCCAGGAAACGCCGCTGGCCCCGGGAACGGCCTCGAGCCTGAATTTGAGATAGTCCTTCACGTTTTCGCCAGGATAGTTGGACGGAAGCGTGGCTTGAAAGATCCCCGGTGAAATCACCGCCAACTGCGCGTTTGCTTTTTCGCGTGTCGAGCCCGGTTTCAACCGTCCCATGACGTTCAGCCACCATACCGTGCCTTCGTCGAGCCATGTTCCTTCGCTCCACAGAACTGCTTGCGCGCAAATGGGAACGGCAACGTCGTAGGAGCGACCGACTTCAAGCCCGAAGAAACCGGGAGGCGTGACGCCAATGATCTCGACTGGATGATAGTTAAGGGTGAGTTTGTGTCCGATGGCTGAAGGATCGCCGCCAAGCTCGCGTTGCCAGAAGGCATAGCTGACCACGGCTCCTGGCAAGCCGCAACCGCGGCGTTCGTCGGAAGCGGTGAATACACGGCCCATCAAGCGCCGCACACCAAGTACGTGGAAAAAATTGCCGCTGACGAAAAGGCCCTGAGCAAGCCGACCTTCGCCACCGGGAGCGAGGCCGAAACTATTACTGCCCCAGGCGAGAACGCCGGAGAACACGTCCTGCTGGTCACGGAGTTTTTCCCAGACCGGATTGGTTAGAACAGGATACCTACTGGCTTGGTCTCCCCTAACTCCGATGGTGCTGGCCAGTTGAACAGTGAAGAGTTGCTGCGGCTCCTTCACGGGAATGGCACGCAGGCGGAGGGCATCGATCAGTTGAAAAATGGCCGTATTGGCGCCAATTCCCAGGGCGAGCGTTAGCACCGCCACAGCCGTGAATCCTAGATTCTTCCGAAGCGTGCGAAGACCATAACGCAAATCTTGGGCGAAGTGTTCGAGCCAGGTCCAGCCCCAGGTGTCGCGGGTTTTTTCCTTCAACACTGTGGCGTTGCCGAAGGCTCGCATGGCGGCGTAGCGGGCTTCTTCGGGGCTCATACCTGTGGGAATGTTTTCGGCGGTTTGCTGTTCGAGATGAAATTGAATTTCGTCGTCTAATCGCTGCGCACTTCGATTGGGGCGAAAGAGAGTTTGCAATCGAAGCCAAAGTTGCCGAGGCCACACCATAACATCACCCTCCAGATTGGAGTCATTCGTACCGCAGCGCCACTATCGGATCGACGCGCATTGCTCGCCTTGCAGGAAGAAAAGCGGCCAAGGCCGCTGCGACGAACATCAACACACTGGCCCCAAGAATGGTGAGTGGGTCGGCGGCACTGACGCCATACAGCATGCTGGAAACAACGCGTCCTACCGCAGGCGCCAAAGCTAGACCGATGACCACGCCGATTGCCGTCAAACGCAGGGCTTCCCTCAGCACCATCGCCATCACGTCTCTGCGATGCGCGCCGAGCGCCATCCGAACACCTATTTCCGCTGTTCGCCGCATAGTGGAGTATTCAATCACTCCATAAAGGCCCACCGAGGCTAGCAACAGCGTGAGCAGGCCAAACAACGAAGCAAGCCAGGCAAACATGCGTTCCCCTTCACGAATGGCATTCGTCATGGCAACAGGCTCACTTGCGGTGCGCACCTCGATTGTCATGTGGCCCATCAAGGACGGCGGTAAATCAGCTTGCAAGAAAGGGAAACAAACAACACGGGCCGGCAGCTGATCTATTCTCCGCTGCTTGGAGTCTTTCACGACGCCGACGATCTGAAACTGCCCTACGTTTTGATCCATGCCAAGACCGATGGTCTGGCCAAGCGCCCTCTGCACGCCATTCTGTTCACCGAAAAAGTCGTGCGCAAACGTTTCCTTGACGATTGTGGAATCGCAGCATAACGGACAACAGACTATCACAGAGCTTACAGGCACGTTTCGGGGCAATGAGAGGGCAATAAGCTGGGCGACCGGCATGCGTACTCTCAACGGACGGTTGCGCCGTCGGACGGCAATCCCATGAGGTGGCGCTAAACCCTCAAGCTCCCGGATAAGTCCTGAAGCGATTCTTGTCGATTTTCAGTGTGAGAATCTTGGATTCCAGAGGGGACCGGAGTATGCCGACTCAAGCAACCATACCAGGCCGGGACTTGCGCTTAAGTCACTTACGGCTTTCTGTCGGGTATATTCGTATCTGAATCTAACTTCAAAGATACTGCGCTAGGAGTTTCTGTCAATGGGTTAACTCCTTGGCGGGTGAGATAGAGGAAGAACGGAGTGACCTCGAACGGCATCTTCTCGTCTTCGGCCACCGCACCGACTGCCTTGGACTTGAGCATCCGCAGCCGATTGTTCCAGGGTTCGACCTTGATGCGACCGCCGAGCGGCAGCGCAGCAATGACGTTGCCCGCTGGTTTTGCTGCGATCGGGTCCGAGGAGGAAGCCGCAGAGGCGATCGTCCAGGTCGGCGCGACACTCTTGCCCAGGTGCGGGCTGACCAGGTTGGGGATTTCCTTCGCACGGTCCTGCAGTGCTTGGAGGAAGAATTGTGTGTTTCCGGGCTGATCCTTGTACGGCGACTTACTCAGTAGGTCCATCCCCTCCAGGGTTGCCGCCTGTTCCTCGTCCGGTGTGAAAGTAAATCCAAAGTGGCGCAACGTCTCCTTCTCGTCGAACCGCAGGCGATTGAAGAACGCAAATTGCGCGCCCGTACGATGTCCAAGCACGACGTGACCGAGTTCGTGCGCTAGGATGGCCGCAAGGCTGGCCTCGTCCGGAAGCACATCCACCAGCCCGCGACTTAGGACAATGGTGTGGCCCATGGTGAAGGACTCAAGCGTTGAGGTCATCAGAACGCGGCAGCGGACCACCGGCTGGATATCGAGATTATTGGTGACTTCGAGGTTGTTGATCACCGTCTCCAGCACCTTGTCCACGTCCCCATACGGCGCCATCAAGCCCAGCTGCTCCATCTTGGCCGCGATGTTGTCTTCTGCT
The DNA here is from genome assembly GCA_001919715.1 of Acidobacteria bacterium 13_1_20CM_58_21. Taxonomy (GTDB): domain Bacteria; phylum Acidobacteriota; class Terriglobia; order Acidiferrales; family UBA7541; genus Acidiferrum. The sequence continues at coordinate 4,117 of MNIJ01000145.1, forward strand.
TGGCGGCCCCAGGCACGCTTCGCCTGAAGTGGCGAGTAGTCGTTGGCTATTGCAGTCTGATCATTAACTGGCCTCGGCGTCTCCACCAGAACTTTGCTCAGCTCTTGCTCTTCCATAGAGCGGCCAGGGGCGTACCCCCAAAGGCGCGTTTGCGCCTTGAATGTATTTACTGCCACGTTGTCGCCTTCTTCGCTGTATATGTAAGCCGGTAGCCATTCGCTGTTTCCATCATTGGTGCGCCAGCTGTCGAAACTGAAGTAGTAGCTGCTCTTGGACCGGCCGCTGTAGCCACCGTTGAACCGCACAATGTGATAATCCTGATCCTCCACCCAGATGCGGCCGACGAAGCGCCCTTTGTCGCCTTTTGATAATGGATCGACGTCGAAAACCAGACAACGAACTTCACCTAAGAACTCGCGGCCGACGTAGTCAAACTTGTAATGCTGGCGGTCGAAGCCGTTCGTGTCCACGTAGATCATTTGAAGGAATCCGCGTGGGAGAAATTCATCCGAGAAAAAGCTCCCCAGAGCGCCGAACATCTTGTGTTTGGTACGAGTGCCAGTGACCAGCGGTACGAGCTCCACGCCGTTTGCGAGGTCGGCGCGGCCGAGAAAATACTTGTCGCCGTTCGGCACTGCGCCGAGATCCTTGCTCGGGCGGAGTATCTGGATGTACGTTTCCACGATTGGTGAATATTGGCGGAGCGCCTGCACCTCCGCCTGCTCTTGCGCAACAATCTTGTCCACCACTTCAGTCAAGGGCGTCTGCTGCTGGGCGGCTGCGGCCAGTGGCATCGCACCAAGCGCCAGAACCAAGATCTTCAAGGTACGCATAATGCCTCCGAAATCTGTACGTGAGAGATACAGGCCGCCCTTGCAGGTTACGCTCCAAAAGGTAGACTGCCATCTGTACGTAGGGTCAGTTTAAGGACAGCAGTACTTACCGGTGGCGTGCAATCTGAACTTCCGGAGAACGCCGTTAAATCCAGTGTGCGGTTGTCAGATACGATGAGAAGGACTTAACGGTCTTCGCACAGGGCCATCGTCGGGTCGAGATTCGCCGGGGGCGATTGGAGAACCTACGCGCGTTCCAATTCGTTGGGCTTCAGACGACCAGGAAGTCAGCGGTACGCGGCGGCCTGGATACTGTAAAGCTCCGAGTACGGGCCGCCCTTGGCCATCAGCTCATCATGCGTGCCGACCTCCACGAGCCGGGCTCCATCGAGCACCACGATGAGATCGGCCATGCGGACCGTTGAGAAACGGTGGGAGACGATGATCGTGATGCGGCCGCTGTCGCTCTTGCCGGTGTCGCGCGCCGCTGCGGCATAGCGCTCGAACAAGGCGTGTTCAGTCTCCGCATCCAGCGCAGCGGTTGGTTCGTCGAGGACCAGCAGCAGCGGCTGATCGCGCATGAAGCCGCGCGCCAGCGCGAGCTTCTGCCACTGGCCGAACGAGAGCTCGACTCCGCATGGCCACGTCGGACCAAGTTGCGTGTCGAGGCCTGACGCCAGACGGGCGACGACATCGCCGGCGCCGGCACGGTCGACAGCCGTGATCACGGCGGGTTCGTCGTCTAGTCGGGGGACGTCGCCCAAACCGATCGTGTGCCCTGCGCGGAATTCGAAGCGGAAAAAATCCTGGAACGCGCCCGCGAGACGCTCCCGCCACTCGCTGGCCGGCAAGCGTGCCAGCGGCGTGTCGTCCACGATGATCGAACCAGATGACGGTTCGTACATCTTCGCAAGGAGCTTGACCAGCGTCGTCTTGCCAGCACCGTTCTCGCCGACGATCGCCACGACAGCACCGGCGGGCAGTGTCACCGACACGTCGTCCAGCACCACGCGTGACGTGCCGGGGTACGCGAACGACACGTGTTCGAGTCGGACGCCGCGGTGCAACACGGTGGGAACCGGCAGATCGCCCGCCGCGGTGACGGACGCGGCGTAGTCCTCGAGCCACGCGAGCCGGCGCGAGCCGTCCATCCAAAATCCACGCAGGAAGCCAATCTCGCCCACGGTGGCCCCGATATACGCCGACAGCCGCGCACCTGCGGCCAGGACCAGCAGCACCTGGCTGGCGGGCGCACCGAGCCCGGATGACACGAACACGACCGCGCCGACATAGGCAAAGCCGAAAATCGCCCAAGCCAGCGCGTGCCACCTCGCCGAACCCCAGCGAGAGGTAGCCACCGGTCCGTACCAGTGCTCCCACGAAGCCCGGCGCTCCGTCACGAGGCGCTCGCCGATGCCGGTGACCCGCACTTCCTTCCCGGGCGGAGCGGTCGTGGCGATGGTGAACAGGTGACGCGCCAGCCGACTACTTTGTGCCCCGCGCTCCTGAGCTGATCTCTCGACCTCGGGCCGCCACGTCGATGTCAACACGGTCGGGACGGCGAACACCGTGAGCAGCATAAGCGCCGGGTGAATCGACGCCAGCAGCGTCATCGTCACGCCCAGCCGCAGGATCCACCCGAGCGTGGAAAACAGCGACATGTACATGTGGTCGAGCACGAACACCTGATTGCGCAGCATGGACAGCCGATCGAGATACTCCGGGCGTTCCTGATGCGCGATAGTCGCGATCGTTGCTTGCAGTTGCGCGACATGCGACTCGAGCGCGATCGTCACTTTGTCGCGGAAGCGCCGTTGCATGCGCGTGCTCACCGTGCGCAGAAACCAGGTCGCGGCGGCTGACGCGCCGAGGCCAATCGCCGCGCCTTGTACCATGCCGGGTCTGTGCTCGAGGAGGCCTTTGCCGAGCAGCATCAGCCACAATGCCAGGAGGGCATCTGGCAGCGCGGCAAGCTGCGACAGCACGAACGCCACGACCATCAAGCGCGGCTCGTGGCGATACGCGAGCTTACATAAACGCCACATCGAAGACAGTGCGGGAGGCAGCGGCGCGATCGCGCGGTCAGGAAAGGACGTCATAGGTGGTGCCCTCCCCGTCTTCCGAGTTGTTAAACCGCTGCGCCTGCAGCTCGAACATCTTCCGATAGCGCCCGGCTAGGCCCATCAGCTCGTCGTGCGTGCCGAGCTCGATGACCCGGCCACCCTCGAGCACGCAGATACGATCGGCATGGCGGACGGTCGAGAAGCGATGCGAAATCAGGATGGTCGTGCAATGCCGTGTCGCGGTGAGCAGACGATCGAAGATCTCCGCTTCCCCGCGCACGTCGAGCTGCGCGGTCGGCTCGTCGAGCAGTACGACGCCGGCACCGAGTGTGACGGCTGCTAGTGCTCGGGCAAGCGCGATGCGCTGCCATTGGCCGCCGGACAGGTCGGTGCCGCCGTCGTACCCGCGGGCAAGCACCGTGTCTAGTGCGGCCAAGTTTGTCGCTCCTGCCGACTCAAGCGCAGCGCGCACAACGTCGTCTGGCGCGCCTGCCGGCGCCACATTGTCGCGCAGCGGCAGCTCGAGGCGGATGAAGTCCTGGAAAACAGCCGCGACGCGCGAGCGCCACGAAGGAAGATCGAACTCGCGAATGTCAATGCCATCGATCTCGATCGCACCGGATTGCGGATCGTACAACCGACACAGCAGCTTTGCGATGGTTGTCTTGCCGGCGCCGTTCTGTCCAACGATGGCGAGCGAAGAGCCGGCGGGAATCGTGAGATCGAAGTGCTCCAGCACGGGCGTGGCAACCCGGAGAGGTGTCGAAGCGACCGCAGGGTATGCGAACGTCACATCGCGAAGACGAATCTCACGCGCGGGTGTTGCCTGTGCGGAGCGATCGCCAGAGCGCAGCCCGCCCGCGGCACGCATCGTCGGCTCGAGCCGTAGCACGGCGGCGACCGGCGCAGCCGCTCCGTCGAGCGCCCAACTGAATCCGCCGAAGGCGATCATCGACACGCCTACGGCACTTTGCACGTAGACGACGACTTCCCCAAGACTGATGCGGCCATCGGCGGCGGCGCTCGCCAATAACCAGAATACCAGGATGTTCGCAGAGACGACGAGGAGCATGCTCCAGATGACAGGACGCTCGCGCAGACGTGTGGCTGCATACTGAAGCTCGTGCAGGCGAGTGCGTCTGGCAATGAAACGGTCGATCGTCCAGCCAGCGAGGCCGAACAGCCGGAGCTCCTTGCTCGCAGGTGGGTCCACCACCAGCCGATAGGCGTAGTCGGCATCCCGCTGCGCGCCGCGCACCTCCTCAGTGTTGCGGTCGCGCCAGATCGCGCTCTCGCGTAGAAGCCAGTGCGTCGCCAGCCACGCGCCCGCGAGCACGATTGGCGCCCACCAGGCGTACCTGGCGAGGATCACCGCGGACGCGACACCGCCGGTCATCTCAACCATGCCACTCGCGATGAAATCCAAGGAGATCGACAGCGGCGGGCCGGTCATCCCGAGGTCGAAATCACGCGCGACGGTGAGGTCGCTGGTGAGTGTCGGATCCTCGAGGTGCCCCATGCCCGGCGGGCGCACGCAGGCCTCGGTGAGCCGGTCGTATAGCCATGCGGCAGTGCGGTCACCGAGGTTGGCGCTGACCGCCTGATGAATCGGACTGAGCACCTGAAGCAGCACGAAGATCGCACCGGCAAATGCGAGTGGACCGGCGAGAGGATCGCCGCGCTGCACGGCGCCGACGAGCACGCCCATGGCAATCGCGAACGCCGCCGGCAGAATCCCTCTTAGCAGGAGGACCGCCCACCAAGCGGCGGCGAGGCCAGCGTCGGCCTTCGGCAGGACGCCAAAGAACTTCCATTCCTTGCGCTCGGTCAGTGATTGGAGCACGACCGCATTCTGACACAGAACCGGCGCGCACACAGGCTCTCACACCGGGCGACCGCGGATGAAACGGCTCTAACCGAAGATCCCTTCTCACTCTTCGGTGAAAGCGCGCATCCGATAGAGCACTAACGTTGCCGGCTTGAAAGCCATCTTCCCTGGTTTGCTACGAAAAGGATCACGGGCACTTAGGGTTCGCAGACGCGGTTGGCCGAGCGTAATTCGCCCCATCTTCCAAAAGATGTTCCAATTTCCCTCCTGATCGGCTCTTTTTTCTACTTCTCGCATTTCTATGCCCACTTCATGAACGGCCTTGAGCACAGCGTCCGCGTCGATGACATGGCTAGTGTTTCTACATTCACCCGTCGCTCGCGACTGGAAAGCTCAGCTAGTTGAGCTTGCAATTGGTGGACCCAGATTTCGTGAAAACCCGCTAGCCCTTTGACGGCTTCCAGATAACCGAGTTTGAAGGGCCGCCCCGCTGCCAGAACAATCAGCGGACTACTTCTTTGGACAACTGATCGGCCGCCAGAACCCTTCCCGGACCGGTCCAATGCTACGTTTTTGAATGGGCGAAGAAGTCCCGACTGTGGCTGCGCGAGAAACGGTCGGGCTGGGCCGCCCCGGCCGAAATGGTTTCTTTTTGAGAAATTTCAAGCTGCGAACGAAGTTTCTCCTCTCCCTACTGGCGATCACCACGGGACTCACTACCGCCACGCTCTGGATTGTCCGTTACAGCGTGCAAAGCCGTGTGCGCGAATCGATCCGGGAGGACCTACGCAATTCCGTCAATACTTACAAGAGCTTCGAGCAGCAAAGAGACCTCGCCCTGACGCGCTCGGCCTCGCTCATCGCTAATCTGCCTAACGTGCGTGCCCTGATGACCACGCGCGACGAGGCGACCATTCAGGATGCTTCGTACGATATCCAGCGGCTCAGTGGAAGCGATCTCCTGGTTTTGGCGGATCGGACGGGCATCGTTACCGCCGTACGTTCCACGCGAACAGGATTCCAGAAGCCAATGGCTCAGGAGCTGCTGCAGAAGTCCATCGCCGCGGGAGAAGCTCGAGGTTTCTGGTACGGAGGCGATCATCTCTACGAGATTCTGATTCAGCCAATCGATTTCGAGGGAGCATCCAGCAAGACGACCATCGGTCTGCTCGTTGTCGGGCATGAAATTGATAGCGCTGTCGCTAAGTCGTTCGGAGAGCTGGCGGCAAGCGAAGTGGCATTCAGCTGGGCTGGAAGCATCGTGTCGAGCACACTTGCACACGAGCGACAGCAGGAATTGTCCCGCCAAGTAGCCGCGCTGCCTGCTACCGCTCCTGACGCCCCACAAGAAATTCAATTGGGAAGCGAGCGGTACCTGGTCACGACCGTTACTCTTTCAAGTGGAACCAGGCCGGGAGCCAGCCTCAGCGTTCTCCGATCTTTTGACAAGGCAACGCTCTTCCTGACGCAATTGAATCGCATACTTCTTGGCCTCGGCTTTCTGGCGATTGTCGTGGGAACTTTGCTCGGTTTCGTGCTCTCGCACACGTTTACTCGGCCCTTGGGCAATCTCGTTGCGGGCGTGCGAGCCCTTGAGGGAGGGAATTACAGCTTCCCTTTGCAGAACAGCGGCCAGGATGAAGTGGCGGTAGTGACTAGGGCTTTTGGGCGCATGCGTGATAGTTTGCAAAAAGTCCAACTCGAGCAGAGAGAACTCGAGGCGCGTTTGCGGCAGGCGCACAAGATGGAAGCCGTTGGCAGGCTTGCAGGAGGGGTCGCGCACGATTTCAATAATCTCCTCACCATTATTCGAGGGCACGCGGACATGCTCACGGATCGCGTGACCGCCGATGAAGGTAGCAAGAGAAACGTAGAGCAGATTCAGAAAGCCACCGGCCGCGCCGTAAGCATGACGCGGCAGTTGCTGGCGTTCAGTAGGATGCAGGTGCTGCAGCCTCGCATTCTGGATTTGAATTCGGTTGTTGTGGAAATGGGTAAGATGTTGCCGCGCTTGATCGGCGAACACATCGAATATTCGTTTGAGCCGGATCCAGAGCTCGCGAACATCAAGGCGGATCCGAGCCAAGTAGAGCAGGTGCTGCTGAACCTGGCGGTGAACGCGCGCGACGCGATGCCGAATGGCGGAAAGCTAGCGGTCAAGGCGTCGAACGTTGAGATGGATGTGTCGGCGGTAGCGAGACGCCCGTCCATGACTGCTGGAAAGTATGTTTTGTTGAGCATTTCCGACACCGGTCACGGCATGGACCCGGAAACCAAGGCACATATTTTCGAGCCGTTTTTTACAACCAAAGAAGTCGGCAAGGGTACCGGGTTGGGGCTCGCAACGGTGTACGGCATCGTCAAACAGAGCGGCGGTTTTATCTGGGTGGAGAGCTCACCGGGAGCGGGCGCAACGTTTGAGATTTATTTCCCGCAAGCGCGCGGTCCTGCCTGCGTGATGGAAAAGGTCTCCGGTTCTAAAGCCGTTCCGCTGGGAAGTGAGACCGTTCTCGTGGTTGAAGACGAGAGCGGTGTTCGTGACCTCGCGTGCCAGTTTTTGCGCAGCGGCGGGTACACGGTTTTGGAAGCCGTAGACGGAGTCGATGCGTTGGAGGTATCCACACGCTATTCCGGAACAATTCATCTCTTACTGAGCGACATGGTTATGCCGCGCATGGGCGGCGCTGAACTCACGCAGCGAATACGGGCGGCGCGCCCCGCGACGAAGGTCGTTTTGATGTCCGGCTACGCCGAATATTCGGAAGCCAACAGCGGAAAAGAATCGCCGCAGGTTCCAACAATCCAAAAACCATTTTCTCTGACATCGCTGGCCGAAAAAGTGCGCGAAGTCCTGACGGAGAAGCCTGTAGAAGAAGCCGGGCAGCGCCGATAGAGTTTTGCTGGAACGGTTTCATGGATTCCAATATGTTTCCGTTGGAGGTAGCCGTGCAATTCAGCGTATGCCGGAACTCGGTTTCGATTCCTCTTTTGGGGATGTTGCTTGTGTCGTCCGTTTGCTCGACCCGCGCTCAGGGGCCGCAGAAACAGGGATCCGCCGCCCACCCAAGCAGCGGCGCGTCATCAGAGGTGCGTGCGATGACGGAATCGATCCGTGCATTGGACGCACAAGTACAAACGCTCGTTGCGCAGATCAGCGACATGAAGAGTGAGCAGCAGCGGGCGTTGCAGGAGGCTCGCAATTTGCGGCATGAGCTGGAGGCACTGAAGGCGCATCCCATCGCCGCGGAGGCTCGAGCGCAGTCGACCTACGCATTGCCTGAACGGGCAGAGTCCGCACCCGCGGCGCATCCAACCTTTTTTCCCGCTGGTCAAACTCTAGCGGCTGACCCGACTGTCGTCGAAAAATTGACGAAGCTGGAGGAGAACCAGCAATTCATCGATGAAAAAGTTGCGGTGCAGGAGCAGAGCAAAGTGGAGAGCGGTTCAAGGTATCATGCGCGGCTTTCGGGGATTGTTCTTTTCAATCTTTATGGGAATCACGGAAACGTCGACAACCAGGATTTCCCGCAGGTGGCTATTCCCGCTGGCTTGGTCGAATCGAACCACGCAATGGGTGCATCGTTGCGCCAGTCGCAGGTTGGATTCGAAGTGTTTGGCCCTGATATTGCCGGAGCGCGTACGAGCGCGAATGTGCGGTTTGATTTCGCAGGAGGGTTTCCGAACGTTCCCAATGGCACGGGAAGCGGACAGGTTCGCCTCAGAACGGGAACGATGCGTCTGGATTGGAAGAAAGCCTCTCTGATCGCCGGTCAGGACACGCTCTTCATTGCTCCGCTGACGCCAACCTCCATCGCTTCGCTTGCGATACCCGCTATGTCCTACGCGGGAAACCTGTGGAGCTGGATTCCTCAGGTACGCGTGGAGCACCGTTTTGTTGTCAGTGAAAATTCGGACTTCACATTGCAGGGTGGAATCCTGGACTCCTTCTCCGGGGATACGCCAACCTCCAGTTATGGGCGCGATCCGTCCTGGGGAGAGCAGTCGGGCCAACCCGCCTATGCGGCGCGCGTCGCCTGGACGGGGCGCACACGCGGCCAGCAATGGACCATTGGCACAGCCGGATTGTACGCCCGACAATTTTGGGGTTTCGGAAGAAACCTGGACTCCTGGACGTCCACTCTGGATCTCTCGCTTGGACTGGGACGCTTCTTCGGCTTTACCGGAGCATTCTACCGAGGCCGCGCTCTCGGCGGATTCGGAGGCGGCATCGGGCAGAGCGTCCTATTCTCCGGCTCGCTCGTGGATCCCGCAACCAGGGTTCGCGGCTTGAACTCTATGGGTGGCTGGACGCAACTCAAATTCAAGCCTACGCCGAAGTTCGAAATGAATGCGGCCTTCGGCCAGGACAACCCCTTTGCCAGCGAACTGCGGGCGAGCCCGATCGTTCCCTCGGAATATTCGGAAGCTCTCTCCAGGAATCAGATTTGGTTCACGAATTTTATCTATCGAGCGCGGTCGAATGTCTTGCTTTCGCTGGAATTCCGCCGCATCAAAACGACTGAGGCGGAGGGTGACGGATACGCGGCGCATCACTTGAATCTGGCGGTCGGATACATTTTCTGATGCTTGGATCTGCTCGAATTCGACCGCTGCCTGCTCGTTGTCTAGCAGTGCTTGTATGGCTTTGTGCCTGTGGGAAGGACGCCCGAGCGCAACAGCCTCCCGTCGATGTCAAGGTGGTATTCGTGCAGGCCGCTGCCGCCAAGAAGCAGGCTTCAACTGGTAGCGCCGACGTTTCCAACGTAGCTGTTTGGCTTACGTCGCTGGATCCCAGCGCCGAGCGGGCGGCGTCTACAACCGCTGCGAAATTCGTACCAAAACTTGTGCAAAGAAACAAGGTGTTTGAGCCGCATATGCTGGTGATTCACGTGGGGACCGTCGTGCAATTTCCCAACAAGGATCCTTTTTTCCACAATGTTTTTTCGCTCTTTGACGGAAAGCGTTTCGACCTGGGACTATATGAAGCAGGCTCCGCCAAATCCGTGCGATTTGATCGCCCTGGCGTAAGTTCGCTCTTTTGCAATATTCATCCGCAAATGAGCGCTGTGGTGGTCACCGTGGACACGCCTTATTACGGCGTGTCGGATGCCGAAGGGCGCATCTCCATACACGAGGTCCCGGATGGGCGGTACCAGTTGCAGGTGTGGTCGGAACGCAGCACGCCGGACAGTTTGAGGCTGGCGGAAACAGTCATCACGATTTCGGCCACCGCCCGCGACTTTGGGCCGATCCGCATTCTCGAAAATCCGGAATTTACCCTCGCTCACAAGAACAAGTTTGGGCAGGACTATGTTCTCCCATCTAACCCAGACTATCTCCCTCATTAGGTTTTGCGCTGGCGGTCGCTTCACGCCCTTTACGGGAAGAGCGGGTGGGACGGCAAATCGGGTGGGCGGTGATCAGTGTCTGACCCAGGCCAGAGCGCTCGGCGGATTCCGGATGAACCACCACTTGCGCCGGTCTGTCGTGTTCGTGATCGTGAGGGCCATGCCAGAGCTGGAAGCGTACTTCGGCGCAGCGGCAAATCTCTTCGACGCCCAGGGAAAACTGACCAACGAAAGCACGTGCGACTTCTCGGAGTCATTCGCCGCGTCGATCGAGGCTATCGGAAGCGGCCAGATTGACGAACTTGAAGAAGCGATGGCTCAAATGGCGAGCTTTCTGGCCACTCTTGCTTGGTTGCAGGGAACAGCAGGAAGGGTGATGAAATTGGTACCGTAAGTTTGCGTTCATAGATGGATGATATTGTTACGGAGCGCATAGAAGACCAGGTCACTGAAGGAGTGACAATGGAGTCTTTTCATGATGTTGGCGCGATGTGTTTCGATTGTTTTGATGCTCAAATTGAGCAGAGTGGCTACTTCTTTGCTCGATTTGCCTTCCGTAAGAAGCTGAACAATCTCTCTTTGGCGCGAAGTTAGAGGATTTTGTAGGGTCTTTTTGGTGGACTCGCTCCGCAGGAAGGAATCCAATACCAACTGGTCCACTTTCGGCGTAAAAAAGGTCTTATTTCGGCGCAGGGCTTCGATGGCGATAACCAAATCTCGCGCAGTGTCGGACTTCGCTATATATCCACGAGCACCAGCGTCAAGCACAGAGCGAGCCAACTGTTCGGAATCGTGCATGCTCAAGATCAGTATCTTTACCTCCGGAAGAATCTTCTTGATGCGATGCGCGGCTTCGAGGCCATTCAGGCGGGGCATACTAATGTCGAGCACCACGACATCGGGTCTCAGCTTCTCGGTCTTCTCCACCAGTTCTTGGCCATCGGCCGCTTCGCCGACAACCTTCCAGCCCGCTTCCGCCTCCAGCAACGAGCGCACTCCCCGGCGCATCAATTCGTGATCGTCGGCGATGAGGATCCTGAGTTCGGACAAGTCTCACCTCCCGCGCCGCCGAAGGTCCAGTTCCGCTTCCGGCAGCCCGAAAGAGCGAGGTTCCACCTAGGAATCCAGAACCCTGGTGAAACCGGACTCGATTGCAACGCTAGCAAGCATACGCCAAACCAGAATACTTCGATCGGAATTGGTCGGGAGCGTTTGTCCATTCCGTGTGAAACACTCTGCATTAACCGAAGGCCACCCGCGGACAAGAGGGGAGCGGTGGCTGAGGAGGACAGTTCTGCCGGAGGTGAATTCGCGGTGTCCCCTCACCGCGACCCAGCTCCTCCTGAGCCCTACCATGTGCGAGATTTGGCTGACCGGCAATACCGTGAAACCCCAGTTGCAGCAGGGAACTTCCTTTAGGGCCGGATTCGCGTTCGGAGGACGCTTTGACATCATGTTTAGGCAAGGTTAGTATCTAGCCCGCTACTAAGAAAAACGCAGCATGGGCCACACTAGAGTAGAAAGGGATCTTATCCCACTCGAGTCGCCCGGCCCCCAATGCCTGTTAATAGGTGTGGCATGAAAAGACCCACGGGTAGGGACGCCCGCCGAAAGTCCGAGCGGAGACAGGATACCCCGGAGGCGACTGTCCCGCGCCAATTGGAACCGTTTCCGGTTGTAGGCATTGGCGCGTCCGCAGGGGGGCTCGAGGCTTTTTCTGAGTTTCTGCGCCACTTGCCTGAAAAATCCGGCATGGCATTCGTACTGGTGCAACATCTGGACCCCACGCATATCAGTGTCTTGCAGGAGATTCTGTCGCGCGCCACGCGAATTCCGGTCGAGGAAGTAACCGATGGTCTGACTGTCGACGCTGACCATATCTACGTCATATCCCCCAACACCAACATGGCAATCGAGGGACGAGTGCTTCGTTTGGCGGCTCGTAGCCTGATCCGCGGACAGCACATGCCTATCGACTCCTTCTTTCAGTCCCTGGCAACCGACCGCGGCGACCGCGCCATCGGCGTGATTTTGTCGGGTACCGCCTCGGATGGGACGGAAGGATGCATGGCCATCAAGGCGGCAGGCGGAATTACCTTTGCGCAAGATAAAGAGTCAGCCAAATACAGCGGCATGCCGCAGAGCGCCGTGAACGCAGGTTGCATCGATTTTGTGATGAGCCCGAAAGGCATCGCCGAGGAACTCGTCCAAATCAGCAAGCACCCCTACATTGCACGGGTGGCCCCGGAGAGAGAGGAATCACTCGAGATCAATCAAAGAAGCGGGCTGGATGAGCTTTTCTCGCTGGTCCGGGAAGCCACGGGAGTGGACTTCGCGCACTACAAACAGACGACCTTGCAGCGCCGCATCAAGCGCCGGATGGTGTTTCACAAGCTTGAAAAGTTGGACGACTACCTGCGCTACATAAAGGGCACTCCCAGCGAGCTCGATGAGCTCTACAAGGACATTCTGATCCACGTGACGGGATTCTTCCGCGACGCCGAGGCCTACGGGGCGCTGCGCGAACAAGTGTTCCCGAATCTGTTCCGCGATCGCAAGCCCGAGGATGGCCCTGTCCGCGTGTGGGTTCCCGGATGTTCCACGGGCGAAGAAGTCTATTCCATCTGCATTATTCTCCTCGAATACATTTGGGAACAAGCCTCCAACATGCCCATGTCCTCGGCGGTGGCCAAAGAAATCCAGGTTTTCGCGACCGACGTTAGCGAAGGCTCGCTGGACCGGGCTCGAAGTGGCCTCTACTCGGAAGGTGCGGTTTCCGGAGTGTCTGCGGAACGGTTGAAACGTTTCTTTGTGCGCAGCGATGGCGGTTATCAAATCATTAAGTCCATCCGGGAAATGTGCATTTTCGCCAAGCAGAATCTCGCGAAGGACCCGCCATTCTCGAGCCTCGATCTGATCAGTTGCCGCAATCTGCTCATTTATCTCGGGCCGGTTCTTCAGCAACGCGTCATTCCCGCGATGCATTACGGGCTCAAGCCGACCGGTTATTTGATGCTCGGTGGATCGGAAAGCGTGGGTCCTTTTTCCGATCACTTCACGCTCATCGACAAAAAGCACAAGATCTATCAAAAGAAGAAGACGGCGGCGCGGCTGGTCACCTACTTTACGGGGCTCGATCACACGCAGCGGAAATCCGAAGAGCCACGCTCTTCGAATCTTCCCGAGACGGTGCTCACTGTGGAGAAGGAGATAGAGCGCCTGCTGGTAAACCGCTACTTACCCGCCAGCGTCGTGGTCAACGAACAGTTGGAAATCGTCCAATTCCACGGGCGGACAGGTGCTTTTCTGGAACCGGCACCAGGACATCCCACATTCAGTTTGTCGAAAATGGCGCGTGAGGGTCTGCTGGTGGACCTTCGTTCCGCATTGAGTAAAGCAAAGAAAGACAACTCTACGGTGCGCAAGGAAGGCGTGGTAGTCAAATCCAATGGAAGCAAGCATGCAGTCGATCTGGAAGTAGTGCCTCTTCGCGTGCAGGGTTCGAGCGAGCGTTTTTTCTTGGTAGTCTTCCTAGCTCCGGCGAAGGAGCCCACCATTCCCGCAAGGAAGAGGCCCCGTGGGCGTAATGAGCGCGGCAGGGAGAGCCCCGTCGTTCGTGACAACCAGCGCCTGACCCGTGAAGTGACGCAGCTCAAGGAACAATTCCAATCGCTCATCGAGGAGCACGAGACCACGCTTGAGGAATTCAAAACCGCCAACGAAGAGGTCTTGTCGGCAAACGAGGAACTTCAGAGCACCAACGAAGAACTCGAGACGGCTAAAGAAGAGCTGCACTCCACCAACGAGGAACTCACCACCCTCAACGAGGAACTCCAGACTCGCAACATAGAGTTGAGCACGGCGAATGACGACCTACTGAACCTCATCGCCAACGTCAATATCCCCATGGTGATGGTCGGGAGCGACATGCGTATCCGGCGGTTCTCGCCACCCGCTGAGAGCCTGCTCAAATTGAGCCCGGCGGACGTCAGCAAGCACCTGGGCGAGATTCGCCCCAATATCGACATCGACGACCTCGAGCAGTTCGTAAGAGAGTCCATCGACACCGCCAGCCCGCACGAACGCGAGGTCCATGAAAAGGGCGGCAGATGGTACATGTTGCGCGTGCGTCCCTATAAGATGTGGGACACCAAGATAGACGGCGCCGTCATCAGCTTCCAGGACATAGATGCGCTCAAACGCACCCTGGATCAGACGAGGAACTATGCTGACGCGCTTTTTGAGAATGCCAGGGAGGCGATCTTATTGCTGGACAGAAACTTGAGCGTTGTCAGCGCCAACTCCGCGTTCTACCACACCTTCCATTTTGACCAGGAAGGGCAGCTAATCCATCAGCTTGGCGACGGCCAAGGGAACCTGGCAAAATTGAGAGCGCTTCTTGAAGGCGTCATCGAGAACAACTCACGAGTCGATGATTTTGAACTCCGCCATAGTTTCCAGCATATCGGAGAGCGATTCATAGTCCTGAACGCCCGGCGTATTGAACCACAGGTGGGCCGCCAGCTGATTTTACTGGTTATCGAGGATGTGACTGAGAATCGAAGACAGAATGACGCATTGAAGAGGCAAGCGGCTCTTCTCGATTTGGCGCACGACGCCGTCTTAGTTCGAGGCATGGAGGGTACAATCCATTTTTGGAGCCGGGGCGCTGAAGAGATGTACGGATGGAAGAAGGAAGAGGCCGTGGGAAAACTGAAGCAGACGCTTTTGAACACCAAGTTTCCGAAACCGTGGAAGGAGATTAACGAGGAAATGACTCGAACAGGGCACTGGGAGGGTGAATTGGTGCACGTTCGCCGCGACGGCACCGCCCGGATCATACAGAGCCGCTGGGCCTTGCAGAGAGAAGCGGGGACCACTGTCGTACTTGAACTCAACAGCGATGTGACGGAGAAAAGGGTATCTGAAGGACGCCTGCGCAAGCTTTCGTCCTATCTCATCCGGGTGCAGGATGAAGAACGCCGGAGGATTGCTAGGGAACTCCATGATTCGACAGGCCAGAAACTGACCTTTGTGAAGATGGGGCTGGATTCGCTGAGCAAGCAAACCGATCTGGAGCGGCATGCAAGTACACTTTCTGAATCCTTGAAGTTTATTGACGAGGCGATTCAGGAGATTCGGACGCTGGCACAGCTCTTACATCCTCCGCTGCTGGATGAGGCGGGCCTTGCGATGGCGACGCGTTGGCTCGTGGAGGGTTTTGCAAAGCGTTCCGGTGTTGCGGTGAACCTCGTTTTGCCACCCGCCCTGGGGCGCTTCCCGCAGAACGTCGAGATCGCTCTATTCCGGATTATCCAGGAAGCATTGAACAATATTCATCGTCATTCCGGTGCGGACGAGGCAGAGATCGAAATCACTGAGACAACGGACTCCGTGACATTGAAGGTTTTCGACAATGGCAAAGGCTTTCGTTCCGAGCCCTCCGAGGAGAGCCCCCCGTTTGGCGTGGGAATTCAGGGAATGAGAGAGCGGCTGACGCAGTTGGGCGGGACGCTGGAGATTGCTTCGGGAAAGAAGGGCACGACGCTTACGGCGACGGTGCCAAGTCTTTCTGAATTGTCAACGTCGAGCTTCCTTCAGTAAAATACAAGCACGCGAGTCAGCACCTTGCATAAGTCCACCTAGGATCGGACTCCCAGTACACAGTTTCCCTTGGATGCATACATACTGCCCCTGATTGACCGGGCGCAAAGAAAGCCCTAGAACGACGGCATGACGCCATGCTCTCCGATCCCTGGGATTGCCGTACGCACTTGGCGGATCACTCCAAACCCGTAGATTGGAGGAGCGGGCGCGTCAGTGAAAATGCATTCTCCTTCGATTTCTTGAGCTGACCGGAATTGGAGTACGGCCGTGCATATATTAATTGTGTCGTCGAGACTCGAAAACAAAGACAAACTAGTGAGTGTGCTCGATGGGTTGCCGGTGACCGCTTTCGCGGTCCCCACAATCGAGCAGGCGATCGAAGTTCTTTCATCTAGCCCGATCGATCTTATCTTCTGCGAAGAACGGGTTACAGACGGTTTCTACCGCGAGTTGCTGTCAGCCGTCCATAGGCACAACCTGATGATTCGCTTCGTCCTGATACTCTGCACAGGGAAATGGGAGGAGTGCCTTGAAGCCATGAGACTAGGAGTGGCTGACGTCCTCCAATGCCCATTAGAGCCTAGCGACATAAACCTGACGCTGGTTCGGACGATGAGGGCCAAGAATTACGCCAATGGCGCATTTTATGAGAGCCCGGGTTGCGCTTTGGGAACGTTGACGCCCGAGTATGCAGGAGGCGTCGGAAAACTCAGAATGCTTATCAGACGCCCGACCGCGTAGCAGGCAGGTTGATCTACTTGGTGATTGAGGTGTGCGGGCGGTCGCTCGGCGGCAAAGCAGCGGGAAGCTGTGCGCCTTACTGTTCAGCCCGCGTTCACCTTGTGGGGTTGCCGGTTCGGAGCAGGCTGTGGCCTTGGCCATGCTTGCTGATCAGAACGACCACACAC
>MNIJ01000124.1 GCA_001919715.1 Acidobacteria bacterium 13_1_20CM_58_21
CGTACATTTTCGTATCGCGAAAACTGAGGCCCGAACACCTGGAGCAGATTGCCGGGGCGGGTTTCCAGGGCGTGGAGATCTTTTGCTCGCGCGGGCATTTCGATTACACCGCAAAAACGGAAATGCAGGCCATGGCTGGCGCGCTCGCGCATCACGGACTAACCCTTTCCTCGATGCATGCCCCGGTGAGCCGGGATATGAGCTCGACCCGCGAAGGTGGCTCGCCGCTTTCAATCTGCGAAGTGGAACGTGTAAGGCGGATCGAGGCAATGGACGAATTGAAGCGCGCTATCGACGTGGCGGAAGAACTGCCGTTTCCGCGCATGGTGTTTCACATGGGCAACTCGCGGGAGACGGCTGATCCGCGGAAGCGCGATGCGGCGTTCAGTTCGCTGGAACATCTGATTCTGCACGCCCGCCACGTAGGCGTAACAATTTGCGTGGAGAACACCGCGAGCGAGATGGGCGATCCGGCGTATCTGCACGCCTTTGTGGAGGAGACGCGCCTGACGGGGCTGCGCTTCAACTTTGATATCGGCCACGCGCACCTTGCGGAATTGGCGGAAGAAGAACGCCTAACAAAAAGTTTTGCGCCCCTTCGCGGACTGGTTTCCTCCGTGCATCTTCACGACAACCACGGCGAGAAAGACGAGCACCTTCCGCCCTTTGACGGCACCATCGATTGGCCCGCGGCCATCAAACTACTAAAGACGGCGCCGGAAGCCAATTTGCCGCTGGTGCTGGAATTGAAGGAAAAGACCGGGCCGGAAGCTCCGGGCACCGTGGAGCAACTTGACGCCGCCCGCAAGTCCTTGGATCGCTTTGAGAAAGCCTGGTCCGCGTAAGGCCGCTGGCTACCGCCAACAACCGCCTTGTGGGCCTCGGAAATATCAACACCTTTCCGAAACCGGCGCACCCGCCGCGCTCCGCTGGGCGGCATGAGCAAGAGGCTTCTCTGCTAAACTGATGATTTGATTCTTCACTGAAAAACCTCACCATGACCACCATCACCATCGAGCAGGTAGAAAAGCACGACGGACAGGAAGTCACCCTGAAGGGATGGCTATACAACCTGCGCGAATCGGGAAAATTGCTGTTTCCGATTTTTCGCGACGGCACGGGCATTATCCAGGGGGTCTGCGCGCTGAAGGAAAATCCGGAGGCGTTCGAAGCGCTAAAAGGTCTGACGCAGGAATCCAGCGTCATCGTTAGGGGCAAGATTCGCGCGGAGAAGCGCGCCCCTGGCGGCTACGAAATCGGCGTAACGAAAATTCAGATCGTGCAAAAGGTGCCAGAAAGCACGCCCTTTCCTATCCAACTCAAAGAGCACGGCGTCGATTTTCTTCTCGATCATCGGCATCTGTGGATTCGAACACCGCGCCAGGCAGCCATACTGCGCATTCGCGCGGAAGCCATCCGCGCCGCCCGCGAGTACATGGACGGGCAGGGCTACACGCTCACCGACGCGCCGATGTTCACGCCCGCGGCTTGCGAAGGCACTTCCACGCTTTTCGAAGTGAATTACATCGATGACCAGAAAGCATATCTGACGCAGAGCGGACAGCTCTACATCGAAGCCACGGCCATGGCCCTCGGCAAGGTCTATACCTTCGGGCCGACGTTTCGCGCGGAAAAATCAAAAACGCGTCGCCACCTCACCGAATTCTGGATGCTCGAACCTGAAGCGGCTTACGTCGAGATGGACGAAGCCATGGGGCTCGGCGAAGGACTCGTCAGCGCCATCGTAGGATCCGTCCTGAAAAACAAATCGCGCGAATTGGAAATACTCAAGCGCGATGCCACCAAGCTTGAAAACGTGAAGCCTCCGTTTCCCCGCATCACCTATGAAGAAGCAGTCGCTGTCCTCAATAAGCGCGGCCATCCCGCGAAATTCGGCGACGACTTCGGCGGCGACGAGGAGACCATCATCTCCGGCTCCTTCGACCGCCCCGTCTTGATCCATCACTATCCTTCGTCGATCAAGGCCTTTTACATGCAGCCCGACGCGGAGCGGCCGGAGCTGGCGCTGGCCTTCGACATGATCGCCCCGGAAGGTTACGGCGAGATCATCGGCGGCAGCCAGCGCATCCACGATTACGATTTGTTGCTGAAGCGCCTGCGCGAGCACAACTTGCCGGAAGAATCCTTCCAGTGGTATCTCGATCTGCGGCGCTACGGCAGCGTGCCGCATTCCGGCTTCGGAATGGGCCTGGAGCGCACCGTCGCATGGATTTGCGGGACCGAGCACATTCGGGAAGTGATTCCCTTCCCGCGCATGATTTACCGGGTATACCCTTAGTGTTCAGCACGGGAAGAGACGACAATGGCGCAAAAAGTTCGAATTATCGGTGTGCCCATGGACCTGGGACAAAGCCGCCGCGGCGTGGACATGGGCCCCTCCGCTATGCGCGGCGCGGGCCTGCAGGCCAGTATCAAGAAGCTCGGACTGCAGGTCGAAGACATTGGCAATCTCTCCGTTAAGCAACCGGAAGAGCTGCCCGTAGGTGAAAAGCGCGCCAAGTATTTGCAGGAAATTGCCGAAACCTGTGGCGATGTCGCTGCCGCCGTTGAAAAATCCTTGGGGGAAGGTTTTCTCCCACTCGTTCTCGGGGGCGATCATTCCATCGCCGCGGGTGTAGCCGCCGGCGCCGCCAGCCATTTCCGTAAAGAGAAAAAGGAGATAGGCTACCTCTGGCTGGACGCGCACGGTGATATGAACACCCCGGAATCTTCTCCTTCAGGCAATGTCCACGGAATGCCTCTCGCGGCCATTATGGGCTACGGCGCTCCCGAGCTCGTCGACCTTCTGGGTTTCAAGCCCAAAGCCGAACCCGGCAACATCGTCATTGTCGGTGCCCGCGATCTGGATACCCAGGAACGCAAAATCGTCAAGAAATCCGGGGTTCACGTCTTCACCATGCGGGACATTGACGAACGCGGCATGCGCGAAGTCATGTCCGACGCCCTCAAGTACGCCATGGACGACACCGGCGGCGTTGCCGTCAGCCTCGATATGGACTTTGTCGATCCCGCCGATGCACCCGGTGTCGGCACGCCGGTTCGCGGCGGCGTCACCTACCGCGAAGCCCATCTGGCCATGGAAATGATCGCCGATACCGAATCCATGGTTTCTCTCGAAGTCGTCGAGATCAATCCCATTCTCGACGAACACAATCGTACCGCGCTCCTCGGCGTCGAGCTCGTCCTCTCCGGCCTCGGGCAGAAAATCCTGTGAACATTTGTTATGCCTGCGTTGTCAATTCAGAACACGCCGGGAAACAACCACCCCACCATTCTTCGGTTTTCACTTATAACTAAAATTTGATAACTGACTACCGTGAAAGAGTTCATCCCGTGACCCCAGAGAAAAAAAGACTCAGAGTCGGTGTTATGTTCGGCGGACGGTCCGGCGAACATGAAGTCTCGCTGGCCTCGGCGGCATCCGTCGTTCGCGGCCTGGACTCGGACAAGTACGAAGCCGTGCCAATTGGCATCACCAAAGAAGGCCACTGGCTCATCGGCGCAGGCGCGCAAAAAATGTTGTCGGATGTCTTGAAGAGTGGCCAGCGCGTCATGATGACCGCGGACCCCACCGACGCCGCGCTCGTGAAATTGGACGGCAGCGGCGGCGGCCAGCGCCTCGACGTCGTTTTCCCGGTGATGCACGGCACGTTCGGCGAGGACGGCACGATTCAGGGTTTG
The DNA here is from genome assembly GCA_001919715.1 of Acidobacteria bacterium 13_1_20CM_58_21. Lineage (GTDB taxonomy): Bacteria > Acidobacteriota > Terriglobia > Acidiferrales > UBA7541 > Acidiferrum. The sequence goes on from MNIJ01000124.1 coordinate 3,703, forward strand.
CTCGATCTTGCCGGGTTGCCCTTCGTCGGTGCAGGCGTTCTCGGCTCTGCCATCGGCATGGACAAAGACGTCGCCAAGCGTTTGCTTCAAGTTGCGAAGATTCCGGTGGTGCCCTGGATCACCGTTCACCGTCACGATTGGGAAAGCAACCCGGAAGAAATTCAGGGCGCCGTCGAACTCAAGTTCCGTTATCCCGTCTTCGTGAAGCCTGCCACGCTCGGCTCCTCCGTCGGCATGAGCAAAGTTCAATCGCCCGCCGGACTAGCGCCCGCCATGAATCTAGCCGCCGAGTTCGCCATGAAAATTCTCGTCGAGGAGTCCGTTAGCGCGCGGGAAATCGAAGTTTCCGTCCTCGGCAACCATAATCCAAAAGCGTCGGTTCCCGGCGAAATCGTCCCGCATCGCGAATTTTACGACTATGCCGCGAAATATCTCGAAGAAGGCACCCAACTCCTGATTCCCGCGAAGCTCAAGCCTGCGGAGGTGAAACGAATCCAGGCTTATGCGGTCGAAGGGTTTCGCGCGCTCGAACTCAGCGGCATGGCCCGGGTCGATTTCTTCCTGGAAAAAGAAGGCGGACGGATTTATCTCAACGAAGTGAACACCATCCCCGGCTTCACCTCCATCAGCATGTATCCCAAGCTCTGGGAAGCCAGCGGCATCTCCTTCCGCGAGCTCATCGACAAATTGATTGAGCTGGCTCTCGAACAGCACGCCGAAAAAGCGCGCACCAAATATCAGATCGAGCTCCCCGCCGGCTCCGGAGGCGCACTGCATGTCTAGGCCGGTAATGCCGCGACCATGATCCCGACCGCTCCGCTGCTCTCATTCGAGCCCTGGCCGACTGAGTGTCACCAACTCTCGACCGTCAAACGAGCCGTCGCCATTATCCAATCATGTGAATTTCGCAAGAACTCCGCGATTTCACCCGCCTACGCGAGTAAATTGTTATTAGCTCTCTGCTGCTTCCGGGAGCTATGCGGCGCCAAACTCTGCTCTTCGAATTCGGCCCGCACGACGCGGAGCCCGCGCACCGCCAGGTTCCCCGAAAGGTGGTCATGAAAAAACCGCTGTGGATACTCGTTGCGATGCTGTGTTTTTCCGTGTCCACGTGCGGTCAGGACCTCGATGGAAAGCTGCTGGAGGCGGCCAAGGCAAGAAATACTGCGGAAGTGCAGAGGCTACTCGGAGAGGGCGCAGACGCGAACGCCAAGGATAATGCGGGATGGACGGCGCTGATCTGGGCGGCCTATTTCGGCCGCAACGATACCGTGCGCGCCTTGCTCGAGAAAGGTGCGGACGTCAATGCCAAGGGCAAAGACGGAATAACGGCGTTGATGAACGCGGCCTCTGCGGATTATCGGGACATCGTGCATGCTTTGCTGGAAAAAGGTGCGCATGTGAATGCCAAGGACAACGATGGATGGACGCCCTTGTTCTGGGCCGCCTTCTCGGGCCGTGCCGAGATTGTACGCGCCTTGCTCGAGAAAGGTGCGGACGTCAATGCCATGGATGACAGCGGAAAGACGGTGTTGATGAGTGCGGCGGTTAGGGGCCATGCCAGCACCGTGCGTGCCTTGCTGGAGAAGGGAGCCGACGTCAATGCAAAGAGTAAGACCGGACGGACGGCCTTGATGAGCGCAGCCGATTTGGGCCACCTAGACACCGTGCGCGCCTTGCTGGAGCAAGGAGCGGATGTGGATGCCAAGGATAAGAAAGGAGACACGGCCCTTCGGCTGGCGGAAAAGTACAAGTATTCGAGCATTGTTGCTCTGCTTCGGCGCGCTCCTCCCATGCCGCCGAAAACAGGTATAAAGAACCGAACCGCGAGCGTGCCAACCACCTCTCCGGCCGCCACGGGCCCCCCGGCAGCGTCCGAACTGCAACCAGCCTCGTCAGCCCCCGCGGGCAGTCAGGACCTCAATAAGAAGCTGCTGGATGCGGCCGAGGCCGGGGATACTGCCGAAGTACAGAGCCTCCTTAGGGAGGGTGCGAACCCCCATGCCAAGGGTGGTTACGGAAACACGGCGCTGATGGGCGCAGCGGTCAGAGGCCACACGGAAACCGTGCGCGCCTTGCTGGACAAGGGTGCGGAGGTCAATGCCAAAGGTAACACCGGGAGGACGGCATTGATGGAGGCGGCGCTGGAGGGCTACACAGAAACCGTGCGCACCTTGCTGGAGAAGGGTGCGGAGGTCAATGCCAAGGACAATGCGGGATGGACGCCGTTGTTTTGGGCCGCCTTTTCGCGCCGTACGGACACCGTGCGCGCCTTGCTCGAGAAGGGCGCGGACGTGAATGCCAAGAATAAGTATGACGATACGGCGTTGATTCATGCGGCGTACGCGGGCGACACGGATACCGTGGTGGTGCTGCTCGAAAAGGGCGCGGAGGTGAACGCCAGGGATGACATGGGAAAGACCGCGCTGATCGAAGCGGCCCGTCAGGGCCGTACGGAAACGGTGCGCGCCCTGCTGCAAGGGGGAGCGGATATCACCGTTCGGGATAGGGATGGAGAGACGGCACTTTCCGGGGCGGAACAACACAACTATTCCGATGTTATTGCCCTGCTCAAAGCCCCCCCCGGATTGCAGAGCCAAAAACCGAAGAAACCATCAACGGGCATCCCTGATGCGCCCCCGGGCGTCACTGCACCCACTTCGGCTCCGGTCCCGACCGGAGATGAGGGATTAGAAAAGGAGCTCGCGGCGCAGTCTTTCTATCGCCTGGGGCTCAACATGCGCCTGATGGAGGTTCTGTGGTCGCACCCAGGTGAGCTGGCCGCACGCTGCGCCGTTAACCTTCAGCAGGACCTCCAAAAGGTGGCCGCCCCCAGCGATTTGATGGAACTCGCGAATCGAGCCGCCATCCAGTTGAACTTACGCCCGGAAGAACGTCCTGACTCCGTTCCAATTCTGATCCGCGAACTGCGCGTGCGTTTAGATAAACTTTGCAAGGCGCAGACGGAGGAGCAGTTTTTTTGCGCCGCGGGCGGATTCACCTACGACCTCAGCCTGTTCGGCGAGGATGTGAAAGATCCCGGCCACGCCAAGGTGAGTATCGAAGATGGTCGGCGCAAGACTCTGCTGCTCGTCAGCGCCCTGGCGGCGCAGTGTTCGGCAACCGCGGGATGCAAAGAGCGCGCCCTGTTGTATTTTTCAGCGGTAACCAACATCCTCAAAAAAGAGCAACTTGGCCCCGCGGATGGGTCTCTGCTCGTAACCGTCTCGGAGAACATCGGTAAAGCACTTAGCAGCGACGAACGCTGACTCCAAGCGAACCGCTTCCTGGGAACCCGGCGGCATCCCCTTCCAGGAATTGATCGACAAACTGATCCATCTCGCTTTCGAACGGCGCATTGAGACAATCCGCTCCAAAAATCAGATCGCGCTCCTGGCTTCGAGATGGCCACCTTCGGTGGATAGCGGATACTCGGTGGACATGATTGTCTTCCCCATCCATCACCGTCAGTGGGGATTCGAATTCGGTGCAAACCTTCCGAAACAGCAGCCGCAGGCGGTCGACCGCGTCCCCATACAGGACCAGGTATCGATACTCGGTGACAAAGATTAAGTTCTTTACGGATCCTCGATGGACCAAATATATTAAGACCATGTTGAGACGGCAAGCCTACCGGTTCGAACTCCGGCCGAGCGGCCAGCAACTCCGCAACCTGCGGCGATTCGCGGGGTCCTGCCGTTTCGTCTACAACCAGGACTCAGCACGCAACACCGCACGCTACAACAAGAAACGCTTGGGCTATGCCGGACTGTGTGCCCTGCTGCCGAACTGGAAGAGGGAGCATCCGTTCCTGTCCGAGGTGCCAGCGCAAGCCTTGCGGCAGGCCTTAAAGGACCTGGAGCGCGCCTACACCAATTTCTTTCTGAAGCGCTCGGAGTTCCCAAAGTTCAAGAAGAAAGGTCAGCGTGAGAGTTTCCGGGTGCCGCAAGGCTTCGAGGTAGACAACGGTATCGGACTGGATTGGGGAGTGGTTCGCTTGTATACCCGGTCGAACGGGGCATACCGAGAGCAGTGCCAGCCGCTCAAGAGGTTCTTGCCGAAGTGGCGGCGCCGTATGACGCAGAAGAGGAAGTTTTCGCGCAACTGGAAGAAAGCGAAAACCGGTATCGCCAAGTTGCGCCAACGCATTGCCAACATCAGAAAAGAGTTTCGGTCCTCGAACGAGATCAGCAAAAACCACGCGGTCGTGTTTGTCGAGGACCTGCCAGTAAGCAATATGTGCAAGTCCTGCAAAGGCAGCCGCACCTGCCCGGTAGCATGGGGAGAATGCGGTCAGGTATCGGCAGATAACCGCAAGACCCAGGCGAAGTTGGTATGCTTGAAATGCGGGCTGTCAGCCAATGCGGATTTCATCAGTGCGGCAAATATCCGCTAGGCGGGACTCGCCTCGCTAGCCTGCCGAGAACCTTGGCATGCGGTAAGTGCGTCGTGGCAGGAACCCACCGAAGGTATCCATCGCTTAGGCGTGGAGCCCGTAGGAATCCCCGGACTTTAGCCCGGGGAGGAGGTCCATCCGACGCATAGACTCTGCTAGGATTTTATGGTTGCTGCAGACCGCAGGGATGGCGCCGAAGCAACGGCACATTTCATTCTGATGCTCGCAGGGCAGGAGACTACCGAATGACACTTCTCGATCCACCTGCCGATAAACCATCCAAATCCCGAGCCATGGCCTTCACTGTCGCGGCGCTGGCGCTGGTCGCGATTGTGGCGCTGTGGTATACGTTCCGCTACTATCCAGAAAAAAAGGCGGCGGAACATTTCTTCGATGCCTTGGTCGCGGGCGACACGGCCAAGGCCTATCAACTCTGGAAGCCTGGCCAGAGCTATGCGATGAAGGATTTTCTCGCCGACTGGGGACCCCAGGGCTACTACGGCCCGGTGAAGAGCTACAAGGTTATCCATGCCGAAGCACCGGGTGGCTCGAATGCCATTTCTGTTTCCGTGGAGATAAGTCCTTTTTCGCCGATGCCGGAGATTTCCGACGTGGAAAAAAGCCGCAAGACGAGAGTCGTCGAAATCTGGGTATTGGCCACGGACAAATCGTTCAGCTTCCCGGTTCCCGGGTCCTGAGCACTCCCGCGAAAAAATACCTTGGCCCCGGCTACCGGCGCATGTCGTCAAGCGCGTGATGGAGTTCCTGCGGGCTGACGCTGGCGGTGCCCAGTTTGCCCACGACACCGCCAGCGGCGGTATTAGCGAGCATTGCGGCTTCGGCGAGCGGCGCCCCCGCCGCGGCCGCCAAGGCCAGAACGCTGAGAACGGTGTCCCCCGCCCCGGTCACGTCGAAGACCTGCCTGCCGGATGCGCCACGCTCGATACCCGACTGGCCCACGCGCGCGTAGGTCACTTCAAAACTCGTCGCCGGAACATGCAGATGGCTGGGCCAGGATTCCTCAAATACGCTCATTCCCTTTTCGCCGCGCGTGATCACCACCGCGCCACAGCCGAAATGCGCGAGCAGCGCACGGCCCGCTTCTTCAACCGATTTCTCGTCGGCGAGCGAGCGCGTGACGTAGAAACCTGCCTCTTTGGCATTGCAAACGATGGCCCGCGCGCCGCGATACGCGTATAGCCGGGATGTCTTTGGCTTTACGAAAACGGGAACATGTAATTGATGTGCGGCGCTCAGAACACGGTCGGCAAAATCGTCGGTGATCAGGCCTTTGTCGTAGTCGGAAAGCACCAGTGCGTCGAGTTTCTTGAGCGCGCTAAAAAGCAAGCGTAGGAGTTTTTCCTGGATTTCAGCGCGGAGTGGCTCGCGGCGCTCGTGATCGACGCGAACCACCTGCTGGTGCCGCGCGATGATTCGCGTTTTCACCGTGGTGACGCGTTTTGAATCGACGATGACGCCTTTGTCTGCGATGCTCGCGCCGCGAAGGCATTTTTGCAAGGCGCGGCCGGGCTCGTCATTTCCGACAACCCCGAACGCTTCCACGCGCGCGCCGAGGGTAGCTATATTTGCGGCGACGTTTCCCGACCCGCCGAGGCATTCGCTCTGTTCAACGAAATCCACGACAGGAACGGCCGCTTCGGGCGAAAGTCGCGAGGCCGTGCCCCAAAGGTAGCGGTCCAACATGAGATCACCGAGCACGCCGATCGGCTTACCGCGCAGGCGCGGGATCAATCGCTTCAAGCGGGGAACGGCATCGGCAATGCTCGTGGACATGCGGGCTCTTGGATCCTGGTGTTTCTCGATCGGCTATTCCTCGGCGATTTTCGCTTCTTCCGGCAGCATGACGGGAATTTCATCGCGCACCGGATAGACCCGGCGGCAGGAGACGCACTTCAGGCCTGACCCGTCGCTCAGAAGTTCCACGCGCGTTTTGCAAACCGGACAAACCAGAATATCGATAGCGTATTTCGGGATGGCCATTGGTCTCTCCGTCCGGCATTCCAGCGTTCGATGGTGTGAATTGGCACTGTACCAAACGCCGTCGCGCAGGAGCAACTACGCGCGATCAGGCCGTGCGCTCGATGAAAATATCGTGGCGGTGACTCCCGGGACGCGCTGACGCGTAATCGCCTTGACCCTGCACTAGACCGGGCGTAGCGTCTTCCTATCGCCTGGCGGAAAGCGGAGTCACACATGAACCTTCCTTTGAAACGCGGTGCGCCGAATGGACCGTTCCGCGCGCTCCAAAAATTCTCCCTGGTAACTGCGCGCACCCCCAGTTTTGGGAGATATCAAAAGATATTTTGCGGCCTGCTGGCGATGACCTGGCCGCTCGCCGCAGCTTTCTCCCAATCGCCTTCCTCCCCGCAGCACTCCTCTTCGTCTTGGCAGCAATCACCGTCGCAACCATCATCGGCCCAGGCTCAGCCCGCGACGCCCGCCCAGCCGCCGCAAAAAGAAGACACGCTCGCAGAGGCGGCGCGCAAAGCCAAAGCGAAGAAGCCAACGGCCGCGAAGGGCAAGGTGTACACCGAGGATGATTTGTCCGGGATGAAGGGCCCCGGCGTATCCGTTGTGGGGGAAGCCCCCAAGAAGGGTACGCATCGCGCGCGGCCAACGGACCCCAATGGAGATGGGGGAGAGAACAACGAAGAATACTGGCGTGGGCGCGCGCAGGAGATTCTGGGCCAGATCGCCGCCGCGGACGAGGCCATGGCGAGAATGAAGGACGACATCAAGAAGTACGGAAACGGCGGTTTTGACGTGACCACCGGGATGAGAGACAACATCGCGTACATCAATGACAGGAACGGCCAGTTGAAAGATTTGGAGAAGCGCAAAGTGGATCTGCAACAGCAGCTGGACGAACTGCAAGACGAAGGTCGCAAAGCGGGGGCGCCGGCCTCCTGGTTCCGGTGAACGCTTAGATGCGTGAGTCGATGACCCGGAACGCACCTATCCGCTCCGCGCGGGCAGATAGAACTTTTGTGCAAGAAAAACGACCGAGACCAAAACTGCCCCTCGGACCAGTAGTTTTTGGAACCGCAAACGCAGTAAGCTGACGGCGATCGCTGATTTGAATCCCTGCCTGTGGGAGAGCACCCGTGTATTGCGACCGCTGTGGACTAAACTTTCTGCCCAAACAGTCCGTATGCACTCGATGTAAAAGAGTGCCAACGCGGTACTGGTTCCAGTTCATGAGTTTGATGACGATTTTTGTGGCCGTGCTTTGCAACACGGTCCTGGGGCTGTTCCTGTTGCCACGGCTGGCAATGGCCAACCATGGGCGAGTTTTGTTTCGGGGATGGTACTGGTTCAACCAGAGAGCGGCCATGTATGGCTGGGTGCCGCTGGCGATCGGTCTGCTGGCCTGGGATTACTTCGTATGGAAAGAGGCCCGGCCAAAGGTCAAAGGCTGGTTCACGCGTAAATTGCTGACATTCTCGCTGGCGGCGGGCGTAGCGCCGCTGTTGCCCTGGTGGATTCCAGCGGGCCAACCTCCCTCTCAATTCTTCGATATGATCGGCAGGCACCCCGGCGTGCCAGTGATGCTGGCATGGAGCGTCGTGCTTTTCGTTACCATTCTTCTCTGCATTGATCCCGAATCGCGCGACTATCTGCTGGGCCACGGGAGAACGTTGAGCCTGATCAGCACCGGGATGCTCTTGCTGGTTCTGACCATGACGGTGGTCGGCTGGTCGCTGACATACTGAGCCAGCGGATCTTATCCGCTGGCTTTCCGAACGACACTCTCTGCAACACGATTCTTACGGGCCGTCTCGGTCGATGAAAGTGATGAACACGGCTGAATTCCTCGGGTTTCTCCAAATACACCAAGTGACCAGCATCAGTGATGACCACTCGTCTTGAGTTAGCTATGCCTGCTTCGATGGCACCAGCCAGCTGACTTGCGAGTGGTGGCGTGGCCGAGGCCACAGAGAACACAAAGTTCGCGGAGGCGGGGATGGGCATCCTCTCCTGAAAGGAATGGGATTCCTAGTAGCACCATACCTAAGGCTCAACAAGAGTCTTCAGTGCATTTACCCGACTACCGATTCCTAGGTCTGCCCCGTTCCCGCATTACGGGATTCACCGGATTGTCCGCATGCTTGCCGTCGCGTAAATAACGTCACTTGAGCCTGGTCTGTGCGAGAAGGCGGAGGGAGCGAGAAATAGGTTGAGGTCTCGACTACGAAAGAGGTTCGTCGGCTACTTGGCGCAATCGACTGGAGATCACGCAAGGAGAATCACATGATCAAGAAAATGCCCAGGTCCCTTTTCCTCGGATGCGTGCTAACAAGTCTGGTTATCGGCCCCTTCTTTGATTTCGCCCGCGGCGGCGCACCGTCAACGCTGCAGAGCGTCAAGAGAGAAGTTTTCGCCACGCTAGCCACCGACTGCACGATATATGCTGCCGCGAACGGAAAAGAGGCCAACGATGGAACCAAGCATGCGGACGGAACCATTTACCCAAAAACGCTGTATGGTGCGGCGGCATCTACGGTGCCGGGTTCGGTAGTTTGCCTGCTCGGCGGCAGGTATGATTTGCCTTACGCATTCGTGCCTCCGTCCGGCGGCAGCTCCTCATCCTGGATCACCTATAAGAATTATGGCGATGGCGATGTGCTCCTGGTGTGGACAGGCGGTTTCACCGCCGCGCCGATGATTAACATACTTTCGACGGCCGCCTCTCCCACTTCCTATTTGCAATTCATGGGACTCACGCTAGACGGCCAAGGGACAGCTCTTGATGGTTTTTTCTGCAAAGGAACCTCCTCGGTGCGGTTCTACGGCAACGTCATCAGCAACACTGGGGGGTCCGGCATAGGGACGCAGAACTGCGATTACGTCACCGCCGATCACAATATCATCGCCCACAACGGCTACATCCCGGCCGGCGCCGATCCGAATATCGCCCAGTATTACAGCTGGACCAGCGGGATTTCGTTTAATTTAAACCAGTGCTCCAGCTCTTATGATGGATTGCATCTGATTATCTCCAACAACATCGTTGTCGGGGAAGTGGACCAAAGCCCGAATCACACAGACGTCAACGGCAGGCACACCGACGGTGGAGGGATCATTCTCGACTATGACACCGATACCGCGCCTCCGGCCGTTTCCTGTCCCTACCCGCCTGGAGCACTGATCGCTAACAATATAGTTTATGGCAATGGCGGCCAATGTATCACCGCCAATCAAGTTTCAAATTTCTGGGTGGTGAACAATACCTGCTATAAGAACGATTTAGACCTTTCCGCGGAGCCCAGTATTGGTGAGTTTGACTCGCAGAACTCAACGAATGGTCACTTCGTGAATAACATAGGTGTTGCCTGGCAGCCGACTCATCCCGCGTACGTGCAGGCCGGTACCAATTCCAACGTCTATTACTTCAAGAATCTTTATTTCGGGAGTTCCTGCAGCTTTGCCTGTTCGGATGCAACACAGTGGTTCTCTGGCGATCCCCTGCTTGCCAATACGCCTTATTTTGATGGCGCGGCTAGCGCGGATGGGCAGTACAAGACGGCACGTCCGCCCTCGGAGGGAACGCCAACCGACCACGATTCAGCAGCACGAAGATGCTCGAGTATGGTTCCTACTTGCGGTATCGTCAGCGGGTTCGGGCTCGTTTCCTCGAACAGCCCTGCCTACAACACCGGCATCGACCCCACAACCGACAGTTTTTTGTCAGCGCGGATGTCGGCAAACCTCAAGGCCGAAATGCAATCCTACATATACGCAGACATCAACGGCAGAACGCGTACTGCCGGGGTCAATTGGGACTTGGGGGCCTTGGCACACAAGGTTGACTGACACCATGGCGAGCGCAAGCCCCGGCGTTCAGGCCGGGTAAGCGATTGCCTTTCTGTTTTGCATGGTATACATTCTTCGCGTCCAAAAGACCTACCCTACGGGCGGATAGCCCGAAAGTAAAGCCTCTAGCGTAGTCCTCCGCTGAAGTAAAGCGGTTGTGGGAGGAACCCACTCCGTAGGAGTCCCTGCCATTCATGGCGGGGAGGATGTCATGATGCACGATCAAGCTCGCAGGCAAAAACCGTTGTCGCAGACGAGCATCGGGAACACTTGCTCGCCGCGGGAACGATCCTCTTCGTTGATCGCTGTGCAAAATGCCATGCCGGGCGCTATTATGTGCTCGTGGCCATTCTTCGGGAGCGTCTCGACATCGAGATGAGCCTTTACCAGATTTTGAGTCTGACGCTTTTTGAGAAAGTGCCGATTTTACAAGCACTTGAGACCTTGGACTCCCGAGAGAGTCTAATCGCCGATCCGAACCAATTGATTCTCTTCAACTTATAACCGAACAGCAGTGAGGCGTTATATCCCCTTATAATCCCCGGCCCCGGCCTAAAAACGCCGAGGCTGGAATGTATCCTAGATAAGGATGCCCTGTACCGCAATATAGGACTACACTACTTGTCAGCCAACACGGTCAATGCTAACCATTGCCCCCATTGCCTAGAATTGGGAATCCAGTGGTTGACTTTAGGCTTCTTGGCTCTGGCCGTTAAGTCTGGCTTTCAGAGAACCCTGCCGGAGGCGCACTATGGCGTGGCCGAAAAGAACCGAGCCGGTCGAGAATTTAAGCGAGCAAGGCAGTTATGGCGATACGCAGCGGAAGAATCCTTGCCTGAAGAGTTTCGACGCGAGAATTGAGAAGCGCGCCCCTCTTCCAGTGCAGGTCTACCTCGCCAGTTTGGCAGAGCCCCGGGCTCGCGAACTGACGGTCACAGTAGACGTCAGTCCGCACGGCGCTCGAGTGCTTACCAGTCGACACTGGCAGCCGGGCGAAGTGCCGCTGCTTACGTCCTTGATTGGCGAATACCCCAAGCACGCGCGAATCGTCTATTGTGTTCCGCAGCCGAACGGTGGCTATTGTGTGGGCATCAACTTCGAGGGATCCGCATTCAAGTGGTCCGCATGATCCCGTGCGCCGTGTGGGCCTCCGGCCCACAGTGAGCCGTAATCGTCTGGCCCTTTCCGGCTGGGCGGCAGTCAAGAAAAACCGAGCGAAATTGGCCGGCCATCCGGTTCGGCATAAATGGGACAAGGTAGTCTTGAAGGCAGCCCGCTGGAGCGCTGTTTCTTGAGTTGGTTCTGCGCGATCGCGGCTTCAACACCTTTTTCACAAGCGCGGCGGAGAGAGGCTTATGCAGCGGAAAGCGGATGGCCCCTTTGGAGGTTTCCAAGCCCTGGAGATCATTTTCGAACCGCTCCAACACGGACGAATTCATGGGAGAGAAACTGCCATGATTCGGAAACGCGGCAAAGCCCACCAGCGCCCCTTTGTGCCTAAACGTGGGAATCCGATAACTGATGGCCTTGGTGGCCTCCGGCGGCACGGCAAACCGCATCACCGCGCGAATGCTCGTCAAGGTGCTACGCGCAGGTTCTCCGGACGGCGGCGAGGTATTCGTCCGTGTTCATCCTAGCGACATTGCGTCTCGTAGCCGAACCGGAATTCGCCTTTTTCATAGGGCCATCCCTATATCCTTGATGAAGAAGAGCTTAACAGCATTGCTAGGATGGCCTTCCGACACCAGCCCGGTAATCTGATTGCCAAGATCATTCGGCATTGGCGGACGGCTGTCGTCGACGATTGAAGGGCGGCTCATACAGAAAGAGCTTGGGCACCTTTCCCCCTACCTCGCTTGCGGCTTCCAAAGCTAGAACCTTCTTGTCAAGACATATTCTTGTCAGGGAATATAGAACACCGGTGAGCTAAAATGGCAGCCCGCTGCGGCTAAGCTATATTCGCAACAGCGGCGGCGGACAAAATGCGAGTCGCAATCGTATCGGACCTTCATGGCAATCGGCGCGCCTTCGAGGCCGTTCTCGATGACCTCGAGCAGGTTGCACCCGACCTCATTCTCCATGGCGGCGATTTGGCTGCCGGTGGAGCCCACCCGGCGGACATCATCGACCAGGTTCGCGCGCTGGGGTGGCCCGGGGTCCGTGGAAATACCGATGAGATGCTTTGGTCCCCGGAATCTCTGGCCGAATATGCCGCCGCCAACCCGAAGATCGAGCGACTGCTTGCCATGGTCCAAGAAACGATTCCCCCGACGCTCGCGAGTATCGGTGAAGAACGCCTGCGGTGGCTCGAAGGCCTTCCTATGATGTACTCCCAGGAAGGCTTTAGCCTGGTTCACGCCAGTCCAGATGACCTCTGGCGGGCTCCCATGGCTAACGCCAGCGACGAGGAATTACAAAGTACCTATGCCTCTCTTGGCGCTCCAATCGTGGTCTACGGGCATATTCATTTTCCCTACGTACGGCGGCTTCACAGAATGACCGTAGCGAATACCGGCAGCGTCAGCCAATCCTATGACGGAGATCGACGCGCGTCCTATCTGCTGATGGACGGAGAGAGTATTGCCATTTGCCGGGTCGAGTACGATGTGGAGAGTGAAGCAAGAGAGCTGTCGCGTTCGGGGCTTCCCCATGCCGACTGGCTGGCGCGGATTCTGCTCGCCGGAAAATACCGTCCCCCCGAGTAGATACCACGCCTAAAATGGGATCAAAAAATGAAATTTGGAAAAGGGAGAAGAGCAAGACCTTGGCCATGCGACACCTGGCATTGGGCCTCCTTCTGCGGGCCGGGCCAGCCCCGCCCCGACAATGCGCATCGCGCCGCTGTTCTCCGCCGCGTTTTGGCTTAGGCGGGAAGGATTGCCAAGGAAGGAAACGATTTACGGCAGCTTGGGGGAGAAGTCCGTCAGAAGGAGAAAGGTGGAATCCACCTTCTCAACCAGCTTCCCGTTGGCTTCTGATGTATCGCGCACCCGGCGCCACTCGGGATCATCGCCGAAGGCCTTCCAGTTGACGGCTGCGGCATCGCGGCTCGGATGCGCCAGGATGTAGACGAGAGTTTTGCCTTTGAGGGGTTCCTCCGTGGGCGTCCAGTACGCCACGTTTTTTATTCCATGCTTCTCGAAAAGCTTCATGGTGTGTTCGCGAAAACGGCTCAGCAAGTCCTCCAGCTTGCCCGCATAAGTGTGATAGACGCGGAGTTCGTAGATAGGTGTTGAGGACTCGCCCGAGTCCGACTTCTCTGGATGGGAGGTGAGCCATGCCGCTGATGGGAGGAACGCTACTGCCGGAAGCGAGTGAAGCAATGTGCGTCTTTTCATGGCAGCGATTCTAGCAGAGGTTGTACGTCGTGGGCAGGGCGACCTGGCAGATTCGGCAGGTTGGTTCCAAGCGGCAGGAGAGGCGGGATGGGTGACGGGCTGAACCGGCGTGAATCCAGGAAGGGAAAAATCACCCGTCAATTCCCTTTGGCTTTTATTGAAATCATGCTGCCCGGCAATGCTGATTTACCTGTCCCATTGGTCAGGATACTGCTAGGGGGCACGTTGCGGTGGAAACCTTGCGGGTGAAGCGCCACCGCGTTCCAATGGGATTACTATGAGAAACACTAAAAGGCCGTTCCTTTTCGCTTTTTTGCTGACCTGCGCGTTCTGCGGGCCGTCGTTTGGCCAGCAACGAGTTTTCAATTGGCTCCCCGCCAATGATGAGCGCGTGCGGCTGGATCCTGCCAACTATCATACCGGGCGGACGTATCACCCGAGTGCGAATGGCGGCAACATCCACGTGGATATCAAGGCGGAAAAGCCCATCACCATATTCCTGACCTCGGCGGAGGGATGGAACCAGGCGCTGCAGCATCCCGAAGGCCTCGGCAACCTGCAGTCACTGTGCACGCGGGAGCATGTGGTGGAAACGACGTATGTCTGCGACCTGCCGCCGGAAGCAATGACGCTGGTCATCCGCGACGAGCGAAACAGCCTCGATCCAGCGGTCTTTGCCGGACTCGGCGCGGTGTTAGATTCGCACGATAAAGCCGAGCGCGCCGTTGGCGTGGGGATCGCGACGGTATTGACGGGTCAAGGTTACGTCTCCCGTCGTTTCACCTCACCGAACGACGTGCACATCCAATACTTCCGCTGGGACTGCGTAGAAAACTGCATCCAGCCGGAGTATCAGTGGATTCGACAGATCAAAGAGAAGTATGAGCTCACGTCGTTCCTGAAGGTTTATGGAGGGTTTACGCCGGACCATGACGGGGAGCAAGTGAGCATCAAAATCAAATCGTCGGTACCCATGGTGGTGGCCATACTGCCGTCGGAAATCGCCAACCAATTGCATGCCAAGCCGGAACTGTTTGAGTCCGCACTGGAGAAAAACCCTTGCCAGCAACGCGGCGTTCAGTCTTTGCAGTTCCAGTGTACCTTCAATGCAGGCGACGGCCCGCAGTCGCTTATCGTGGTACCGGAATCGACCGGAAGCGTCCCGAATCACAAGAAGGCCGAAATCGAGATGCTGGCGGTGAAGTGCGTCGCCAATTGCGCCTTGCTCGAAAGCAAACGATAGAGAGCTGAGTCTCTCTCTCTAGCGGTTTCTCTCTGGATTTCACGCCTGAAGAGCAAAATCGTCTCCGTTTGCCTGTGCGCGATTGCGCCTTGGCGTGCGGCATCGCGCCTTTTCCTCCAGGCCCCCAACTTGCCGGAACGAGCGTTGGTTACAATCCCAAGCAAGTGGCGAATCCATGAGAGTGCCAGGAGTGCTTGCCGTATTTTCGCTGTGCCTGCAGTCACTCTGGCCCCAGTTCCAACGAAAAGGAACAACCCCAGGGGCCAGAGTGACTGCGGCATCGGCACAATGAGTTACGCCGTCCTCTTTGACCCCTGCTGAGTCCAAGCCCCGGCGTTCAGGCCGGGATAAGCGATTGCCTTTCTCTTGGGCATGGTATTGCTTGCGTCCAAAAGACCTACGGGCGGATAGCCCGAAAGTTAAGCCTCTTCGTTGTCCTCCGCTGAAGTAAGCCAGTTGCTGGAGGAATCCAGAGATTCCCGCAAAACCAGCGGGGACTCCGTAGGAATCCCTGCCATTCATGGCGGGGGGATGTCAACGGTTTCCCACATTATTAGGAGGCGCACCGGCTGTCGCTGATCGTTGTGCCGGAATCCCCAGCGAGCGTCGCCCATACAAGAAAGCAGAAATCGAGAAGCTGGCGGTGAGACCCCTGCCGCCTGGCGCTGCCGGAGTGCCAGCGTTCGCTTTCCATCTCTGAGGTTTCCCCGCGGTTAACATTTCCTCCGTTGACGCGGACGTCAAGAATGCGGCATGCAGAATCTCTGGAGCCCGTCGCCCAAATCTGGCACGGGCAAGGTTTCCCTGGGAAGAATCCGCGGGGCCAACAACAAGCGTCCTGCGCGTCCCCCACCAAGTATTGAGCAGCTCCAAACACAGGCATAGGCAATATACCTGATGCCAAACGGGGTTTTCGCTGGATTGACCTGGGTCTGCCGAAAGACTAAAAGCATTCCCGAATGCGGCGCGTAATGAAGTTCCGCATTTGCAGGAAC
>MNIJ01000127.1 GCA_001919715.1 Acidobacteria bacterium 13_1_20CM_58_21
CGCGACACGCAGAGGCTCATCGATATTCTCAAGTCGCTTCGCGATCTGGGAAACACGGTTCTCGTCGTGGAGCACGATCCGGACACCATCCAGGCCGCGGATTACGTCATCGATCTCGGTCCTGGCGCGGGCGAACTCGGCGGCAAGCTGCTCTTTGCCGGCTCTTATGCGGCCATGCTCGAGGAGCATAAGTCCCTGACTGGCCGGTATCTCAGCGGGGAGCTGCGGATTCCCGTGCCCAACGTGCGCCACAAACCCACGGGCAGATTCCTCCGGCTTTACGGCGCAAGTTTGCACAACCTGCAGGATCTGGATTTGATGATCCCGCTGGGCACGCTCACGGTGGTCACTGGGGTGAGCGGTTCCGGCAAGTCCACGCTGGTTCATGACGTGCTGTACAAGGCGCTCACCACGAAACGCGTTGGAGGCAGCGTCAAAGAATTCTGCGACCGGCTGGAAGGGGATGCGCATGTTCAGGAAGTGGTAATCGTGGATCAATCGCCGATCGGCCGTACACCGCGTTCGAATCCGGCCACCTATCTGAAAGCGTTCGACGCGATCCGGGAAGTATTTGCTGATACCCCCGATTCGAAGCGCCGCGGCTATGCCGCAGGCCACTTTTCCTTCAACGTGCCGGGAGGCCGCTGCGAAACCTGCCAGGGGGACGGCACGGTTACCGTGGAGATGCAGTTTTTGGCGGACGTCGAGCTGATCTGTGAGGAGTGCCGGGGCACGCGCTTCAAGAGCGGCGTTCTGGAAGTGCGGTATCACGGGAAGAATATCCACGAGGTATTGCAGTTCACGGTCCGCGAAGCCCTGGCTTTTTTCGTCAATGTTCCAAAGATCGTTTCCAAACTCAGAGTTCTGAATGAGATTGGCCTCGGCTACTTGCGTCTCGGACAATCGGCGACAACGCTTTCTGGCGGAGAAGCGCAGCGCCTGAAGCTGGCGGCGCACCTGAGCCGCACCGACAATGAGGGCATCCTCTACATTCTCGACGAACCGACGACGGGATTGCATTTCGATGACATTGCCAAGCTGCTCAGCGCATTCCGCAAACTGCTGGAAGGCGGTGCTTCGCTGCTGGTTATCGAACATAACCTTGAGGTCATCAAGTCGGCGGATTGGTTAATCGATATGGGCCCTGAGGGGGGCGATCGGGGCGGCAAGATCATCGCGTCGGGAACTCCCGAGCAGGTGGCCCGCAATACGCAATCGCACACGGGCCACTTTCTCGCGCGTGTCCTGAACGAAAACGGCCAGGCAAAGCGTCCCGCCAACGAGGCATCCAAATCAGCAGGCCCTTCGGCCCCAATTTCCGACGGAGCTAAGATTCCGCCGGCCGAACCATGAAGCTTGCTCATCTCCGTTCGATTGCGATACGCACGCTGTTGTGCGGCTTTTGTATTGCCGGGGCGCAGTCCTGGGCCTGCGCGCAAGATAAAGCTGCGTCCCGGCAAGAAAACCAGGCCAGTGCCCGGGCCCAGTCTTCTTCCACGCCTAAGCCCAGGGCCGACACAATATCCAAGTCTCAAAAAGTCGCGAACCCTCTGAACGACTTGCTAGAGGAAGCTCAGCGCGACATCGACAAAAACAATTTTGCCGATGCCATCGCTCCACTGCAGAAAGTTATCGCCGAACAACCTGAATTTGCCTACGCGCACTTTCAACTCGCCTATGTCTACACCGCATTGAAGAGGACGGATGAGGCTCGCGCCGAATACACACGCACCATCGCTATCGATCCAAAGATGTCCGAGGCTTATCTCAATCTCGGCATGGTGCTTCTCGACAAACAGGAAGACGCGGCCGCGGTAGCGCCGCTGCGCAAAGCGGTTGAACTGCTTCCGTCACAAAGCCGGCCTCGATACCTTCTGGGGGTCGCGCTGGACCGCTCGGGCGATCGGGCTGGCGCTGGGGAATCCTTCGAAGCCCTGCTACATCTGGATCCCAACGACATCAACGCCATCGATTACCTGGGTTGGGCGGCCCTTCAGAAGGGTCAGGCTGAACAAGCCGAAGCCCGATTCCGGCGCGCGCTGGAAGTTCAGCCGAATGCGGCTGGGGGGCGCAAGGGTCTTGCGAAAAGCCTCGACGCCCAGAAAAAGCCCGAGGCCGCCGGCGCCTACCATGAGTATCTCGAACTCCAGCCCGATGATTCCGAAGCGCGGGCTCGGCTCATCCATCTTCTCGTCGAACAGAAACAGAACGACGCGGCCCTCGCGGAACTAGATCGCTTGGACGACGGAAAGCAGCCCACGCTCGAATCGCTAAAGCTCCGTCGAGACATCCAGATTGCCGGGAAGAAGTGGGATGATTCGGTGGCCACCCTTCAGCAAGCTCTCGCGCTGGCCCCCCATGACGCCCAACTGCACGGTAGTCTGGGGCGCATATTTCTCCAGAAAGGTGACTTTGCTGCTGCCGAGAAAGAGCTGCGTATCGCGTTGCGTGTGGACGGCAAGA
This sequence comes from Acidobacteria bacterium 13_1_20CM_58_21, assembly GCA_001919715.1. Lineage (GTDB taxonomy): Bacteria > Acidobacteriota > Terriglobia > Acidiferrales > UBA7541 > Acidiferrum. Next base: position 2,464 of record MNIJ01000127.1, read on the forward strand.
ATCTGGATTATTGGAAAGACCTCAGCTCCGCGTTTTTTCTAGGAGGAAATTATCCGGCGGCGCTGGTGACGCTCGACGAGATAGCTAAAATGGAACAACCGGGCGCAGGAGTCTGGTTTGTCCGCGCGATTTGCTACGATAAGCTGAACCAGCCGAAGGTTGCTTTGGGGGCTTACCAGAAGTTTCTCGAACTCGATCGGGACAAGAATCCCGATCAAATCTGGCAGGCCAAGGAGCGGAGCAAGGTGCTGCAACGCATGCTGGAACGGAAAAGGTAAGCCGATGAATGCCGGCGGGACGTCCCCGGGAGCAGTGTGTGGCCTGCTAGTTTTACTCTTGTTCCTGCCTGCCGGCGTCACCGAGAGCCTGGTCGACCTTCAGGCGCGCTTCGATCGCGAAACGAACGGCGTTCATAAAGCTAAATTAATTGAAAAATTGGGCGACGCACAACTGGAGGAAGCGCGCCGCGCCGGAAAAGCCGGCGAATATAACTCCGTGGGTTTGACGCTCGAAAAATACCGGGACAATGTTCGTGCGGCGGTGGAGGCCTTGAAGAAACAACACCCGGACGCCGAAAGACAATCCAACGGATACCGTCAACTGGAGATGCACGTGCGAAAGGGCATCCGCGAAGTCGACGAAACACTGCTGGTGTCCCCTGAAGGGTACAAGCCACCACTCCAGATTGTCCGCCGGGATCTGATTAGCGCGGATGAAGAGCTTCTGAAACTGCTTTTTCCCCACCGGCCCGTGGAACAGCACGCGGCTGCGCCTCCCACGGAGAAACAGCCATGAACTTCAAATGGCTTCTCCTCCTGGCTTTCAGCCTGCTGGTCGCGCCCCCGTTCGTTCGCGCCGGAGCACCGCAGCAGAAGGACTATCTCTCGGCGCTCGAAGCGGACAAAATTCGCGATGCGGAGACGGTCAACGAACGCATAAAACTGTTTCTGATTTTTGCCGAGGATCGCTTGAAGAAATTCCAATACGAATTGGAGCATCCCTCCTCGAATCGCCACGGCGACATGCTCAATTCGCTTTTAAACGCTTACGTCGGGTGTGTGGACGACGCTGCGGACCTTATCCAACTGGGGATCGAGAAACAGGAAAATATCCGGCAGGGAATCGACCTGATGACTTCGCGCACGAAGGAATTTCTGGCCGTGCTCGGGAAACTCCCCACTGAAGGTCCCGAGCGCGAACTTTATAAGGACAATCTGGACGACGCGATCGAGGGCACTCGCGACGCGATGAATGACGCGGAAAAGGCGAAGAAGAAAGTTGCGCCGCCGCCCGTCCGGCGGAAGAACTGATACGTGTCCGCCGCCGGTTTTTAAGTTGTCAGTCAGAGAATAGGATTGCTTTTTTTGCCTTTGCGCGTTGCTAGGCTGTTGGTTGTCAGCGGGATTGTAGAAGGGGAAGAAAGAAGCTGGCGAAAGCATAAGATTCACGAGCAATCCGCGAATCCGTTGAGCGTATGAGATCGAAGAAAAATAAAAGCGGTCTGGTTCCGGGAGGCGGGCCTCTTTTTCAGCGGATGTTCACGCGGCTGGGTTGTGACGGCCGGCCGCCGCGCTTCCGAGTGGAGTTTTATCCCTATTCCAGTTTGGTGCTGACGATTCGACGTCGGGAGGAAGTCGTATACGTTCGTTTCTCCGACCTCTTGCGGCGAGCGCCGCTTGCCGTGCTGGAAGGCGCGGCCGCGCTGCTGCTTGCGCGCGTGTACCGCCGCAAAGCCTCGGCGGCTATCACTGAAGCTTATCGGGAGTACGCGCGCTGCGGTCGCACACGGAGCCGCATGAACCGGATGCGCCGCCGGCGTGTTCGCCTGGCGCCGACGAGCCCGCGCGGGGAGCATTTCGATCTGGAGAGGCTTTTCAATGAGCTCAATGGGAAATACTTTGGCGGGAAGTTGCAACGTCCGCACATCGGATGGAGCACGCGGACCTGGCGGCGGCAATTCGGCTGTTACGATCCCGGACCGAATCAAATTCTGCTGAATCGGCGCATGGATCGCGCGGGCGTTCCGGCGTGCGCTGTGGAATACGTTTTATTTCATGAGATGCTGCACCTCAAGCACCCCACTCGCCGGTCGGGCTGCAGCATGGTTTCTCATTCGCTGCAATTTCGAGAAGAAGAGAAGCGTTTTCCGGAATTCGCGCGTGCGCGTCGCATCCTGGACCGGCTGGCCCGCTGATTTTGGGGAGCGAATCGGACGTTCCAAGGGGAGCCGAAGATGTTGCGGCGGAGCTAGTTTTTCTCTTTTTCGACGTTCTTGTAGAGTTTGTCGATCTTTTTCCGAACTTTGTCGCCGTCTTCGGCGTGCGGATATAGATCGAGATAGCGCTGGTAGGACTTGATGGCTTGTTTCTTCAGGCCTTTCTTCTCCTGGGCTTCGGCGAGGTATCGAAAAGGGATGGCATAGCCGGGTTTCGCGACGGTGGCGTCCTGAAAGCGATCGATGGCCGCATCCAAATCGCCCTTCTTCATGTAGTACTGACCGACTTCCAGATCTTTCTCCGCGCGTAGCGGGTCCCAGGCGGGCCGGTCGGGTGCGTTTCGCGTGGCGATTTCTTTCTCGTGCTTGGCGGTGGACTTTGGCGGCGTGGCCGTGGGTGCGTCGGCAGGTTTTGAGGAGGACTCCTGTTGCCGATCTTCGGCGTGCGCCTGGCCGGCCGCAAGCAGCAGAAAAACTGCTGCGAGAGCGAGAATCGGCCTAGCGACTCTTAGGTCTTTCACGGAGGTCTCCCTGTACTCCGATTCGGTCTAGTATGATGGAAGTTGTCTGCTGATTGTAGATTGGTGTTTTGAATGGAACCCCGCGGGGGGGACGGTTCTTTATGTGGGCAAAGCGCGCAACCTGCGCAGCCGCGTGCGCTCCTACTTCCTCGAATCGCGCTGGATCGATGCCAAGACGGGATCGCTGGCCCGCGAGATTGCCGATCTGGAGACGATTGTCGTGGGCAATGAGCGCGAAGCGCTGGCGCTCGAACACAATCTTATCAAACAGTATCGTCCGAAATTCAACGTCGTGCTTCGCGACGACAAGACCTATCCCTATATCAAATTCACAGCGGCAGAAAAATATCCACGAGTGTACTTCACGCGGCGCATCAAGAAAGATGGGTCACTCTATTTCGGTCCGTATTTTCCTTCGAGCCTGGCGCGCCGCATTTTACATTTTGTTCACAAGCGGTTCCTGATTCCTTCCTGCACGGTCGATCTGACGCGCAACCATCCGCGGCCTTGCCTGCAGTATTACATCAAGCGGTGCCTTGGGCCGTGCGTAGCCGGGCTCACGACGGACGAACGCTACGCGGAAGCCGCACGCGATGTGCGGTTGTTTCTTGAGGGGCGCCGACGCGATTTGATCAAGAGTCTCGAAGAGCGAATGGCGGTAGCGGCGGAGAAGGAGCTGTTCGAACAGGCAGCCGCTTACCGCGACTTGCTGCGGACACTTGAAGACATTGAAGAACGCCAGCGCATCGCCGCGGCACAGGGAGATGACACCGACGTTCTTGCCTATCACGCCGAGCCACCGCTCGTTGCTGCTGATCTTTTTCACTTGCGCGGCGGACGCGTAGTGGATCGGCGCGAATTCTATTGGGAGGAGCTAGAAGAATTTGACCCCCAGGAATTCGTGCCTTCTCTTCTGAAGCAGCTGTACCTGGAGGCGGAATATCTGCCGAAAGCGATTCACGTCTCGGCGGATTTTGAAGATCGCGAACTGCTGGAGGTGACCCTGACGGAGCGAGCGGGACACAATGTGGAGATCTTCACGCCGCAGCGCGGAACCAAGCGGGCTTTCCTGGATCTCGTGGAGAGCAACGCCAAACATTCGTTCGAACAGCGATTCCGGGTTTTGACACCGACGTCGAAAGCGATTGGCGAAGCGCTGCAGAATGCGCTCAACCTGGCGGAAGAGCCGAGGCGCATCGAGAGCTTCGACATTTCTCATATGCAAGGAACGGACACCGTCGCGTCTATGGTCGTTTGGGAAAAGGGGCGCATGAAGAAATCGGACTACCGCAAGTTCATCATTCGTGGCGAAGAAGGACCGAACGGAAATGTTCGGTGGCAGAACGACGACTTTGCCAGCATGCGTGAAGCCGTGGCCCGGCGATATCGCCGTTTGCAGGAAGAGAAGAAAGAACTTCCCGAGCTGATCCTGATCGATGGTGGCATCGGACAACTTCACGCCGCGGCGCGGGCACTCGAATCACTGCAGATCATCAATCAGCCGGTCGCGAGCATCGCGAAAAAAGAGGAGATTCTTTACGTCCTGGGCCAGGAAGATGAGCCGATCGTATTGGAGCGACACTCGCCGGTGCTGCACCTTATTCAGCAGATCCGCGACGAGACACACCGGTTTGCCGTCACTTTCCACCGCCAGCGGCGCGGGAAACGACAGACGGAAACCGCGCTCAGCGAAATCCCTGGTGTGGGGGTAAAGACGGCGCAGAAACTATTGAAGGAGTTTGGGAGTGTGGCAAACATTCAGCGGGCGGGGCTGGAAAAATTGAGCAGCGTAATTTCGCGGAAGAATGCCGAGAAAATACTGAGTCAGCTTGGTGCTTCGACGCCGCAGTAACCGGTCGGGGAGGGACATAGCGGTTAGGCTATATTGCGCGCTTTCAGCTGCTATGCTACGGTTTCTGTGGAGGTTGCTATGGCGGACAATGTCGGTTCCAAGGTGACGTATTTCCTCGTGGGGCTAGGAGTTGGAGCGCTGGTCGGTGTTTTGTTTGCGCCGAAGTCCGGGGAAGAGACCCGCGATTTTCTGTCGAAGAAGGCGGATGAGGGCAAGGATTACGCCCAGAAGAAGGCCCGCGAATTACGCGAGCGCGCCGATGAGCTGATCGAGCGAAGCAAGGAAGTTGCGGTGCGCAAGAAGGATTCTATTTCGGCGGCAGTGGAGGCCGGCCGCGAAGCGTATCTGCGCGAAGCGAAGTCCTAAGGGCGCGGCAAGGCGGTAGCGCGGGGTTCCGTCTCTTAACGGGGCGGGTGGGGCAGCTATGCAATTGTGGCTCGAAATTTTCAGCATCGTCGCGGCAATGGCTCTGGTGGTGCAGGTGGTGATCCTGACGGCGCTGTTCTTTCAGCTTCGCCGCACGACGGAGAATATGAATCGGCTTGTGGGCGAGTTGCATTCGCGAGTCGGCCCCATCCTGACGCGCGTGCAGATTCTTTTGGATGATACGCAGCCGAAAATCTCGAGCATGGTGAACGACGCATCGCACATCGTGTATTTGGCGCGCGGACAGGCGCAGAAGATCGACCGTGTGTTTACCGACGCTGCGGACCGAGTTCGCGGTCAGCTGGTGCGTGCGGATCGCATCTTGGCGGGGACGCTCGAGGCGCTGGAGGATGCGGGCTCGAAGTTCAGCCACAGTTTCTGGCGGCCGGTGCAGAAGGCATCGGCACTGGTGCAGGGAATTAAGGTCGGGCTCGATCTGTTACGGTCCCGGCGTAGCCGCTCCCGTGGAGATGAGCCGCGCGAACAGCAGGAAGAGGAACTCTTTATTTAGCAAGTTATTAATTGTAAGTTGTTATGATAAATTTCAGCAGTAAGAGAACTTTTCGGAATCTTTTTTTCGCGTCGGCCGTCCCCTCTGGTGAGGTTCACCAATTCTGCAAGGAATTCTGCTCCACTCTCTTGTCTGTTTCCGCCGGTCGGCAATAGTTACGGCCTTCTCTGAAAAAAAGGTACTGTTCAGCGGATCCAGCCGCCGCCTAGGACGATGTCGCCGGCGTAGAATACGACGGCCTGGCCGGGGGTAATGGCTCGTTGCGGCGTGTCGAAGGCGACACGCGCGCTGCAGGCATCCAGCGGCTCGATGCTGGCTGGGGCGGGCTCGTGCTTGTGGCGGATTTTGGCGAAGGCGCGAATCGGGGCGCATGGCTTCTCGCAGGAAATCCAATTCACGCCTTCGACTTCGCATACTGTCTTTCGGAGAACATCGTCTTGGCCGACGACGACGCGGTTCTTCTCCGGGTCAATAGAGAGCACGTAGAGGGGCTTGCCGGCAGCAAAGCCGAGGCCTTTGCGCTGACCGATGGTAAAATTCTGAACGCCGCGGTGACGTCCGATCAGCTCGCCGCTCTCGC
>MNIJ01000238.1 GCA_001919715.1 Acidobacteria bacterium 13_1_20CM_58_21
ATGGGCAGGTGATCCTGCTCCATCCCCTCGCCCCGCCCTGCCTCCGCCCAGCGATTAAATTCCTCCCGCAGGTTCTCGGCTTTGCTGATTTCACCCATCTGATCTTTCCGACGATCCACTGTCCTTGGCCGCGTCCACCTTGTCCATGACTCGGGGGCAGAGAAAGGGTTGGTGAAAAGTTCTTGCCTCTCGTTCGTCGGGCGGCTTCCTCCAGATATGCGCCAAGCCACTCCCACTTACCCTCAGTTCGACCTGCCGACCGCAGACGGTAGTCTAGAACGTGAACGAGTATCTCGACTCTTTCTTCGACGTACTTGGTCTTTCTGTTTTTTGAAAAAGAAGAAGAGAACAAGCTCCACCAATGCGATCGAAGGAAGGCTGAGCCAGTCCACGCTATATGGGAGCGATGCGCTTGGGTCCAATTTCAATCTGCCGCGATCTCCAGCTAGGCGCTTTGCACCTTGGCCAACAACTCCACAAACTTCTGCTTTCGTTCGTTCTGGTCGTGGCCACCCTCGGCGTCCGCCATTTGCGTGATGTTCATGGAGCAAAACTTCGGCCCGCACATCGAACAGAACTTGGCTTCCTTGTAGAAGTCGTCGGGAAGGTTTTCATCGTGCATCGCCTTCGCCGTTGGTGGATCGAGCGAAAGCTCAAATTGCTTGTTCCAGTCAAAGAGAAACCGCGCATAGCTCAGTGCATCGTCGCGGTCCCGCGCGCCCGGCCGGTGCCGGGCCACGTCCGCCGCGTGGGCCGCAATTTTGTACGCAATCACGCCCTGCTTCACATCTTCCGCATTCGGCAACCCGAGGTGCTCCTTCGGTGTCACATAACACAGCATTGACGCGCCGTGCCATCCAATCATCGCCGCACCGATGGCGCTCGTGATGTGGTCGTATCCCGGCGCAATGTCGATTACCAGCGGCCCCAGCGTATAGAACGGCGCCTCGTGGCACCATTCCATCTCCTTGTCCACCTGCTCCTTAATCTTGTCCAGCGGCACGTGACCCGGCCCCTCGATCATCACCTGTACGTCGTGTTCCCACGCCTTTTCTGTCAGCTCGCCCAGCACCTTCAGTTCCGCGAACTGCGCTTCGTCGCTGGCGTCCGCGATGCACCCCGGCCGCAGTCCATCGCCAAATGAAAAACTCACGTCATGCTTCTTGAAAATCTTGCAGATCTCCTCGATGTTCTCGTACAAGAAGTTCTGCCTCTTGTGGTGCTCCATCCAGTGCGCCATCAGCGACCCGCCGCGGCTCACAATCCCCGTAATCCGTTTGCGCACCAGCGGGACATGCTCGCGCAGCACACCCGCGTGAATCGTCATGTAATCCACGCCCTGCTCGGCCTGCTCCTCGATCACTTCCAGCATCAGCCCGATGGTCAAGTCTTCCGGCCGCCGGACCCTGGAGATCGCTTCATACACCGGCACCGTCCCCACGGGCACCGGCGATGCGCCAATAATCGCCTTTCGAATCACAGGGATGTCCCCGCCAGTCGAGAGGTCCATCACCGTATCCGCGCCATAGTGCACGGCGTGATGCAGCTTCTTCAGTTCCTCATCGATGTTCGAGCTTGTCGCGGAATTTCCGATATTTGCGTTGATCTTACACTTCGTGGCGATCCCGATAGCCATCGGCTCGAGGTTGCGGTGATGGATATTGGCGGGAATGATGCACCGTCCCCGCGCTACCTCGCTTCGAATCAGCTCCGGCTCCAGCTTTTCGCGCTTGGCAACGAACTGCATCTCCTCGCTTGCGACGCCCTGGCGCGCCAGGTGCATCTGCGAAATGTTCCTGTTTCCGTTCGTCCCGGCAACACCCGCTTGCCGCTCTTCAATCCAGCTATCGCGCAGTCCCATAGAGCCCCCTCAGTGCTTGGTGACGGGAAACGCATGTCCCGGACCACAAGCCAGCGTTTGAAATGGAATTATGGCACCTGCGGATGGGCGCGGCAACTTGGCGATGTACAAACCAAAGTTGTGGCTGGCACAGCAACTCTGACGAACCACTCTTGCACAGCGCGGCGGCGTCCAGCGTCAAATCCAGACCAGCAAGCAGATTGAGCAGTACCTCCGGCACGCCTTCTTCGCCCGCCACCGCCAGCCCCACAGGTAAGGTGCGATTGGGAAAGTCACACCCGCGCGTCAGAAATTACCTTTGACATATGACGAAACAAAGGCGAATATTGCAACCCCCATCATGCTGGCCTTGCTGCATGGCGCTTGGTCCTGACCGCGGGCCGGAGAGGGAACCCATGACAACTCTGGGGCCGCCGGTGCCCGAACAGAACTACTCGGCGGAACGTGCCGCGCCTCTTTCCGAGGCCTTGCGCCGCTATTGGGGCTACGAATCGTTCCGCCCAGGCCAGGAGAACATTGTCAGGAGCATCGCTTCGGGACGCGACGCTTGCGTAGTGATGCCCACGGGTGGTGGCAAGTCGCTCTGCTACCAATTGCCCGCGGTCCTCGACGGGCGGCGCACCGTGGTAGTTGTTTCTCCATTGATCGCCTTGATGCAGGACCAGGTCGCGCAACTCGAACAAATGGGCATCCCCGCCGCTTTTCTCAATAGCTCGCTCTCGAGCGACGAGCGCAGTCTGATCCTTCGCCGCGCTAGCCAGGGCCACTACCGCCTTCTCTATCTTTCGCCTGAACGCATCGCCCTCGACGGCACGCCCGCCTGGCTCGGCCGCATGCCGGTTTCCTTCTTCGCCATCGACGAAGCCCATTGCATCTCCGAATGGGGCCACGACTTCCGCCCCGACTACCGCCAGCTTAGCCGTCTCCGCGAACTTTTTCCCGACCTCCCCATCGTCGCCTTCACCGCCAGCGCCACTCAGCGCGTCCGTCACGATATCATCGAGCAGCTCCGCCTCCGTGATCCCTACAAACACATCGCCAGCTTTCGCCGCTCCAATCTGCGATACATCGTCCGCCAGTGTGACGCCAGAACGCAAAATGAATTGCTCCTGCGCGCCGTCAAGCAGGTCTCGGACGGAAGCCTAATTGTTTACGCTCCCACGATTGCGCGCGTTGGCGACACCGTAGATTTCCTCGAGGAAAACGGCATCGCTGCCGTTGCATATCACGGACAGATGCAGAGCAGCGCAAGACGCGAAAACCAGGAAAAGTGGATGGCCGACGAAGTGCGCGTCATGGTGGGCACCATGGCCTTCGGGCTGGGCATCAATAAAGCGGCCGTGCGAATGGTAATTCATCTGTCGCTCCCGAAGAGCGTCGAGCAATACTACCAGGAAGCGGGCCGCGCCGGGCGTGACGGGCTCCCCGCCGATTGCCTCTTGTTCTGGCAAAAAAAAGACATCGGCTTGCACGCCTTTTTCATCGGCAAAATCGGGGACCACGTTGAAAAAGGCCGCGCCTGGCAGCGTTACCGCCAAGTCGAGCGTTTCGTGCAATCCACGGAGTGCCGCCAGCGCCACGTCTGCCGCCATTTCGGCGAAGCACCCAAGTGGGAGTCCTGCGGCAATTGCGACGTCTGTGCGGCCATGCCAGACTGGCTGAAAATAGAACCTCGAAATAAACGCGGAGCCTCTCGCAAGGCGGAGAGAACTCGCCCGGCCGCACCCCGTCCTGCTGCAACCGCCGCACGGGGGTCGACCGACGTGGAGTTGAAGGAGTACCTCCGCGAGTGGAGGCGCACTACCGCCAAGGACAAGGGAGTCCCCGCCTTCGTCGTCCTCCACGATGCCGCTCTCGTGGAATTGTGCCTCGCAAAGCCATCGACTCTCCCCGAACTCCGGCGCGTCTCCGGCTTCGGCGAAAAAAGAGTCGAAATGTACGGCCACGAAATCCTGGACGTCCTAAAGCGCTTCCGCCAGGGTGAGCGAGCCACCAACGCAGGGAAGCAAAAAGTATCCTCCCCCGCGAAAGAAACCCTACGGCTGCTTGCAGAAGGCCGCACGTTCGCTGAAATCGCCCAAATCCGCTCACGCACGTTGCGCGCCGTCGTCTCCGTGGTGGCCGATCTTATCGAAAGAGGCGAAGCCGAATTTCAGCCCGCCTGGTTGCCACCCGAACGTTACAACCAGATCGCCGCCGCCTGCCAACAGTTGGGCATGGGCCGGCTGAAACCCCTCAAGGAAGCCCTGCCACCCGAAATCCTCTACGAAGAGATTCGCCTCGTCATCGCCCGGCTACGCACCCAAAACGCATCGAAGGTGGCCTCCGTGCCCGCGTCAAACGCAGCCCTGAGGCAGAGCGCGCCCGAGTAGAGAAGTGCTCGTTGGCAGCGTATGGCGCGTGGCCAACGGATGCGGGTGATGAATACTCCGATCGAGGGGTCGCAAACGGCGCTGGAGACGCTGGTATTAAAGCCGGTGGCCGGTATCCTCGGTGTTACTGTGACACCTCTCCCACGGGCGGCCAGCCGATCCTGCCTGTTGCCGTCCGGTAGGAGCAACACCCTGCACTACCCACCTCCCGGCACAATGCGCTACGCTCTGCGGGACAAATCCGTCGTGTGCATTCAAACGAGGCCAGCGAACATTTCCGCCAATAGCAGCAAGCCCGACGCCACACCCACGCCCACACGCAAGGCCGCCTTGCTGCCCTTCGTCTTTGTGATGTACGCCTACGCGACCGGCGGACCCTTCGGCCTCGAAGACCAAGTCACGACCAGCGGTCCCGGGCTGACGCTGCTCTATCACCTCTTCATCCCGTTTTTCTGGTGCATTCCGGTTTCGCTGGTGGCTGCGGAGCTGACCACCGCCATGCCCGTCGAGGGCGGATGCTACCGCTGGGTGCGCGGGGCATTCGGCGACTTCTGGGGGTTTCAAGCCGGCTGGTGGAACTGGAGTGCGTCGTTTCTTCTGGGCGGTGCGTACGGCGTTCTGATCGCCGACTATCTCACGTTTTTCTTCCCCGGGCTCGTCGGCTGGAAGCATTACGCGATTGCCGTCACGATGATCGCGGTGATCGGCTACATCAACGTGCGCGGCATTCAGATGGTTGGCGCGGTCGCCACAACTCTGGAAATCCTCATCCTGCTGCCGATAGTCGCGCTGTGCGTGATCGCGGCAACCAAGTGGCACTCCAATCCCTTTTCGCCGCTGGTGCCGCCGCACGTCCCGCCATTTCAGGTCTTCGGTGTCGGCCTGGCGCTTGGTTTGTGGCTCTACTCCGGTTACGAGCAAGTGTCCAGTGTCGCCGAAGAAGTGGAAAATCCGCAGCGGAGCTATCCGCTCGCGCTTGCCGTTGTCATTCCGCTTTCCATGGCCACATATTTTCTCCCCACGATGTTCTCACTCGCAGCATTGGGAAACTGGCAGAACTGGCACACCGGATATTTTTCCGATGCCGCACGACTCGTCGGTGGGCCCTGGCTGGGTTTTGCGATGACCATCGCTGCGATGATCACCAATCTTTCGCTGCTGAATGCCACGGTGCTGACATGCACGCGCATGCCATCCACCATGGCGGAGGATGGGTATCTGCCACCCGCACTTGCGGCGAGGCATCCGCGTTATGGCACACCGTGGATCGCCATCATCGCGTCTTCCATCATCTATGCATTGCTGGCACAGAAAACGATGGTTCAGCTCTTGACCGTGTATATGTGGTTGCGCATCGGCGTCACGATTCTGACGGTGCTTTCCTCGTGGCAGTTGCGCAGAATGCGGCCGGAATTGCCGCGGCCCTTCCGCATTCCGTGGGGCCGCGCCGGACTGCTCTACGTGATCGCTGCACCGCTGCTAATGAGCGCAGTTGCGCTGGTCGCCAGCGACCCGTTCGCGCGGAAGTGGGGGCCGGTACCGGTGTTGCTCGGCCCGGTGATGTATTTTGCAATGCGGAAATTGCAGGCAGGAAGAGTCGGCGCCGGCCAGCAGCCTACATAAAGAAATCGAGGATTTTGTACCACGCGCCTGCCAGAGGGAGCGCCCAAGTGTTGCCGCTGCGCAGGCCCGGTGGAGCGGAGAGAAACTTGATGCCATCGAAGGGCAGGTCGTTGGGATCGCCACAGATGAGGCCGGCGAGCTTCGCGCCGAACCAGGTGGCCGCGGCGACGCCGTGGCCGGCAAAGCCCGCGGCGAAGTACATGCCATCGATTTTCCCGGCGTGTGGCATCACGTCCAGCGTGAAATCGAGCGTGCCACCCCAGACAAATTCGATTTTTGTGTCGCGCAGTTGCGGGTAAACGCCGATCATGCCGAGGCGAAGAATTTCCGCGCTCCGGCGCACGGTGCTTTCGGTCTCCGGAAAGAAAGCGGCGCGGCCGCCGAAGAGCATGCGATTGTCGGGGGTAAGCCGGTAATAGTAGAGAAAATGTTTGGAGTCGTAGATCATGCGGTTGCGTGGGCTGAGTTCGCACGCCAGATCGCCGGGCAGAGCTTCCGTGGCTATGATGTACGAGCCGATAGGAATGATTTTTTTGCGCAGCGCGGGCGTAGCACCGGTGGTGTAAGCGCCGCTCGCCAGAATCACCTCGCGCGTGGTGATGACACCTCTCGAAGTATGCACGCGGAATTTGTGCGCATTTTTGCTTCTCTCTGGCTCGACTGAGGTGACGCACGTGTGATCGTAAAGGCACGCACCGGCTCGCAGCGCCGCAAGCGCAAGCCCGGCAACGTACCGCGCGGGATTCAACCCCGCGCTGGTTTCGTCCACTATGCCGCCGAAATAAATGTCCGAGCCGATTTCGGCGCGCAGCTCGCGTTTTGGAACGATGCGCATTTTGTGACTGAATTCGCGTTGCAGGAGCGCGGCGGATTCTTCGTAGCCATCGAAGTGCACCTGCTTGCAGGCAACTTCCAGGTGGCCGCAGCGCGAGAAATTGCAGTCGATATTTTCCTCGCGCACGATGTGCTCGACGCAATCGATGGTCGCAAGCGATGCGGCGTACATTTTGCGAACGGCCTCGCGGCCGTAACGCTTGATCAGTGTGGGTACCGGCAATTTCATGCCGGTGAGGACCATGCCGCCGTTGCGGGAACTGGCGCCCCAGCCAAAGGTCTGTGCCTCGAAGACGGCCACTTTCACGCCGCGCTTTGCAAGCGTGCGTGCCGCGGAAAGGCCGCAGTAGCCCGCGCCCACAATCGCAACGTCGGCGTAGTCTGGCAAGTCTCCTGCGGATGGCGCAGGGGAAGTGGCCACGGTTTCGAGCCAGTAATTTTTTTCTCTGATCGGCATGAAGAGCGGTAAGCAGCGGAGGGCATCTTAACATCAGCCGACCTTAGGGAAAAATACACGGCAAAAAGCAGAGTAGGGAAGGTACAGAAAAACGGACAATGGAAAGCACAAATTCTGTTTACGCGCTGAGCAACGGAAAAGACGGCAGGGGGTGACCAGACCCTGCCGTCTTATTTCTCTCTAGTGTCTGCTCTTTTTGTAAAACAAAATACCGGAGACGTTACTCTTCGTCGCCGTCGAGGCCGTCCACGGGAGTGATGGTGCCGAACAGACCATCCTGTTCGCCGTTGATGCCCGCGGTGAAAAACAGGGTGTTCGCGGGCCCGGCGTTCGCGTCATTGCCAAACGTGAGCGACCACAGTCCGTCAATGGTCAAGATGGAGTCGACTGGATTCTTGAGGAAACCCATGAATTTGTAGGTGAACCCGTTAAAGGCGGCGACCCAACCACTGCCGAAGTTGCCAACCAGAATGGCATTGCTAAACTCACCGAAATCACGCGTGGTCCAAACAACTCCCCAGGGTGCATTGAACCAAGAACCATGCTGGAGATGGGCGATGTGCCGTCCAGTGGGAGTAAAGATTTCAACGAAGCCTAAACCGTCGCCTGCCACGTCATCGTGTCTGGTGACGTCCTGCTTGGCATAAGTGACGAAGAGGCTGCCGCCGATGTTCTGAATGTTGAATGGTGCGAAGCCACCGGGGATATCTTCGTTGCTAAAGACCTCTGCACCTAGGTGCACGCGCTTGAAGTTGGTGTCATAGACTTCGACGCGGGCTTGGCGGAAATTGGTGACATACAGGAAGCGGTTTCCATTGATCTCTCCGGTCGTCGCGCCTTTGTAGACCGCGCCGTCGGGGCTGCCGTTATTCGAATTGTCGACGACAAGCACGGCGTTCTGGCCGCTGTTCCAGCCGGAGATGGTTCCGTCTTCTGTCACGAAAATGAAGCGAGCGGATTGGCCGGGAGCGATCAGAAAATCGGTGGAGCTGCCATTGAAGACCACGCCCGTGGGGGTCGCCTGCGTTCCCGCCGGTGAGCCTTTCGGGGGTGGAACGGTGACGGTGCCGGTACCGTTAATTGGAATGATGGCGCCAGCGCCGGTGTAGAGCGTGGAAGTGCCGGAGTTATTGTTCCCCACCCACCATGGGCTTGTGGAACTGCGAGTGAGTCCCCAAGGATTCTTTAGGTTAGGGTCAGTAATTGGGGCCATCCCCGCGATGTTGGAGACGAGATTTGTTTGTGTGTAGTGCTGCGCTTGAGTGGCAGCGGGGAGCAGAAAAATCGAAAGTGTAAAGACAGCGAGAAATTTCAAGAACTTCACTGTGAACTGCATGAGGGAATCCTCTCCTAAGCGAGATTTTCGAAGCGAAACACGTCCCACGCAATCGCGAACGAGCCTCCGCTTGGCTGGACCAACGTGTGTTGGATGCAAGCCAGCTACCAATAGACACAAGATTTACAGGCCTCATTCGAATTGAGAACAAGCGACTTGCGGTGGGATGAGAGGCTGAAAAAGAACCCGGTTTCCGAAAATTGAATCCACAACGATAGGGATACGGAAGTCTGGAGATTCCGATTTCACAGCACTTTGGAAACTTACACTGAGAATCAATTTCCCGCTGCCTCTGCAGCTAGGCGCGGCGAAGAACGATGAGACTGATCTCGGGAGGTACACCGAGGCGTACGGGAGCGCCGACCGTACCCAGGCCGCGATTCACGTAGATATGGGCCATAGGCGGGGAGGACAAGGCAAAGAGTGATGGGCTGGACGCCCGAGTAGCGGAAACGTTCGAAGCAGCCCGTTCATTGGGAGCAGGTGCGAAGAGCGGTCGCTGGTAGAGGCCGGCGATATAGTCGGTGATAAAGCGGGCGGGGCTCAAGCGATGGTCGAGGATTTCGACCTGTATCTGTCCGCCGTGGGTGTGACCTGCAAGGGAAAGCTCGACGCCCAGTTCAGCAGCCCGATTGAAGGTATTGGGATTGTGCGAGAGGAGAATGTTGATCATATCGCGGCGGACCAGAGGCTGCAAACGGGCAAGGGTCTGTTGCCGCTGGCTGCGGGGAGTACGTTCGCGCTGGTAATCGATGCCGATGAGATTGAAGGGCGCTCCCTTGAAAGTAATTTGTGCGTTTTCCTGGCGCAGCAGTTTCATACCCGCTTGTGCGTAGAGATAAGCCGCCTCGTCTTCCGCCCTGGCGTAGACTTCGTGATTGCCATTACAGCCCCAGATGCCGAGCGGAGCGTGCAGATGGCGAATCTCGTCGATGCAATCGGCGATCGAATCACCGCTCCCAGTGATGAGGTCACCAGTGACCACGGCGAGGTCGGCGCCGAGTTCATTGGCCATATCCACGGCGCGGCGTACCTGCGTGCGGGACATGTAGCTGCTGAGGTGAATGTCACTGATTTGGACGATCTGCATCCCGTCGAGAGCGGAAGGCAAGTTGGGCAAGGGAATCTCGACGCGGCGGACCTGATAGTTCAGGCGTTCGGCAGCGAAACCGTACATGGCGCCGAGGAAAGGAGCGGCGCCGGCGGCAGCTGTGGCGGCGCGGAAGAAATAGCGGCGTCCCGGGTCAGCAACCGTCTCGGCGAGAGAGGGCGTGGACTGGGCGGCACTTTGTTGTGCGACGGGTTTTTTCGCGCGTGCGGTGTGTAACCGTCTCCACACTCGCTCGACTCCGTGGACGGTCCTGACTGCGAAATAAGCCAAGAGGGCACTGAAAAACCAGAGGCCTGTAAGAGCCATAATTAAGGAGTTCTGGCGAGCAAGAGTCCCGTGACCGAGGCTCAGCCCCAGGGCCATGGTGACGATCACCCCGAGGAGCAGAATTACATAGAGGAGCCTGGCCCCCACCCGAAGCGACACCCGACCCCAATGAGAGGTGACGCGCCAGAGGGCGCGGTACCAGAATCGCTGCGAGAGATAAAGCAGCGTCCAAATGCCCAAAACTACGGCGATACGCGGCAATAGAAAGCCCCAATTCACGGTGACGGCGCTCCCAAGTCCAACTTAAGCTTAACACGCGGGCCTTGGGGATTTTGCATGACGGGGACGACTTTACTGCGTAAGATGAACCCCCCCCGAAGTCCGAGTCAACGCTGGTTGGGGGAAACGCCCGGCAGAGTGGTGCGTCCGAGAAGAGAACGTCCGGTTTCCGGGCGAAACTGAGGAGAAAACTTATGAAGAAGTGGAGTGTGCTGGCGACTCTTGTGCTGGGGGCCGGGTTGGCGGTGGTTCCGGCGGGGGCGCAGGATGCGGCAAAGAAGAAAGACCCGCCGAAGGCGGCCGTGAATCCTACGCAAGCGGTGGTGGAGCAATGGAACGACATCGGGCGGAAGTTGATCGCCATGGCGGAAGACTTCCCTGAGGACAGGTACGAGTTCAAACCGAACCCGGAGGAGCGCAGCTTCCGGGAGGGACTCCTCCACGTTGCGGATGTAAACTATTTCTTCACCAACCCGGTGAAGGGAGAGAAGCCGCCTGCCCAAGAAGATTTCTCGAAAGACAAACTCAAGACCAAAGCGGAAGTGGCTGCTTACGTGAAGAAATCCTTCGCCGACGGCGCTGCCGCGATCAAAGCCAAGGGCGATGCGGGGCTGAATTCCCTGGTCGTCGATCCCTACGCGAATCAGCAGGTGCGCGTGATTGACTTCGCCTACGGCTTCATGGAGCACTCCGGAGAGCACTACGGGCAGCTGGTGGTGTACTACCGCGTGGCGGGGATGGTACCGCCAGAATCGCGGCCGAAGAAGTAGCTAGGAGGTAGATTCACTACAAATTGGAATTAAGATATTGCCGGGAGAGGCCGAATACGTCACTTCCTCCGGCGTATTTTTTGGAGAACCCATGTGAAACTTCAGTAGGTTGCGGACCTGTGTTGCGCTCTAGCTCGCGGGATGCAGCCCCTGTTAGGTCCATGTTTTCTCTTTTCACCAAGGACGATGCGTATTTCGACGGAAATTTGCTGGGCGAGTGGAGAAAGAGCCAAAGAAGGATCAGCCAGGGGATGCCGATCCGAGCCCTGACGAGCGCTGCGTATTCCGGAAGTCGAAAGACGACTTTTCCTTTGATTGTCCACAAATTCAACTCGGAAAGAGAGGAACGTCCAATCAACGGCTAGTTCGCCTGGCGCATGATCTGTTCGTTGATTTCGGTCCAGGGCCGCGGTACCCGGAAGGAGGTTCGGACATGTCCTATCCGGAGATCGCGGCTCATACGATTGCGCGCACTTGGATTGAGAAGGATGAAGCGAACGTTCACTTCTTGGATCAATGGCAACACAATGGCAACACGTATTGACAGTTAATGTGCCCCGCTGATATATCTTTGCGCAAACTTAGCCTTCAGCGGACGGGGCGGCAAGCCCCTGGCTCTCCTTGTCCATCGCGTTGTCGGTCTCGAAAGGAGCTAGAAATGAAAAGACTGTGCATGATTGTCGCGCTAGCGGCCATAACCGTTCTATTGCTGGGCAATTCCTCGACCAAAGCGAAGAGCGATAACGAACCGACCATCTCTGCCCACATGGTAGGACTGAGCGAAGTCCCACCCACCGCGAGCAAGGGCGTGGCGGACTTCAATGCAACCATCAGCTCGGACGCCAGCACCATCACCTACACGCTGCAGTGGAGCGGCCTAACGACTCTGCCCCTGTTCAGCCACATCCACTTCGGTCCCACTAAGGTTAACGGTGGCGTTATGGTGTACCTGTGCGGCGGAGGCGGAAAGCCGGCCTGCACCCAGGCCACTTCAGGCACGGCCTCGGGCACCATCACCGCTGCTGACATCGTCGGGCCGGCAGCGCAAGGCATTCCCGCCGCTCCAAATGGCGATTTCGCCGATGTGATCCGCGCCATCCGCACTCGCAACGCCTACGCAAATTTACACACCACGATGTTCCCCGGCGGCGAAGTGCGTGGCACCGTGAAGGCGCCCCGCGGGCACGGCGAGTAGGTGCGGAATCCCCACCGGGGCTCCTCAACGTAGCAACCCACGTTCTCTTTTTCCCAACTACAACCGCGCGTGACGAGCGCGCGTTTTCGCTCCACCTTATTTATTTCAGTGAGGGGTCTCACCCACGATTCTTCAGGGCTGGGACCTGCCTCGCCATGAAATCTCTTTCTGCAGGGTGAGCCATTCATGGCTCCGCGTAAGCTTGCCTACTGGGCCATGCCGTGCCCTGTTTGCCTGTGACACCAAGTCGCTCTAATTCTGTGTTGCTGGGTCGTCCCACGCTGCAACACTAAAGTGGAGCACCGCCAGAAATGGGCACGGGATCAGATTCATGCAGGTAAGTTCAAAATGCCGTTTGCTGAGGCCCCAGGAGATTTCGTGTTGACGGCCAAGACTCAGGAATTCAGGAGGTTTGCAGATGAGCATGCTGCTGACAAGGATGCTTTTTCGAACTGCTATCGATTCACCTCGCGTCAAGTGACCGATCAACTCGCTTGGGCCGAACGACTGCAATCCGTGAGGAGGGAGGAAAGGTGCTGGGGGTCGTTGGTCGGCGGGAGGCATGTTTGGCCGGAACAGACGACGGCCAAGGCTTTGTCGGCGGGGAGATGGGGCAGAGTTTCTCTTAGGGTGCCGGCGAGAAGGAGTTGGGGCGTTTCCGGGGTGACGCGGAGAACGGATTTGCCGAGACGGAAGACGCGGTGGGCGGCGGCTTCCAGGGCTTGCGCGGTAGGATCATGCGTGGGCCCAGTGATGACGACTTGCAGAGGATGATGGGCGAAGAGGGTGGCGGCGAGACCGTAGGTGGCGGCGAAGAGGCCGTACTGTGGAACAATGCCGGCGAAGGCTTCGAGCGTTTTCTTGGTGAAGGCACGGCAGCGCTCGTCGTCGGTGAAAGCGTGGATTCGAATGAGGGCGATGGCGGCGACGGAATTCGCACCCGGCGTCGGAGAATCCTGAAAGGGCTTGCGGCGGACGTCGAGGCCGCCCATGGGCGCGGCGTCGCAAGGACGATCGAAGAAGCCGCCTCCTTCGGCATCGCCGTGGCGGACCATGGCAAGATCCATTGTTTCTTGCGCCGCGGCGAAGTAACGCGGGTTGAGGGTGGCTTCGTAGGCGTCGAGAAGCGCCAGAACGCTGAAAACTTGATCGTCGAGCGAGCCTTCCAGAGCGGGGCCGCCGAAGCGATGGCCGAAACCGCGGGTTTCGCTCCAGACTTCCTTCAACATGCGGTCGAGCGTTTTCAGGGCGAAGTTGCGGCAACTTGCGCCGAGTGAGCCGCCCAGAACCCGCGCGGCTTCCAGATAGGCAGAGACGAACATTGCATTCCAAGAGACGTACATCGTTTTGTCGATGAAGGGTGTAGGACGCGGCCTGCGCGCGGCGAGCAACTTCCCTTTTGCCTCTGCGAGGGTCAGGCGGACTGTGGTTTCGTCAAGGCTGAACCGCTTGGCGATATCCGTGGCATCACGAGCGATCCAAAGGACGTTTCTTGCGGGATCGTGGTGCATTTCGCCCCGAGCCTCGACGTCGTAGTAGAGTTCCATGACGCGGGCTTCGTCGGGGAGGAGCGCGGCGCGGAGTTCGTCCAAGCTCCAAGTGAAATAGTCACCGTCGTCATCAAGCGAATAGTCAGCGTCTTGGCTAGCGTAGAAGCCGCCATTGTCCTGATCCGACAATACTTCATTCACCCAGCTGATGATGCCTTCGGCAGTCTCGCGCAGAATTAGGTTCTGCGTGACTTGCCACCCATGGAGATAGTTTTTCAAGAGTTCGGAATTGTCGTAGGACATTTTTTCGAAGTGCGGGACGAGCCAGCGCTCATCGACCGAGTAGCGATGAAAGCCGCCGGCTAGCTGGTCGTAGACGCCGCCGCGCGCCATTTTTTCGAGCGTGGTTTCGGCCATGGCGAGGAGATGCTTTTCTTTCGTCTGTTGGTAGCGCTCGAGGACGAGGTCGATGGCCGAGGAGTGCGGGAATTTCGGGGCGCGGCCGAAGCCGCCGTTCCTGATGTCGAAAAGCTGGGTGATGGATTTGATCTGTGCGTCGACGACGCCAAGGTCGAAATCAGCGCGAGCGCCGGTGAAGACTTCCGCTTGCGAGATGGCATCGGCGAGGGAGTTGGCGGCGCGCTCCAGTTCGGCTCGCTTGTTACGGTAGGAATCGGCGACGGCGAGAAGAACGCGGCGGAATCCGGGGCGGCCCATGTGGTCTTCGGGGGGGAAATAGGTGCCACCAAAAAAGGGTTTGCCATCAGAGAGCAGAAAACCGGTCAGCGGCCAGCCCCCCTGGCCGGAGATCGCGCTGACCGCGGATTGATAGCGGGAGTCGACGTCGGGGCGTTCGTCGCGATCCACTTTTACGGCGACGAAGTGCTCGTTGATGATTTTGGCGATTTCGGCGTTCTCGTAGCTCTCGCGGTCAATGACGTGGCACCAATGGCACCAGACCGCACCGATGTCTAGGAGAATGGGCTTGTCTTCGGATTTGGCGAGTTCGAAAGCGGCGGCACCCCATTCGTGCCAGTCGATGGGCTGGTGCGCTGCCGAGCGAAGATAGGGGCTTGCCGAGTCTTTCAGTCGATTTTCGGGATGGTCGTTCAAAGGCGCTCACAGTTTGAGCCTGCGAAGAACGGGCAGTTTCCGACAAGGCGGGAACCGCTCATCGCTGCGCTCAGGATGACACCGGAAAGAAAGCACCGGTCTGAAGACCGGTCACTACATAAAAATTACTGAATGGTGTCGCCGGGGCCGAGGTCGTGCGGATCGAGCGGTTTGCGGCTGTCGAATCCTTCGTCCTGGCGATGGTAAAAGCGGATGCGGTCCTCGCCAAGCTTCCAGCAGAGATAGACGTCCTGCTTATTGATGACGGCAGGGAAATCAAGAAGGCCTACGTCGAGGTCCTTGATAAGGCATCCGGTTTCGAGAATACGGTTAAGCGCCGACTTGAGCGTTTCGGCAAGCTGCTGGTGCTGCATGCGCACGGCGGCCAGTTTTTCGTAGGGCACAAGCACACCGCCCATCATCATGATGCGCGCGGAGACCGCGGACAGCTCATTTTCCAGACCAGAGAGCTTCTTGCGAGAATCCATGGCCTCGACGAGAAAGGGTTCGAGTTCTTGGCGCGCATGCTCCGCCTCGGTCAGCGTAAAGAGACGCTGCGGTGGTTCCGGAGTCTCCTGATCCTGATCGTCGTCTTCGTCTGCCATAAAGTTTCCGTTCAGGGGACAGCGGCCACTCCAGGACATGCTACCGTTCGCAAACCTCAGAGCCAAAAGGCTGTCCTACTGGATGCTAGCGCAAACTCAGCATGCGGTCGAGAGCAACCCGCGCATGACGGCGAGTGTGCTCGTCAACGGAGATACGGTTAACGACGTTGCCCTCACCCAGATTCTCGAGCGCCCAGAGAAGATGCTGCGGAGTGATACGGAACATCGTGGTGCAAACGCAGACGCTGGGATCGAGCGAGATGACTTTGTGGTCCTTCAATTCCTTGCCGAGGCGATTGACCAGGTGAATTTCTGTGCCCACGGCCCACTCCGTGCCAACAGGAGAAGCCAGGATGGCTTCGATGATACCCTCGGTCGAGCCGATTTGATCGGCGGCTTGGGCGACCTCGAAGCGGCATTCGGGATGCGCGATGACGCGAATTCCAGGATGCTCGCGGCGGACGCGCTCGACTTGCTGCGGCGTGAAGCGCTGGTGCACGGAACAATAGCCCTTCCAGAGGATGATGCGCGCGCTGCGAATCGTTTCCGGCGTGTTTCCGCCAAATTCCTGGTCGGGATCCCAGACAATCATTTGCTCGAGCGGGATGCCCATGCGATACCCGGTGTTGCGGCCGAGGTGCTCGTCGGGAAGGAAGAGAACTTTTCCGCCGCTCTCGAAGGCCCACTTCATGACCGCGGCGGCGTTGGAGCTGGTGCAGACCGAACCGCCATGCTCGCCGGTAAAGGCTTTGATGGCCGCGGTCGAGTTCATGTACGTGACGGGGATAATCTTCGCCGAATCGAGGAAAGAAGAGAGTTCACTCCAGCAGGCTTCCACCTGGCCGATGTCGGCCATATCGGCCATGGAGCAGCCGGCGTTCAGGTCGGGCAGGACAACGATCTGGTGCTCACGGCGAAGAATATCCGCGCTTTCGGCCATGAAATGGACACCGCAGAAAATGATGTAGCGGCCTTCGGCTTGAGCGGCTTGAAAGGAGAGTTTGAGCGAGTCACCTCGGAAATCGGCGAACTTAACCACTTCGTCGCGCTGGTAGTGGTGGCCCAGAATCACGACGTCCCGACCCAGCCGGGCCTTGGCGGCAGCGATGCGGTCATCAAGGGCATTGTCCGGCACAAGCAGGTATGAGTCGAAGTCGCACCCTACCCCGGCTTCAATCTCCGGCGCGCGGATGGTGGCCGGCTGGTCTGCGCCGATGAGGGTGCTGCTATCCGAAATGGATACTACGTTGCCCATGGATTGTGTTTTGTCTGCTTAGAGGCTATTGCTAAGCGGTCCCTGATCCCTACCTGGAACTTCATTTTCTCATATTTCGGCTATTTTCCCACTACCCGCCAATAAATACCATGGTACGAGAGGGTTGTACGAAGCCGGGCTCGTTGATGCGATGGCCCTCCTCTTTTTCCATGACAATGGAACCGATATAGGTGACCAAATCCTCGTCGGATGCTCCTTCGCGAAGCAGCGCACGCAGGTCATGATCGTCCTTGCTGAACAGGCAGGTGCGGAGCTTGCCGTCGGCAGTCAGCCGGATGCGGGAGCAATGGCCACAGAAAGGCTGGGTCACCGGGGCGATCAGGCCGATTTCGCCGGGCGCGCCGTCGGCAAAGCGGTATTTGCGCGCCGTCTCGCTGCGCTCATGCGGAACCTGCACGAGTGGCCAGCGGACGTGGATGCGCTGGTGGACTTCCGCCGCCGGCACCACGAGGTCGCGTGTCCAGTGGCGGTCCGCATCGAGCGGCATGAATTCGATAAAGCGCATGATGAGGCCGGTTTCGCGGGCGAACAAAGCGAAGGCTTCGACTTCGTCGTCGTTGAGGCCGCGGACCAGGACGGCATTCACTTTGGCTGGCGCCAAGCGTGATTTCTGAGCGACATCGATGCTGTGCATCACCGTCGAAAAAGACTTGGTTCTGGTGATGCGTTCGAATCTCTCGGGGTCGAGCGAATCGAGGCTGATGTTGATGCGGCGGAGACCGGCGGCAAGGAGCCGGTGGCACCGTTCCGCCAGCAAGTGGCCATTGGTGGTCATGGAGAGGTCCTCGACGCCGAGGGCCTGGAGACGGGCGATATAATCCTCGACGCCTTCGCGGACGAGCGGCTCGCCGCCGGTGATGCGGATTTTGCGGATGCCCAGGCTTAGGAAGATCCTGGCGAGACGATCGAGCTCGGGCCAGGAGAGAATTTCGTCGTGATCGCGGTAGTTTTCCGGATCCGCGGAGCGGCAGTAGACGCAGCGGAAATTGCAACGGTCTGTGATGGAGATGCGAAGGTCGGTGATCTGGCGGCCGAATTTGTCGTAAAGGATCATGGTCCGCTGTGCCTGTTGGATGTAGCTCCCCTTTACCTTGACGCAATTGAGCGATAAACAAAACCGCCCGATCCAGTGCAGGAAATCGGGCGCTCACCGAAAAAACACGCCT
>MNIJ01000091.1 GCA_001919715.1 Acidobacteria bacterium 13_1_20CM_58_21
AATCCGCATCACTGTCTTTCAGAACCCGGATCTCACCACCGAGACGCGCGTCTCCGAGCGGGGCACCATCACCTTTCCCCTGGTGGGCGAGATCTCGCTCGCCGGGCTCACACCCGCCGCTGCTGAGGTCCGGATCGCCGACAGATTGATCAAGGGAAAATTCGTGCTGAAACCGCAGGTCAGTCTCAACATCGTGCGGGTGCGCAGCCGGCAGGTATCGGTGCTCGGCCAGGTCGCCCGTCCCGGGCGCTACCCGCTCGATGACACCAGCTCGAATCTGACCGACATACTCGCGCTCGCAGGCGGGGTGAGCCCGACCGGTGACGAGAACGTCACCGTGATGGTCAGACGCAACGGCAAGACGGCGAAACTGGAAATCAACGTGCCGACCATGTACCGCACGGGCGATCTGTCATCGAACCTTCAACTGGAGAACGGCGACACGATTTACGTGCAGCGCGCGCCGGTCTTTTATATCTATGGGGAGGTGCAGCGCGCGGGTTCTTATCGGCTGGAGCAAGCCATGACGGTAATGCAGGCGCTCTCGGTCGGCGGCGGCGTAACGCCGCGCGGCACCGACCGTGGCTTGAAGATCCGCCGTAGAGTAGCGGACGGGACGATCCAAACCATCGACGCGCGCCTCACCGATCCCGTGCAGCCCGATGACGTGATTTACGTCCGGGAAAGCCTCTTCTAGGCAAGCGCGATCGACTACATCGGACACAACAGAGATACATCGTGAGCGTCCATCAATTTCTGCTCGCCCTCCGCGCGCGCTTTGGCGTATTTGCGACATTGCTGACCACTACTGTTATAGCTGCCACCGTGGCGAGCTTCCTGCTACCGAAAACCTACAGAGCGACGGTGTCGCTGCTGGTGGACGCCAAGAACGAACAGTCCCTGAGCAATACCCTGCCCCTGATTCTTCCGCTGGAGAAACTCAGCTACCTGCAGACGCAGATGGATATCATCACCAGCAAGAGAGTGGCGCGCAAGGTGGTGCAGGACCTGAAGCTCGCGGAGAACCCTTCGACGCGCGCGGACTTCGAGAAGGCGGCGGGAGGCTATGGATCGATCGAGGACTGGTTGGTGGAGAGCCTGCTCAGCAAGCTCAAGGTGGAAACCTCGCAAAGCAGCATCATCCAGGTCACCTTCTCATCCGCCGATCCCCGCCATTCGGCGGGGATCGCCAACGCGTTCGCCAAAGCCTACATCGACACGATGCTCGAACTGCGCGTAGAACCGACGCGGCAGGCGGCGGAGTGGTATGACGAGCAACTGAAGACCTTGCGTGCCAATCTGGAGGATGCCCAGGCGAAGCTGACGAATTATCTCCAGCGGGAGGGAATTGTCTCGGTTGACGAGCGCTACGACGTCGATACCACCCGGCTGGGAGCGCTTTCGGAGCAGGTGGTGAAAGCGCAGGAACAGACGTTCCAGTGGAATGCCCGGGAGCAGCAGGCGCGCGAGTTTCTCAAACGCGGCGGGTCCCTGGATAGGCTGCCGGACGTTCTCGACAATCCGTTCATTCAGAGGCTGAAGACAGATCTTCACCAGGGAGAAGCGAAGCTGCGCGAATTGGCCACTCAGTACGGCAGCAACTACCCACAAT
The DNA here is from genome assembly GCA_001919715.1 of Acidobacteria bacterium 13_1_20CM_58_21. GTDB lineage: Bacteria > Acidobacteriota > Terriglobia > Acidiferrales > UBA7541 > Acidiferrum. The sequence continues at coordinate 1,613 of MNIJ01000091.1, forward strand.
ACCAGCGTCAGCTCTCCGAGAACCGGAGCCTGCGCGAGAAACTCGACGCTGAAATGAAGAAAGTCGCGGAGGGAATCGCGAGCTCCGCGCGCCAGAGTCGCCAGCGCGAAGCGGATCTCACGAAAGCGATGTCGGCGCAGCGCGCGCGACTGCTCGAGCTCAAGGACACTCGAAATGAATTCACGGTGCTCAGGCGCAATGTCGAATCCGCGGAACGGGCCTACGACACTGCCATGCAGCGCCACGTTGTCAGCGAGGTCGAGAGCCGTGCGAGCCAGACCAACGTTACCGTGCTCAATCCGGCAGCCGTGCCGGGCAAACCTTCCCTGCCCAAAATCCCCCTCAACATCGCCCTGTCGGTGGTGGTCGGAACGATGCTCGGTATCGGCATGGTGGTGCTGATGGAGATGCTCGACCGCCGGGTGCGTTCGCGCGGCGATCTGAATTTGGACGTCCCGCTGCTTGTCGTGCTCAATGCCTGGCGGCCTGCTGCAAACCGACTGCTCGGTCCGCCAAGCGGCACCGCACGAGCCTTGCCGAACCCGGGCTGAAGAATGCCGGCGAATCCCCAGGAGAATGTCCTGCCGATCGAAGGGTCGGGGCGTGTTCTCGCGCGTTATGACCGTCGCATCGGCAGCATTCTCGCGGAAGAGGGAAAGCTCGGTGTCGAGGGCATCGAGCAGGTCATGCAGTTGCAGCAAACAAACGGATTGAGGTTCGGCGAAGCGGCTCTCCGTCTGGGCTTGATTACGGAGGACGACCTGCGTTGTGCGGTCGCCAGGCAGTATGATCTTCCCCATCTGTTGCCCGGCAACGAAAGCATCAGCGGCGAACTCGTTGTCGCGTACGAACCGTTTCACCCCCGCGCCGAGGAGCTTCGGGCGCTGCGCACCCAGTTGTTGATGCGTTGGTCGAGGGCCGGGGTCAGGCACCGGGCGCTGGCAATCGCCAGTCCAGGTTCAGGCGAAGGGCGCAGCTATGTCACCGCCAACCTTGCCGTGGTCTTTTCGCAGCTCGGCGAACGCACGCTCCTGGTCGATGCCGACTTGCGCACGCCGCGACAGCACCGGATCTTCAACATCCCCGACCGGGTCGGCCTTTCGGCGGTTCTTTCCGGCCGCGCCGATCGCGGCGCAGTGGCGCCTGTCCGGGAATTCGGAAGGCTTTCGCTTCTGCCGGCCGGCGCACCCCCGCCCAATCCGCAGGAGTTGCTGTCCCGTCCCGCGCTCGGCGTTTTCCTGCAGGAAATGTGGGCCGATTTCGACGTCATCCTCTTCGATACGCCTCCGGCGAAGCTCTACGCGGACGCGCAGAACGTCGCTTTCCGGGCGGGCAATGTCATCATGCTCGCCCGCAAAGACCACACCCGTCTTGCCGATGCGACCAGCGCCATCCGGGAGTTGAGCGATATGGGCGTTCGTGTCGTCGGCACCGTATTCAACGCATTTTGAAACCGAACTGACTGGAATTTCGTTGGTTCTGGAGCAGCGGATCTTCCCGGGGCGGGATGCGCAATACCTGCGCGATTCGGCACAACAACTACGATGATTGCAGTTTCCTCCAGCGCACGGCAACCGGCGGCAAGACATGGGGACCAGCGGCTACACGGATTGGCGGCCCTTTGGCGGCGGTGCACGATGATGTTTCACGGCAACGCCTCGGTACAGGATGCGGGGGCGCGGCGTGCTGGGGCGTTTACGCTCTGGGTGTTCGCAGCCATCGCGCTGCTCGGTGTTTTCTGCGGGTTCGTGGTCGCGGTCGCCGGGCTGAACGGCGTGTACCTGTGCGTCGCGCTGATCGGCTGCACATTCATCCTGCGCGATTTTCGCATCGGGGTGGTCCTGCTCATCCTGCTGATGCCCATTTCGAGCAGCCGCTTCTTTCCGCACGCGGTGCTCGGCATTACCGGCCTCAATCCCCTCAACCTGCTGCTGGTCGGGACGCTGGGCTCGTACCTGTTTCGCAGCCTCTCCGACCGCAGCCTCAGTCGCTTCATGCCGCGCCCGCTACTGTGGTTGTATATCGTACCGATCCTCGTCGCGGGGGCGCTGGGTTCGCGCCATCTTGGCGACATCCCCTTGTTTTTCAATGGGCTTGTCGATTTCGACAACGTCGCCGGCTACTTCAGCGAACTGGTGGTCAAGCCCCTGTTGATCGTGATTTTTGCGCTCCTGGTCGGTGCCGCGTGGTCGAAGGCCGAGAAGCCGGAAAAATTCCTGATTCCGATGTTGATCTCGATCTGGGTGATGGGCTCGATGGTCATCGTGTTTGTTTACCTATCCGGGGTCACGCTGGGGGAGCTGGCGAGCAGCACCTCGCGCGAGTTCCTGTCGCCACTCGGCATGCACGCCAACGAGCTGGGGCGAATGTACGAGGTCGCCTACGCGCTGCTGCTCTTCACCTGGGCGGAATCGAAGGAATGGAGGCCGAGGTTCGTCCTGTTGGCGTCGATGGGGTTGGTGGTGGTTGCGCTGATGCTCACGTTCTCGCGCGGCGCCTTTCTGGGTTTTATCGTGATCAACGCGCTGTTCTTGCTCTGGCACCGCAACTTGAAAACCCTGATCCTTGGTGGTCTCCTGGCGGCGGTCGTGCTGCTCCTGTTGCCCGAAGCGGTGTACGACCGAGTCACAACGGGGTTTGGCCGCGGGTTTGGAAGCGGATCCGACATGATCAGCGCAGGGCGCATCGACCATCTCTGGCTGCCCCTTCTCCCCGAGGTGCCCAAAAGCCCGATTTACGGCCACGGCCTCGGGTCGATTCTCTGGTCCGAGCCCATGCGCCGTGGCGCCGGCGTAACGTTTCTGGCGGTCGGGCATCCTCACAACGCGTATCTACAGGCTCTCCTCGACATGGGAATAGCCGGCCTGATTCTCGTTTGCGCCTATCTCGCCCACGTCTGGAAGGGCTTTCGCACATTGAGCGTTGATCCGGCCTTGAGCCCCACCCTGCGGGGATTCTTCCTGGGGGCAGCGGCCGGATTGCTGGCCCTGCTGATCTCTTACCTCACCGACAGCAGCCTCCTGCCGAGACCGGAGCAAGCCTTCCTGTGGCTGGCGATCGGAATGATGTACGGTCAACGCGCCAACGGGCGCAGTTCATGAACGCGGGGCTTGAAGCGCGGGCGGCCATGCCGACCATGCGTTTGCTCGGGCGGCGCGCTCTTTCCCTCGGCGCCGCGAACGCATTCGATTATGCCTTTCAGTTCCTGCTTCCGGTGGTCCTGGTGCGCTGCCTTGACACGGTGGCCTTCGGGCAGTACCGGCTGCTGTGGCTGGCAGTGGGGACAGTGATGGCCATCGTGACGATGGCGATGCCGGGGAGCCTCTACTACTTCCTGCCGCGGTCGGAGGGCGCAACCAAACGCCTCTACATCAACCAGGCGCTCCTGTTTCTTGCGGCTTGCGGCCTGATAGCGGGGTGGGCGCTCAGCCAGTGGAATCCGTGGTTGCCCGAAAAGATGCGCGATCTTGCGCAGCACAAGGCTATCGTGCCCCTATTCGTGCTGCTGTGGCTGGTCGCGTCGCTCCTCGATCTGCTGCCCACTGTCGAAGAGCGGGTGATGTGGCAGGCGAAAGCGACGATCGGCCTCGCGGCGTTGCGCGCGGTGGCGCTATCCCTGGCTGCCATCCTGACGCGGGAGCTGGAACCGGTACTCCTGGTCCTCCTCGCGTTCGTGGCGTTCAAGGTCGCGGTGCTGCTGGGCTACGTGGCGCGATATCACGGCCTGCGCGGGCCGATTTTGCGCTGGCGCACATTCTCCGATCAGCTCAGGTATGCGGCCCCGAACGGCGCCGCAGGCGCGCTGTACGGTCTGCGCTTTCAGGCGGACCAATGGGTGGCGGCGACGCTCTTCTCCGTAGGCACGTTCGCGTCGTTCTCGATCGCCACGATACTCGGGCCGCTGGTGCAGCTGTGCCGCCAATCGGTCTTTCACGCCTTCCTGCCGAGCTTGAGCCGGCTTCAGGCCGCCGGTGACATCCCAGGAATGGTACAACTCAACAGCCGCGCCAACGTCATGATCGGCGCGCTCGTCTTTCCGCTGCTCGCCTTCGCCTTCGTCTTCGCCGAGGAGATGGTGACGATCATCTATACGGCTGCCTACGTGGACGCAGCGCCGGTGATGCGGGTTTCCATCGTCGGGTTCGCGGCCCTCGTTTTCGATCTCACCAGCATCATGCTGGTACTGCGGCAAGGCGCGTTCATGATGCGAGTGGGGCTGGTTGTGCTGATCCTTTCAATCGCGCTCAGCTGGCTATCGGCCCACGCCTTCGGCTTGGCGGGGGCGGCCGCGGGCAGTGTGACCGCGATCTACGTCGACTACATCGCTGTGCTGCGCCGCATCGCTTCCCGGACCGGGATTCCGGTCCGGCGGCTGCACGACTGGCGCACGCTCGGGCTCCTGATGCTGTTCGCCGCTCTCGCCGCGGCGTTCGCCTGGATCGTGGTCGGCCGCTATTTCGCCGCGAGCGGGCCGCTCGTTCGCCTGATCGGCGGCGGCGTGCTGCTGGCGGCGGTTTATGCCTCGATAGCGTCGATGCTCGGCATGAGCCGAGGTTGGCTCGCGGCTGCCAGCGATCCCGAACGGGGACTTTGAGCGGCAGCCATGGCGAGAGCGATCTTTGTCACGGCTTCGTTGACTCACGGCGGAGCCGAGCGCCATTCGATCGCGGTCATGAATCGTTTGGCGGAGCGCGGCCACGAGTGCCATGCGGTATACATCAAGAACGTGCACACCCAGCTCGATCGCATTCGATTGCGCAACGGCGGAACCGTGCAATGCCTCAATGCGACCCGCTATTTCGACGGGCGTGCCCTGGCCGATTTTGCCGCATACATTTCCCGCGTCAGGCCTGCGGCAATCGTCGCGGCGAATCCATATGCCCTGATGTATTCCTCGCTGGCTCTGGGTCTTTCGCGCCTGCGCGTGCGGCTTGTTGTCACCTATCACTCGACGCGGCTCCTCGGTGCAAAGGAGCAGCTCCAGATGATGCTCTATCGCTTGTTTTTCTGGACGACGGATTGTTCGGTCTTCGTCTGCGAAAGGCAAAGGAGGTACTGGTTGCGTCGCGGGGTGTTTTCGCGAAGAAATGAAGTAATCTACAACGGCGTGGATACCGAGCAGTTTTGCGACGGAGGGGATCCCAGGGAGCGCGCGATATTACGCCGCGTGCTCGGCTTTTCCGATGCTGACTACGTGATCGGCGTACCAGCGTTGCTGCGCCGGGAAAAGAACCATTTGCAGCTGGTCGAGGCGATCGCCACGCTGCGTAACCGGGGTATCCCGGCCCGGGCGCTGATGATCGGCGACGGCGAGATGCGCGAGGCAGTCGAAGCCCGCGCGCGCGAGCTCGATGTCGAGAATGATGTCGTGATCACGGGGCTCCAGCAGGATGTCCGCCCCTACATCGCCGCTTGCGACGCCATGGTCTTGTGCAGCTTCACGGAGGCGTTTTCGGTCGCGGCGATCGAGGCCATGGCCTTGCGCAGGCCCCTGGTCCATTCCGATGTCGGCGGCGCGGCGGAGATGATCGTCCCGGGGTGCAACGGTTTTCTCTTTCCCGTGGGCGATACGAAAGCCCTCGTCGAAAAGCTCGCGATCCTGGCGGACCGTACAGTTTCCACGAGGATGGGAAAAAATGCCCGCGACGTCGTTGAAAGGCGCTTTTCGGAAAGGACGATGGTCGACCGCTACGAACGCCTCCTTCTGGATCTCTGCCGGACCCGCTCGGGCGCGAGGGAGGCGGTGGCGAGTTGACGGTCCGCCCGGACCGTCGCGGCCTCGCAAACGCGACACAGGGAATTCCGACAATACGTCGTTCCCGCGCCACTACGCATTCAGGGGCGCATATCCGAAAGGACGGGGATGACGACGTACGAAGCGGTACAAGAGCGCCTTACGATCAGGCCCCGGACCTGGCTCGTTACCGGCATAGCCGGATTCATCGGCTCGAACCTGCTGGAAACCCTCCTCAATCCTATGTCGACAACGCAGTCCAGGCGAATCTGCTCGCGGCCATGGTCGATGACCCGGCTGCCGTCAACCAGGTCTACAACGTCGCGCTGAACGAAAAGACGACTCTCAACGAGCTGTTCGACTTGATCCGCTCGTTGCTCGCGCCGCGTTTTCCACACGTGCGCGGGTGCGCCCGATCCATGGCGCGTCGCGCGCCGGAGATGTGCGCCTTTCGCAGGCCGACATCGACAAGGCGAAACGGTTACTCGGTTACCAGCCGGCGTGGAGGATACGGCCGGGGCTGGAGTGGACGATCGAATGGTATGCGGCGGCGCTCGAGCCGCCGCATTCGATCGACGAGCTACTGCTCGAGCCGCGAGTCAGATTCCACGGATCGTAGTGCAATCGGCCTGCCGCGGATCACGGACCCTTAATAGTCGGAGGGTAATAATCCGGGCTGAACAGGGGGGCTAGGAAGGAGTAATCCATGCTCAAGGTCGGAAGGCGTGTCGGCGCGGCGGCGCTGCTTGCGATTTCCGGGCTCTCCCTGATTTCGACCCAGGCCCAGGCGCAACTGGGACTGGGCAGCCTGATCGTGGCGATGACATCACCGGCCTCCGGGTCGATCGTTTCCGACACGGTCCCGGTCAGGGCCAGCGTGAGCGTCATCGGTCTTATAACCGTCCGGGGTGTCCAGTTCCAACTCGACGGCGCCAACCTCGGCGCCGAGGACACGAGCGCGCCGTACTCGGTTTCCTGGAACACGACCACGACCGGTAATGGCTCGCATACCTTGACCGCGGTCGCGCGGGATCTGCTCGGCGTTCAGTACACCTCCGACCCGGTGACGGTGACGGTGGCCAACAGTGCTCCGCCGCCTCCCGCGGACACCACGCCTCCGACGGTGAGCATCACCTCGCCGGCGAACGGCGAGACGATATCGGGGACGGTGCCGGTGAGAGCCAGCGCCTCGGACAACGTCGGCGTCATTGGCGTGCAGTTCTTCAGGGACGGAACCGCGCTCGGCGCCGAAGACACCACCGCGCCGTATTCGGTCTCCTGGAACACGACCACCGTCAGCGATGGCTCGCATACTCTCACCGCTGTCGCGCGCGATGCCGCGGGCAACCGCAGCCCCGTCTCCGCGCCGGTGACGGTGACGGTGTCCAACGCGCCTCCGCCGCCTCCGCCGGACACCACGCCCCCGACGGTGAGCATCACTTCCCCGAGCAGCGGCCAAACGGTATTGGGGACGGTGTCGGTGACGGCGAGCGCCTCCGACGACGTCGGTGTAGCGGGCGTGCAATTCCTGCTAGACGGCACCAATCTCGGCGCCGAAAGCACTACGGCGCCGTACTCGACCTCGTGGAACACGACCGCCGCAGCCAATGGCTCGCATACCTTGACTGCAGTCGCGCGCGATGCCGCGGGCAACCGCAGCGACCCTTCCGCGCCGGTGACGGTGACGGTGGCCAACGGTGCTCCGCCACCCCCACCGCCGCCACCGCCGGGGTCGACGACGCGCTTCGAGGAAACGGATCCGTCCGTCACCTACGCCCCCGCTTGGACTGAGGATGGAACTCGGTCATGGAGCGGCGGGACCGCCGCGGTCTCAGCGACGCCGGGCGCGCAGGTCACATTCACCTTCACTGGGCCGTCGGTCAGTTGGATCGGCGGCCGCGCGACCTTCACCGGCATCGCGCGCATATCCCTGGATGGAGTCTTCCTGTCCGAGGTTGACACGTATTCAAAGACCGAGGAAATCCGGGTACCGATGTTCGCGGCAACCGGCCTGACCAACGCGAGCCATACGTTGACGATAGAAGTAACAGGGCGGCAGAACGCATCTGCGACCGGTGCCTTTATCATCGTCGATGCGTTCGACGTCCCCGCCGCGACGGTCTCGCGCCTACAGGAGACGGATCCGTCCATCACCTACACCGCCGGTACAGTCGCTGCCCCCGACTGGATGCCGTTCAATACGAGCCGGGCGTGGAGCGCGGGGATTGCGACGCTCTCGACGACGCCGGGCGCGCAGGCGACCATCAGCTTCACCGGCACGGGGATCAGCTGGATCGGTGCCCGCGGACCCCAGACCGGAATTGCCCGCGTCACCCTGGATGGAGTGGTGGCCCCCCTGATCGATACGTATTCGCCCACGGAACAAATCCAGGCGGAAGTATTCACGCAGCAGGGCCTGGCCGACACGAGCCATACCTTGACGGTCGAAGTGACCGGCGACCAGAACACGCTCTCGACTTCTCCCCTCATCGTGGTGGACGCCTTCGAGGTGACGATGTCGGGAACGCGCCACCAGGATACCGATCCGGCCATCGCCTACGGCCCGAATTGGATTCAGGACAATCGGGACAAGGCATACAGTGAGGGAGCCACCGCGGAATCCAATACGGTGGGCGCGCAAGCGACCATCACCTTCACCGGCACGGGGATCCGCTGGATCGGCGCCCGCGGACCGCAGACCGGGATCGCCCGCATCTTCCTGGATGGAGCCTTCGTCGAGGACTTCGATACGTACTTCC
>MNIJ01000207.1 GCA_001919715.1 Acidobacteria bacterium 13_1_20CM_58_21
CGTCAACGAAGATGCTTTTATCGATACGCTCTACAACTCCCTCACCGGCCACAAAGGAGAATTCGTAAAACACAATTGAGGAAGACGAAGGTACCGGCCGGACTTTTCCGCCTGTATGGCGACTCCGGTGTTTTGCCGGCGGGAGCGAAACTTGTGCGCAGCGGATCCCAAGGAGCTATGGCTGGCAGCAGGCTTTGGTCGCTATTCTTTGGCCCTGGGCGCGACCCACGAGACCGGTTCTCGAACACCGACGCTAGGGTCGAGCGTTGGGCGAGAAGAATGCAATCGGCAAGTCGCGCGAAGTGCGCAAACCGGCCGGAGCGTCAAGAATCACGGGGATAGAATTCACGACCACCGAAGCGGTGGCGATGTCGCCAGGCGAGCCGCCCGGAATCACCAGACTGATGTTGGGATGCCCACGCAGAGAGATCGTATCCCCTGGCTCCTTCGCTCCGACGTACATCTGCAGCTCGAGGTACACGAGTTCTTTACCGTCTTTCGAGAGGCCGCGCCCGATCTGGCGCACACCCGCTGCCTGCCCCGCTTCCACCGTCAGATATTCGGTCTGCGTGCGCTCGGTAGCGACCATCGGTTCGATGGTTTCGGTAATTTGCTCGACCGCCAAGTTCAAGCTGTCCGCCACCATGGCCACCGACTCCGGCAAGCCGACGTGCTTGATCACACCCGCCATCACTTGCGCGCGAAACTCTCCCACGGTCATCCCCGCGCCGATCTTTTTCTGCAGCGGCAGCCGCCGCTTCGACGCGTCCACCACGCGCAGCGCTTGGGCATGTTCGATGCGCTGTGCAACCGCCGCGAGCGTCACGACCAGCTTGTCCATCACGAAGCCGGGATTCACGCCCGTGCCGACCAGCGCCACACCCCACTCCTTCGCCGCCGCATCCAGCTTGGCCGCGAGTTCCGGATGTGTGCGGAACGGATACGATAATTCTTCGCAAGTCGAAACGATGCAGGACTCCGCTTCCAAGCACATCAGCAACTGGTCCATCACTTTTGCGAGTGACGACGACGTCGAATGGATGACCACGTCCGCGGCCTGTTCCAGCACTTCCTTTGCTTCCGCAGAGACTTTCACGCCCCACGGGGCGTCTGCCGCGCCGACCACTTCGCCGAGGTCGCGCGCAACCTTGGCCGGGTCCATATCAATGGCGCCGATAATTTCTATCGCTTGCTTTTCCCGCATCAGCCGGGCGATGGATGCTCCGATGGGGCCGACACCATACTGGATGGCGCGAATTTTCTTTTTCACTTCGCTCTCCGTTGCATGCGCGTACCACGCGCATTTTAGCTGCAAAGGGAACCACGATAATGGAATTCCCGCGCGCATTCAACGAAGAACCGTTCGACCGGCCGGCACACTCCGAAGGTGGTGTTGCGGAAACCGACGCTGTTGCTGACGCCGGGTTTGGGCGGCATAATGTCTTCTCCTAAGAGGCCGAACCCTCGCGGAGGATGACCGCATGCCCGCAAAGAAACTTACCGACGCTGAAATCTCCGCGCTGCTGTCCAAGACTAAGGGCTGGAATGTGGTCGATGGCAAGCTGCACCGGGAGTTTGCGTGCAAGGATTTCGTCACCGCCTTCGGCAACATGACGCGCGTAGCGCTGGTCGCCGAAGCCATGAACCATCATCCCGAATGGTTCAACGTGTGGAACAAGGTGGTCATCGACCTCAATACCCACAGCGTGCAGGGCATCAGCGACTACGACTTCACGCTGGCGGAAAAAATCAACGAGATCTTCGGCGCGTGAGGTGTGGCCCTCGAAAACGATCTTCCCGATAATGAGCCGAGCCGCCGGCCGCAAAAATCCACCCGGAGCTGGATCTTTCTTTTGGCGCGCTGGGCGGCGGCGTCGTTGATCCTCGGTGTGCTTCTTTATCTGCTACCGCTGGCACCGCTAAGGAACGCGTTGTCACGCGTACCACTGACGCGATTCATTGCCGTGCTGCTGATTTATCTGCTAGCTCTGACGGGCGGCATCACCAAGTGGCATACCGTCGTGAATTCCGCAGGCGCGCAACTCAGTTTGGCCGCCAGTGCGGAGTGCTATACCAGCGGTCTATTCGGCGCGCTTTTTCTGCCATCGATTATCGGCGGTGACGTTGCACGTCTCGCCGTAGGAATTTCGCACAGTCCGCGTCCGGCCGCGGTGATCACCGGAAATGTGGCGGACCGCTTTCTCGATGTGGCCGCCGAGCTCACGCTCGTCTCGCTGGGCGTCGCGCTGCTTCCGGGTTTGTTGCCCGTTCCCTGGTCGGCGACGGCCAAGCAGGTGCTCCTTGCCGGCGTCCTTGGCGCGGCGATTCTTTTCGGCTTTGCCGTGGCATTGCGCCGACCGCTGCTCTACGGCCGCTCCATCCGTTTCCGGCGCCGGCTCGCGCAACTTAGTCACGCGATCCGCGCCGTTCGGCGCCGTCCCAGGCGGCTGGTTCTGGGCTGGTTGCTGGGCACTTCCGTGCAGGGCAGTTACGTTCTGCTCACCGCTTTTCTGGGCAGCACTTGTGGACTCAGTCTCCCGCTGCGGGTGTGGCTCTTGGCGTGGCCACTTGCCAAAATCGCCGCGGTCCTGCCGATTACGCAAGGCGGCATTGGGGTCCGCGAGGCGGCGCTGGTAGTGCTGCTCGCGCCGTTTGGCGCGCCGGCGTCAGAGGTTCTGGCAACCGGTATCGTTTGGGAGGGCGTGATCATCTCTGGGGGGCTTCTTGCGGGACTAACAGCGTTTCTCTTGCGCCGCTGGCCGTCCGATCCGCGATGCCCTTAAGCAGTTCGGTAACACCCATCAGAGCACTGTTCTAACGGCCGGGCTACGTCCGGTCTCGACATTTCGTTTTTTTACCGTTGACACCTGCGTTTCGCGATGCTACAAACCGCAGAAAGACAAGCTCTTTGGTGGTGAGTCTCCTAACGAATTGCCAAGTGCAGTGCGCGAGTGAGGCCGCGGACCTGCCTGGCAGGGCAGGCCTGCTGAGCCGCCAAGAGTAATGTCATGCAACACCCCACCACCCCGGGAGGTGAGAACGAACCTGTTTTCACCTCCTTTTTATTTCTAGGACCGGCCGTTGTTTCAAAATGAGACATGACCATCCCCTCCCTGCCCCTCATGCCCACATGCCTCGTCACCGGCTCGCTGATTTGCCTGCCGTGGCTTGCTAACGGAGCTCAGATAGGCCGTTCATCGCCCGGTCCAATCGCGAACCGACCAATGCCATGGAGCCCAGAATGAACGCCATCCCCGCGTCCCTGCTCTCCCTGGCGCATGTCACGGTCATGCGTGGTGACCGCGTGGCCCTCCATGACATCAACCTGGAGATCGCTTCGGGTGAGCACGTTTGCATATTGGGACCGAATGGCGGCGGCAAATCGACCTTGATCAAGACCATAACGCGGGAATGCTATCCACTCGTGCGGGAAGGGTCCTGTATTTCCATACTGGGGCGCGCGCGATGGGATATTTTCGAACTGCGCTCCCTGCTAGGAATCGTATCGCCTGACCTGCTGGCTTGCTGTACCACGGATGCCACCGGCCGTGATGTGGTGCTCTCCGGCTTTTTCAGCAGCACGCGCATTTTTCCACACCACCATCCCGATCCAAAACATCTTCGACTGGCTACGGAAACGTTGGCGCGGCTGGGCATTGCGCATCTCGCCGATCGCGCCGTCGCGGAGATGTCCTCCGGCGAAGCCAAGCGCACGCTGATTGCACGCGCGCTGGTCCATAAGCCAGCAACACTGCTCTTGGACGAGCCCAGCAGTGCGCTGGACATCGGCGCGCAGCTCCAGCTTCGAGAGACAATGCGCGAGCTTGCGAAATCGGGGCTCGGGATTCTGCTGGTGACGCATCACGTTTCAGAAATTATTCCGGAGATCGAACGCATGATTCTTCTGCGCGAGGGTCGCATTCTGGCCGACGGGCCTAAGTCCGCGCTGATCACCGAGGAGCAGCTTTCCAACTTGTTCGGGGTTGCCGTACGGCTCGGCCAGAACGACGGCTATTTCCATCTCTATTGAGGAAGCGGCTAGCCCGCTTGCGCCAGTCCGTACAGCAGCTCGACGTAGGAGCGCACGGCTCCGTCCAGGCCGTGGACCTTGGGATCTTTCGACTCGATGAGGTAGTACTCGTCGGGAGCGTGCGCGCCACTTCCGTGGCCAAGGCCAAAGGGGCCGGCGGCTAGGTGGAGCGGCTCGCCGGTGAATACGTAGCCGGGCCACGAGCCCGCGCTGCGTGGAAGAATGACCGGATCGATCCCGCCCTTGCGGTACACTTCGGTTTCGACGCGGATGAGCGCGGCGTCGGCAGGCGTGCTATTGGGATCGTAGCCGCCGGTCATGCGGACTTCGATGTCGCCGAAATCCCTTTTCGCAAGATGGGCCTTGAGCGCGGCAAGCGCCTCGGCCGCGGTCATGTCCGGAACCAGGCGCAGGTCGAGCTTCGCGACCGCTTTTCCCGGAAGAATGGTTTTTCCGCCAGGGCCGGTGTAGCCGCCGACCAGGCCTTCGATGTTTGCCGTAGGCCGCGACATGAGGAGTTCCAGCGCTTCGCGCCAGCTCACGTCGTGAACCCAGTGCTCCACGCCAAGGAGTTTTTTCGCCTCCGGCTCGCTCAAGCGTCGCGCCGCTTCGGCGATCATTTTCTTCTCAGCTTCCGACATCGGGCGGGCTTTATCGGCAAAGCCTTCGATGGCCGGATCGTTCCCGTCGGGCGAGACAAGTGTGGCGAGTGCTTCGACGAGGTGCCACGCGGGGCTGTCGAGGCGTGCTTTGTTGCTGGAATGCACGTCCTTGCGCGGGCCGCGGCCCCAGCGTTCCCCGCTGGAAATCAGTTCACACTCGATGACCCCCTTCGCCCCCAGCGTCATGGTGACTTCGCCATCCAGCCCCTGCGAGGCGCTGGGCATGAAAATTCCAAGGCAGTTCTTCAGGGCTGCCAGCACCTCCGGCCGGCGCACAATTTGCGGAAAGTGCGGTGAACCGATTTCCTCTTCACCTTCGGCCACGAACACCAAGTTCACGGGGAGCTTTTTGCCCGCGCCGCGAATGGCGTGCAGCGCGGCGAGGAACGCCCCTTCCGGACCCTTCTGGTTTACCGCGCCGCGGCCCATTACCACCTTGCCGAGCCCAGGTTTATCAACGAGAGCGGCTTCGAACGGAGGCGAAGACCACTCGGCGGGATCTGCCTGCTTCACGTCGTACATGTAGTAAAGACCGAGCGTGCGCGGAGCACCGGCGTCCAGCGTGGCGAAGATGCCGGGCTGGCCGTCGGTGGAGACTCTCGCCGCTTGCTGGAACCCTGCTTCGCGCAGCATACGCATGGTCAGCTCGCAGCCTTCGTTCATGCCGCGGTTTTCTGCGGCGATGGATGGTTGGCGAATCCAATCCTGCAGCCGCTTGACGGATTCGTCGTGGCGCCTTTCTATTTCCGCGCCGATCACGTCAAGATCGTTGGCGCTGTCGGCCCAGGCGGGCCAAGTGAGGGTGGTTGCGCCGGCTACCGCGGTGGCCGTGGCACCCTGGAGGAAGGTGCGTCGGTCGCAGGGCGAGAGGAGGGGCGAAGACTTCGAATGGTCTTGCTCGCGCTGGTCCTCGAGATGGTTAGGACCGGGGATTGAAGGATTTGGCATGACCGCCTCCGCAAAAGAGTTTTCTGCCGCGCTAGAGACCGGGGAAATGCGGTCCCTTCTTCAACGCGGGAGAGTATACCTTGCAGGTTTAATCCGCAACGGCGGACGCTGTCGGCTGTCGTTCTAGCTGCGGTCGGCGATAGTGAATTTCGAATCCGTTCCGATGGACGAAGCGCGCGATGGTGCCGTGGGGCCCGACCGCCCAGCCAGTCCGGCTGTCCACGAAAGCCACGGCATTGAGGTCCAACGGATCGGTGTGTTTCCAATGGGCCGCGAAATCCTGACTGAGGTCCTCGCCATTGGGCCCGACGGCAGCCAAGAATGACTCTTTGACGCGGGCCACAGCGGAGCGGTAGCCGCCGGGTTGCTCGGCGGAGAGTTGCCAGCTATGCCCTCCGTCGCGGGAAAACGCGGCGATACCGGACGCGCGCTGGGGGTCCTGATAGTCACCCCCGACAACAACGACTTGCTGCTCATTCCCACGAGTGATGGAGAAGATTCCGGAGGAGGCGTTGTTGTGGGCGATGGGCGTTTCCGCGACGGTCCAGGTGCGCCCCGAGTCGGGAGAGCGGAAAACACGGGCCGCCGGGCCGCCAGTGCCGAAAAAAATCTCTTCGCCGGAAAGCGCCAGGCAAGTGTTACTGGCGGCGAACGCGCCTTCTCTGGGCAGGGCGGCAGGCATGTTGCCGCTGGGGAGCGGATTCCAATGTTCGCTGTCCGTGGTCCGCAGCAGGAGAAATTTGCCATCGATAGGATCGCTGAGCGCGAAGCAGTGCGTTTCAGAGAGGCAGGCGATGGAGTCCAGAAAGAACTCCTTGCGTTTGTTTGTGTATTGTAGGTCCCAGGTTTCGCCGCCGTCCGTCGTTTTGTAGATGCGCGACCGTTCGCCTTCGCCGCTGGACATGACGTAGGCGGTGGTGGCGTTGAAGGCCACAATGCCGCGAAAGTCCAGCGCGTCTCCGCCTGCCATGTGCAGGCGCTTCCAAGTCTCGCCTTCGTCGGCGGATTCGAGAATCACGCCGTTCGAGCCCGAAGCCCACACCACCCACGGGGAAGCACCTTTGGCATTCGACGCCCGGGCCACACTCACGCTGCGCAGATTCGTGTCTATCCCACTGGTTTCGACCTTCCACCACTGAGCTTCGAGAGGCGCGCTCAATAGCCACAAGAGAAGAAGGAGGCGCATAGCGCGCATTTTAGCAGGGCCTGGCCTTTCCTCCCCAAGAAAGCTTGGGCCATCTCCAAGGTCGGGCATTCCCGGAGCTCCATACTTAACATTTGTTTCTTGGACTCGGCTGGCTTAGACTTCCGCGGGATTCCTGCTGGGGAGGAACTCATGCCGACTGCCAGAAGAGCTTTTCTGGGTGCCGCTAGAGCAACCGCCGCGCTGGGGGCTGCTGGCGGTGCGAGTCAACCCATATTTGTCCATGCTCTTCGAGCAGGTGAAAATTCCCATCCATCTCGATCACCTTCCGTTTGCGACCGGCGTGCCAATCAGCCACGAATTGCTGCACACCATGGAAAAATATGCGATCCTCGCGGAAGGCCACAACTTCACCAAACAGATCGCAGCTGTGTTTGCCGCCCAGCGCGGAGGAAGGGACATTCGTGAGCCGATCATCAAGCTGGAACCCGCCACGAAGCTCCTCTGTGACGGTGGCGTCGATGAATACGGCCCGATGAAATACGCGCTCCGCTGGCCAATGGGGACGCGGCAATTTTATCAACGGGCTCCGAACTCCGACGTGACGAAGGAGCAAGAATCAACCAGGCGCTCGAACAAATCAAGCAGAAGGAGTAAGCGCATAGAAACGGGCCGGAAATTCAGCGGAGGAACGAAGATGCGCGAGAAGCAACTAAAGCGGCTGGACATTTTGTTGCTTTTGTTTTTTGTCGGACCGTGGTGCTGGCCGGCCTCCGTCGTCGCGCAGGTTCATCCCCAGGACACCGAGTGGCCTTCCTACGCCGCCGATCTCGCAGGGACTCGATACCGCCCGCTAGACCAAATCAATGCCGCCAACTTCAGCGACTTGGAAATTGCTTGGCGCATCAAGACCGACAACTTTGGTGACCGGCCGGAGTACAAGCTCGAAGGAACACCGCTCATGGTCAACGGCGTCTTGTACGCGAGCGAGCGTGAGGGAAAACGCGGCGGCTCCGCTCCCCGGCAGCTTTCCGGCCGCGGGCTGGCCTATTGGTCCGACGGCAAAGAAGAGCGAATCCTGTATGTGACACCGGGGTTTCGGCTCATTTGTCTGGACGCCAAGACAGGCGTTCGAGTTCCTTCGTTTGGAGATAACGGCGAAGTGGATCTGAAGGTGAATGCCGATCAGGACATTTTCCCGGATTTGATTACCGGCGAAATTGGCATCCAGTCCGCGCCGGTGGTGGCCAAAGACACGGTGATCATCGGTGCTGCTTTTCGCGAAGGCATGACTCCCAAGAGCATGCGCAACAACAAGGGATACGTCCGTGGCTTCGATGTCCGCACCGGCAAGCGGCTCTGGATTTTCCATACCATTCCGAAGAAGGGCGAGTTTGGCTACGACTCGTGGGAGAAAGGTTCGGCGGAATATACCGGTAACACCGGCGTGTGGACGCAAATCACCGTTGATGAGCAACTCGGATTGGTTTACCTGCCGGTGGAGTCGCCGACGAGCGATTTTTATGGCGGGCATCGGCCGGGGAACAATTTATTCGGCGAGACACTGGTTTGTGTGGATTTGAAAACCGGACAGCGCAAGTGGCACTTCCAATTGGTGCACCACCCGCTATGGGACATGGATATCTCCTCGGCGCCCATTCTTGCGGACATCACCGTGGACGGGAAACCCGTCAAGGCGGTGGCCCAGCCGTCGAAACAAGGATTTCTTTACGTTTTTGATCGCGTGACCGGCAAGCCCGTCTGGCCGATTCCGGAGCGGCCCGTGGAAGTCGGCAACGTGCCGGGCGAGTGGTATTCGGCCACGCAGCCCATTCCGACGAAACCTGCAGCCTACAGCCGCAATGGCGTTTCCACCGACGACTTGATCGACTTCACGCCAGCACTTCGCGACCGGGCCATGGAGATTGCCTCAAAATATCACCTCGGCCCGGTGTTCACCCCTCCGACGGTGAGCAAACTGGGAGGCCCTCTCGGCACGCTGACGATGGGGACAGCCTCCGGGGGCACGAACTGGCCCGGCGGATCATACGATCCGGAAACCCACAACGTGTATGTATACGCTTGTAATTCCTGCATCGAACCGATCGGATTGGTGCCCGCTCCGAAAGAGGTTTCCGATCTGAACTACGTCGCGGGAACCGCGGGAAAAGAAGTGCAGGTCCTGCACGGACCGGGAGAGAACGCCGGCGCCGATTCTCCGAAGCCGCCGACAAAAAGGACCGGCGGCGGATACGTTGCTCTGAACCTTGACGGTTTGCCGTTGGTTAAACCGCCTTACGGAACAATTACGGCCATCAATCTGGATCAAGGTGAATTCGTCTGGCAAATCGCACATGGCGAGACGCCGGACGTGGTGCGCAACAACGAGGCCCTCAAAGGCTTGAACATTCCGCGCACCGGCCAGGAGACCTACAACATCGGCACTTTGGTGACCAAGACGCTGATCATCGCAGGCGAAGGGCATGTGACAACAACCGCGGATCATCCGCGCGGGGCCATGCTGCGCGCCTACGATAAAACCACCGGCAAAGAAGTCGGCGCGGTGTACATGCCGGCGCCGCAAACCGGTTCGCCGATGACCTACATGGTGCATGGCAAGCAGTACATCGTAGTGGCCGTCAGCGGCGGGCCTTACTCCGGTGAGTACATTGCTTACACGCTGCCATCGACGGGGGAATGAACGCGCTGCCGCGCGGATGTTCCACCGGCCGGAAGGCGATGCCGACGTGAAGATGAAAAATGTTGCGGCCCTCCTGGTTCTGGCGGCGATCGCTTCGCGGCTTTGCCTGCTTCGCGCGCAGGCGCCCGCGGCGGAGTCGCGTACCTCATGGGACGGCGTGTACACCGAAGACCAAGCCAAGCGCGGGGAACTCATCTATGGCAAGGAGTGTGCGGCTTGCCACGGCGACATGCTGGCCGGGCGAGAATCCGCGCCACCGCTGACCGGCAGCGCATTCCTTGCGAATTGGAGCGGCCTCACGATGGGTGACTTGTTCGACAGAATTCGCAAGACCATGCCACAGGGCGCCCCGGGCCGGCTCACCCGGCAACAAGACGCGGACATTTTGGCCTTCATGCTGAGCGTCAACAAATTTCCGGCTGGAAAGACGGAACTTTACCGGCAGTCCGAGATGCTCCGAGAGATTCGATTCGAAGCGACCAAACCAGCTTCCAAAAAATAGTGAGAATCGAAATTTCGGTCTCGTCCGCGCAACACCAACATGGTTGTCCAGATTTTCCAACGGAGGATTGCCACTCTATGAAAAGAATGCTTCCCGTACTCTTGATCGGCGCCGCCCTGCTCGGCTACGTGGCCGGCTACGCCTCGAAACCCGTTCCCCAACCCGTTCTCAGCGGCCATTTTGATGCCTCGATGATTCCCAACGTCAACGCTCAGGAACACCAAGACGAAGTCATGCCCTTCGGCTTCAATTCCCCCAAAGAACCGCCTCTCGCGCCCGACGCTCCGCCCGTCATGTACTGGAACATCGACGACATTCGCAAAGCGCACGCCGACATGTCCGAGAGAGCCGCCAGATTAGTCCATGCTGCCGGCAGCGGAAGTTCCCAATCGTTTGGCGGCGGGCCGGTGCACGTCCAGACTCGCAACTTCAGCATGTTTATGCTCTACCGCATGTATCGCGACAAGCCGGTCCTCAGCTTGAGCAAAGTCAACAGCGTTCTCGACGACGCCGAGCAGCACGCCGGCGCCTACGATTTCTATATTTTCACCGGAGGGACGGGCGAAATGATCCTGGGCGGAAAAATCGCCAACCGGCAAAATCTTCAGGATAAAGACGGCATCATCCCGGGGGAGTACCGCGGCCAGCCGGTCGTCGGTGCACAAACCTATAAAGTAAAAGCCGGCGACTGGCTGCTTATTCCGCCGGACACGCCGCACCAGCCGAAGCCGGATCCCGGCGGATTCAGCTATTTCATCATGAAAATTAACGTTGGCGTTTATCCTTGGAGCCTGATTCGGTGACTTGGAGTTCTCGGCACCCTGGCAGTCAGGCGGTGCCCTGACACCGATGCGCTCCTGTCATCCTGAACCGACGAGGTTGGCTAACCATCTCACTGATCGGCCGGGTCTGCACGCGGCTTGTCCAACTCGGCATGCTCAAGCTCCTGGCGAATGGCCACGACGGCTTCCTTGGGCGGGCCGATGTAACGGTAGTTTGAATAAAAGGTACGCTCATGGATGGAGAAACCGGAGAATAATTTGCGGCCGTCGAAATCGTACTGTGAAAAGCTGGCAAGCCACAGCCCGGGCAGAAATTCGTAGCGCTCCTGCATGAAGTGGCTGCCCTTGTAGATTTTTCCCAGAAACAGGCCGACAGAAATGTCTTCGGTAACTTCTCCTTCGATGCGAGCAAGTTCACCGGAGGTCTGCTCGATCCATACAAAGCCACGCACTTTGGGGAAGAGAGAAGTGAAGCGCGTGGTGGGTTTGAAGCCTGGGTTGGGCTCCATTTTGAATTTGGAAAGCGTGCGGTCGCCGCGCGGCTCGGTGGCGACAAAAGTGAATAGGAACGCATTGTGCGTGGCGTTGATGAGTTCGTTGCGTTCTCTCTTTTTCTTCGCGTATTTTTCCAGAACGTCACGCTGAGATCCTTCTTCGTTGACCAGCAGCGTCAAGGTTCGTGCCAGATTCTCGAGATCGGCGCGATAAACGGCGGGATCCCTGGGCTTGCCATCGGGGCCGAGAGCAATCCGAAACATGCCGGTACCGGAAGGAATAACGCGCATGATTTTGATCGCCAGGGGGGCCGGATCGTTCGGATTCTTGCGGGTCTCGACGCGTTCGATGCGCTCGTAGAGGTCCAGGGCGGCCTCGCCCTTCTTTTGGTTGGCGATAACGCGGTTGAAGAATTCCGGTTTCTCCGGGCCAACGCCGGGCGTGGATTCCGGCGCCACGGATTGCCCGGGTGCGTGAGCCAAAGACAGCAGCGCGATGGAAACAAAAACACGTTTGAGCATGATCTGAAGTGGCTAGAAAGCCGCCAACTTGTACTCGGATTGGATTCATCCGGGTACACAATTGTTGTACACCGGTCGAACGTCGGAGTGTGCTGATGGATGTGAATGTATAACTGCTGGATCGCTCCATCCGCCCGAGAGCTATGGCCTCGGCTTGTCTGCGGTTTTTTGCGGTTGCTGCTCCGAACCCTTCGGTCCAGGGCGGCACGACGCCGTTCATGCCTAGGCGATGGATTGGCCGAGGTGTTCGCGGGTGATGGCGATCTGGAAGGAACCGCGCACGGTGGTCTGATGAACATTTTCTGCGGCTTGTCGGCGGTGGCGTCATTGAGGCCGACGATGGCATTCCCGAAAATGCCTGAACGAATCCTTCACAGCTTGAAGGACTTTCGGTTTGTCGCCCGAGAGCGTGCTGATGGCCTGGGGATCGAAGCCGACTGGCGGGGCGGTACCCAGTGCCCGAGCAACGCCATAATTCGCCGCGATGATGTGCCGAAACACTTCGCCTACCGAGCGAACGCCTGCGGCCGGACGCCAGGAGTATTTCTCAGCAGGCCTCGGCGAGACCGGTGGAGCGCTGTTCATCGTAGCTGACTTGTCCTAGGAACTCGGCGCGGAACCCTGACGTCGCCTGCGGCCGAGGCCACACGGGGGCTTTCTGGTCGGAACTTTCTCGAACCACAGGGACTACCGTAAGTACAAGAAAATAAAAGGAAATACGGCGTCCTCCTCCGGAGGCAAAGTCTCGCGCGCCTGCCGCACCGTCTTCTTCTGCAGAATCGCGGCACAAGACGGTACAATGGAGGGCGCGCCCGCCGAACCATTTATAATGGACCAGGCCTAAGGCCACTCCAAGATACACCGAAAGCAAAGTGCTGTTGCGCACGTCTATACAATCGAGGAACGAATCGCCGGTCCCATTTGTCTTAGCTAGAAAACGTTGGAGGTCGGTTTGGGCGTAACTCCCATCGAAGGGTTTGCGGACATAACCCAGGTGGCGCCGCGGGCCGCAGTGTCCCTGAAACCGGGCCGTTTCCGGAGCGCGCTGATCACCATGCTGGAAACCATGCGGCTCTCCCTGGACGCCCTTCGCGCCCATAAGCTGAGAAGTTTCCTGACTTTGCTCGGTGTCATCCTGGCGGTAACCACGCTGGTCGCGGTGATGAGCGTGGTCGCCGGCCTGAATTTCTACGTTGCCGACCGCATCGCAAATCTTGGCGCCAACGTCTACGTTCTGAACCGTATGGGTATCATCACCAGCGAAGACGCTTGGGTGAAAGCCCAGAAGCGCCCGCTGGTCACCCGGGAAGAACTCGACAGCCTGAAAAGTGGCATGCACACCGCCAGTCATATCGCCGCGCTGCTGGGCAACAATTCCGATGTACGCCACGGCAATGACCTGCTCGAAAACGTCAACGTCCTGGGCGTGACCCCCAACTATTCCGAAGTCCGCAGCTTGAACATCGCCGCGGGCCGCTTCCTGACCGAAGCAGACCAGGAGCACCGCTCCCCGGTCTGCTTCATCGGCGCGGACCTGGTGAAGAAGTTTTTCTCCAGCGTCGATCCCGTCGGGAAAACTATCCGCGCGGGAACGCACAGTTATGAAGTCGTCGGCGTTGCCGCGGTCATCGGCAGCGCGCTCGGGCAGTCGCAGGATAATTTCGTATTCATTCCGCTGGAAACCTACCGCAAGGAATGGGGCACGCAGAGAGACTCGCTGGTGTTGTTTATTCAGGCGCAGAACGCGGAAATGATGTCGGCTTCCGAAGATGAAGCGCGCATGCTGCTCCGCGCCTGGCGCCACATTTCCTGGGACGCGCCGGACAATTTCGGGATCATCGGTTCGGATTCCATTATGGGGCTCTGGCAATCTTTAACCGGCAATTTGTTCATGGTGGCCGTGGGATTGACGGCCGTGTTCCTGGTGGTTGGCGGAATCGTGATCATGAATATCATGCTGGCCAGCGTGACCGAGCGTACGCGAGAAATTGGCTTGCGGCGATCGCTGGGCGCTAGGAAAAAGCACATCGTCCTGCAATTCGTCACGGAATCGGCGGTGCTAGCGGCGACCGGAGGCCTCATGGGGATCGTTCTCGCCTATGCGGTGGTCGCCGTGGCGCGCGCCTTGACTTCCATTCCCATGCGCACGCCAATCAGCGCCGTCATACTTTCGCTCGGGGTTTCCACTGGCGTCGGTCTTTTCTTTGGGATTTACCCGGCCATGCGCGCGGCGAAGCTTGATCCCATCGAAGCCCTGCGGGCCGACGGCTAAGGAAAACTGCGCCCCATTGGACCGAACGGACCCACATGGCACAACAGCACGGCGAAAATCTCAAGCAGGCGATGGACACGCTCCGCGCGCACAAACTGCGCAGCTTTCTCACCGTTTTCGGAGTGGTCCTCGGCGTCAGCGTCATCATGCTGGTCGCCGCGCTCATCACCGGCTTCGACCAGCAAGTTCAAGAAAGTATCAAGCAGTACGGCGCCGATACCGCCTTCGTCTCACGCTTTGACCAGGGCCCGCACGGCGGGCGGCGCCCCAAGGAAGAACGCGAACGCAAGCCCTTGACGCTGGAAGACGCCCAAGCCGTCAAGGAATTGTGCCCAGCGATCAAGGACCTCACCGTTTTCATCACCTGGTGGGAACAGCCTCATACCGTGCGCACCAGGAGCGGCGAAGTCACGGCCATCGATTTCCGTGGCGTGGAGCCGAATTTCGGGCAGGTTTATGCCAACGCCGCGACGCTTGACGGCCGTTTCATCAGCGAAGGCGACGACCTGCACCGCGAAAAAGTGGTGATGCTGGGGGAAAATGCCGCGCCGGTTCTTTTTCCCAATGTTTCGCCGGTAGGCAAGGATGTGATGATCGATGGCTCGGCCTTTCGTGTGATCGGTGTGGTGGAAAAGCCGAAAGGAATGTTTGGCCAGGATGACGAAGACCGCCGCGTGCTCATACCGTACAACACGTTCCGGAAGATTTATCCAGGCGCGTATGAAAACAGCATCCGCTTCCAGGCCTACCCGAACCTGTTGGATCAGGCCGTCGATCAGGCTACCGAAGTCCTGCGCCGCCGCCGCAACGTTCCCTACCAGGGCAAGAATAGTTTTTCCATTCAAACCTCCCAGCAGATCGTGGATCAATTTCACAGCATTCTGGGGATGGTGGCGCTCGCCACCTTCGTCCTGAGCGGGATCGGCTTGCTCATCGGCGGCGTCGGCGTGATGAATATCATGCTGGTCAGCGTGACGGAGCGAACCCGGGAGATTGGCATCCGCAAGGCCATCGGCGCAAAGAGCGGCGACATTACCTGGCAATTCTTGCTGGAGGCTATGGCGCTCACGGGAGTCGGGGGAGTGCTCGCGCTGGTCCTGGTGAATGGTCTCGTGCTACTTGTGAGAGTCGGCTTGAAATGGCCCGGAAGCGTGCCGCTGTGGGCCGCGCTGACCGGAATCGTGGTCAGCGTTTCCGTAGGCCTGGTGTTTGGCGTGTGGCCGGCGATGAAAGCGGCGAAACTCGATCCAGTCGAAGCGCTGCGGTACGAATAGCGCATGATCCCCACAGGGGACAACGAAGGATGAAAATGGAGGGCGCTAACGCGCCAGAGGACAAAGAGCAGAAGCGAGTTCATGGCAGGAAGCAAAGCGGCCTTGGCGGTTTTTTGCCAGGCAGCGCGCGACGAGGAGGTCGAGCGCTGGTGGTACCTGCGGATTGTACAGCGAGGGCGGCGTAGGCTCGGCATTCAGAATTTGGGCGCACACCGCGCCAAGAGAACCGCCATCGAAGGGTCTTACGCGAGTCAACATCTGATAAAGAACAATTCCGAGAGCAAACTGATCCGAGCGCGGACCGTGAGGGTCGCCCTGGATCTGTTCGGGCGCAAGGTATGCGGGGGTACCCATCAGCTGGTGGGAGCCGAAAATCTCCAATGCAACGCGCGCGATGCCGAAATCGCAGAGTTTTACTTGATTTTCCGCGGTCACCAGGATGTTGCCGGGTCTGACGCCGCCGTGAACGATTCCGGCGCCATGCGCAATCGCTAGCGCCCCAGCTAGATTGGCAGCCCAGGCGCAGGCACGCTGGACCGTCAGGGTGGACGGAACGATATGATCATCAAGCGTCTTGCCAGCGACGTACTCCATCACCAGGTAGGGAGTGCCCTGCTCATCGATTCCGACGTCGTAGAGCTGGACGATCGAAGGATGGGAGAGCTGGCCGATGATCTGCGCTTCGTAGAGGAACTGCTGCTTCAGGCCATCACCGAAACCGTTCAAAAAGGTTTTCAGCGCGACGATGCGGCCAAGGACGTTGTCCCGCGCTTTTTGGACCCGACTCGTGGCACCGGAACCGAGGTGTCCGAGAATTTCGTAGCGGTCTCTTTGCGAGGTAATCATCATGCAGAGCGCAAAAGACGCGCCGCACGATCGCGCAGACCGTTGCCGGTGGTTTGCGGCGCCGCTTGCGGAATGACTTTGCGGCGCGCTAGCGGATAGAGATCTTGCGCGAGAGCTTCGCCGGTGGCGTAACGCGCGGACGGATCTTTTGCCAGGCAGCGGGAGACCACTTCATCAAACGCCGCAGGCAGCGAAGGATTCGCATGCGAGGGTGGGAGCGGCGTCGAAGAGAGCACCCGGCCGCAAATGCCCTGCAGTGAATCGGCGTCGAAGGGCCGCTGGCCGGTCACCATTTCGTGGAGAACGACGCCCAGGGAAAAAAGATCGGAGCGCGCGTCCTGGGGTTTACCCATGATTTGCTCGGGGCACCAGTAGGCGGGTGTACCGACCAGCGGCGTGGCGGCGGAATCGCGGCTGGCCAGCCGCGCCATGCCGAAGTCCATCAACTTCACGCGGCCGTCATCGGTGATCAGCACATTGGCGGGCTTGACGTCGCCGTGAATCACACCCTTGCGGTGCGCCACACCGAGCGCCGAAGCCAATTCCGCGGCCCACGCGGAGGCCCTCGAAAAAGGAATGCTACCCTTATCCAAAATGCGATCCAGGGGCTGACCTTCCAGAAATTCCATTACCAGATAGGGCGTTTGGGTGGCTTCGTCGATGCCCATATCGTGGAGCGTGATGATCGACGGATGGGAAAGCTGGCCGACGACACGCGCTTCCTGAAGGAAACGCTGACGTGCTGCGCCGCTCGCCAATTCCTTGGGAAAAAGCTTTATGGCCACCAGCCGGCCGATCAGCGGATCGTGGGAGCGCGCCACGCGGCCATGCGCACCGGTGCCGATGATTTCGAGAATTTCGTAGCGTCCAACCTGCAAGAAGTTCGCTCCCTCAGATTCGCTAATACTGTGCCGCCAGAATGATGGGCGATGGGCTTGCTCCATTAAATGGAGCAAGCGTCCTGCCGAGAAGGGTACCGAAGTACTACCAAGAAGGCTGGTGCTTAGAGAGCTCTACCCTTAAGATTCTGATGACGTTATGACCGAGCATGGCTTTGCAGATGATGGCGGGCTCGTCCCGGACGCACCAGCGCCTCCGGGTTGAGAAGTCAGCGTGCGAACCGGAGCAAGAGCGGGTGCCGAAGCTAACCGCCCAGGGAAATTGCGGATAAAAGATTTCATCGCCGGGTGCCAGAAGCCGTTGAACCCGAAGAAATACATTTCTTTCAGGGCTTGTTCCGCAGGCCATTTTTCGAAGGCCATGCGATAAGTGGCAATGAAAACGCCGGTGCGATCCTCACCCAAACGGCAGTGCACGAAAATCTT
Source organism: Acidobacteria bacterium 13_1_20CM_58_21 (assembly GCA_001919715.1). Classification (GTDB taxonomy): domain Bacteria; phylum Acidobacteriota; class Terriglobia; order Acidiferrales; family UBA7541; genus Acidiferrum. The sequence continues at coordinate 17,503 of MNIJ01000207.1, forward strand.
GTGGCCCGGTGCGCTGCGCAATAAGGAGAGAAACTGGATAATCTGTTCGTTGGTTGGGGGAGACCAGCCGGTGACGGGGATGTGGACAAAGCGTATGCCCAGCGATTCGGCATGCTTGCGCTCCCATGCGACTTTTTTAGGGTCCTCGGCGCGCAGATCGACGATCGTGTTGATGCCCAACATTTTTAGCTCAGAGAGGCCTACTTCTTTCGGCTGTGCGCCGCGATAGAGGAGGTCGGTAATTTTCCCGGCGTTGGGAATTCCGGCGACGTGCAGTTTCTGCCCGCAGGCCGGCTGCAGGACGGGCGCGGCGGCGGTTGGCGTGGCGGTTTGCAGAAAAAGGCGAAGCGGGAGAAGAAGCAGGATGGCTAGCGATGGCGGGGTGCGCGGCATGTTGAGAATAACAAACAGTGTAGCGTGAGCGGCAACGAGGGGAAAAGTGTTGACAGTGAAGCGGTTGTCGAGGAATCGCACCACTACAAATAGACGCAGACGGAAAACATCAACCATATTTTGCGTTTTCCTCTTGACAGCGAATTTTTATCCGTTGATACTGCGATTCCAGAGTCAGGGGGACGTGGAAGCGCCAAACGGGCCGAGTTGGAGAGATCAGGTCTGTGTGAGCCAGGAAGCGGCCCGGGTTCTAAGCGAAAAAAATCGAGCGCGAGGTACCAGTTCCGCGCCCGCACATTTGAGGCGGAGCACCTGCTGTTAGGCTGCGTGTGAATCAGCGGCCAGCGGCAGAGCATTGGCGTTTTGCGCCGGAACTCAAGTGCGACCGTATAACGGTCGGCTTTTTTTTCACTGCCCGCTTTCACGATCCGATGGCATCAAAGTGGCGTTACCTTTGGCCCAGACGCCGAGCAACGCCGCGATACGTCGGTCGAGACGCAGAGGAGTAAGATGAGAGGGTTCCCCAGCGCAAGTGGGGACCCCCCCAGAGCGCGGAGGGACGGATGGCCACGGTGAAACATGCATTGAGAGGGAATTCCCCTGCCACGGATACGGCCGCAGAGAACGCCGCGGGTGGCGCGGGAAGAGGTCTGAGCTTCCAGCGGTATTTTGCCGATGGGAAGAAGTCTCCCTTCGACGCGGTCGAATGGGAGAAGCGCACGGCATTGATTGGAAACGAGAAGGGCGTGACGATCTTCCGACAGGAAGACGTTGAAGTGCCAAAGAGCTGGTCGCAGACGGCCACCAACATCGTCGCCAGCAAGTATTTCCACGGAAAGCCCGGCACGGCCCAGCGCGAAGGATCGGTGCGGCAACTGATCGGCCGCGTTGTGAATACCATTGTGCGATGGGGCGAAGAGTGCGGGTACTTTGCCGACATGCCGTCGCGGGATGCCTTCCGCGATGAGCTGACCCACCTGCTGGTCGAGCAAAAGATGAGCTTCAATTCGCCGGTGTGGTTCAATGTGGGCGTGCAACCCAAGCCGCAGTGCTCGGCGTGCTTTATCAATTCGGTCAGCGACAGCATGGAATCGATCATGGGGCTAACGCGCACCGAAGGAATGCTTTTCAAGTGGGGCTCGGGCACGGGAACGAACTTCTCGACCCTGCGTGGAAGCAAGGAAACCCTGTCTGGCGGCGGAATTGCGTCTGGCCCAGTGAGTTTCATGAAGGGTTTTGATGCTTTCGCGGGCGTGATCAAGAGCGGCGGAAAAACGCGGCGCGCGGCCAAAATGGTCATCCTGAATATCGATCACCCGGATATCGTCGAGTTCATCGAATGTAAGATGAAGGAAGAGCGCAAGGCCCATGTGCTCATCGAGCAGGGCTACGACAGCGCGATTGACGGCGACGCCTACAGTTCGATTTTCTTCCAGAACGCAAATCATTCGGTGCGCGTGACGGACGACTTCATGCGCGCGGTAGCCGAGGACAAGGATTGGTGGACGAAGAACGTCATCGACGGGCAGCCAAATGAAAAGCTGCGGGCGCGCGATTTGATGATGAAGATTGCGGATTCGACGTGGCGCTGCGGCGACCCCGGGATGCAGTACGACACGACGGTCAACCGCTGGCACACGGCGAAGAACACGGCGCGGATCAACGCGAGCAATCCCTGCTCGGAATACATGTTCCTGGATGACACCGCCTGCAACCTGGCTTCATTGAATTTGATGAAGTATGTCAACGCCAGCGGGCAGTTCGACGTCGCGGGGTTCAAGCATGCGGTGGACGTTACCATTACCGCGCAGGAAATCCTGGTGGACAACGCGAGTTACCCGACGCCCAAGATCGCGGAGAATTCGCATAACTTCCGGCCACTCGGATTGGGCTATGCCAATCTTGGCGCGTTGCTCATGTCCATGGCGCTGCCGTATGACTCCGACGAAGGTCGCGATATGTCCGGCGCGATCACGGCGCTGATGTGCGGTGAAGCGTACGCGCAATCTTCGAGAATCGCTGAAAAAATGGGGCCGTTCCCGGGTTACGAAGTGAACCGCGAGCCCATGCTGGAGGTGATCCGCATGCACCGCGACGCGATGCGCGGCATCCAGCCGGAGCATGTGCAGACGGAATTGTTCCTGGCGGCTCAAGAATCGTGGGACACCGCGCTGGCGCACGGCGAAAAGTATGGCTACAAGAATTCGCAGGTGACCGTGCTGGCACCGACCGGCACCATCGGATTCATGATGGATTGCGACACCACGGGGATCGAGCCGGATCTGGCGCAGGTGAAATACAAGAAGCTGGTGGGCGGCGGGTTGATCAAGATGGTGAACAACACCGTGCCGCAGGCGCTGATGAAGCTGGGCTACACGCCGGAGCAGACCAGCGAGATCGTTTCCTACATCGACAAGAACGGAAAAATCGAAGGCGCACCATACCTGAAGGCCGAGGATTTGCCGGTGTTCGATTGCTCGCTGGCTCCGCCGGGCGGCGGGCGTTCGATCAACTGGACGGGGCACGTGAAGATGATGGCGGCGGCGCAGCCGTTCCTCTCCGGCGCGATTTCGAAGACCATCAACATGCCCGAGGAATCCAGCGTCGAAGACATCATGAACGCGTATATTGAGTCGTGGAAGCTGGGGCTGAAGGCCGTGGCCATCTACCGCGACAATTCGAAACGTTCTCAGCCGCTCAATGCCGGCGGGAAGAAAGAAGAAAAGCAGGCCGAAGCAGCGGTCGTTTTGGAACCAATGCAGCGCGAGCTGTTTGCGCGGCAACAGCGGGAGAAGATGCCCGTGGAACGCGCATCGGTGACGCACAAGTTCAGCGTGGGAGGGCACGAGGGCTATATCACCGTCGGCATGTATGACGACGGGCGGCCCGGCGAGATCTTCATCAAGATGTCCAAGGAAGGCTCGACACTTTCCGGCGTAATGGACGGACTGGCGCTGACCATTTCGCTCGGGCTGCAGTATGGCGTGCCGCTAAAAGTGTTTGTGGACAAGCTGCTGAACACGCGTTTCGAACCATCCGGCATCACCGCGAACGCGAACATCCGATTTGTTTCCTCGGTGCTGGACTACATCGCGCGGTGGCTGGGCGGGCGGTTCATATCCGCGGATTATTTGAAGTTGAACGGCCTGGCCCCGGCCGAGAATGCCGCTGTTTCAGCTGCCGCGGCCACCCTGCCACCGATGAACAAAGCGGCGCTGGATGCCATGAAAATGGCGTTGTCCACGCCAAAGCCAAGCAATGCCCACGAGGGCGCGCCTGCGTGCAGCGAGTGCGGCATGCTGATGGTGCCGAACGGCGCTTGCTACAAATGTGAGAACTGCGGCAGCACGAGCGGATGCAGCTGAAAAGGAAAGGAGAAATGCGAGCACAAACGCGATGAGCGCCCTCCCCTCCGGCTCAGGAGTAGCAGCACGGCTGGCTCCGCCAAAACGCAAAAACCGCGGGTTCCTCCACATCGTGAGGCATGGTGTGGGACCCCAAGCCATTTACATCATGACCTATCACTGGCTGGATCGGGAAGACTCTGGAAACCATGCGGAGCGCAAACAACGCCCTTGGCTCGGGGCCAGCGCACTTCCGAAGCCGGTGCTGGCGGAAGGCGCGCGGGCGCTGATCGAATTGCTCGAAGGCATCGGCCTGGATTTCCATTTGAGAGAAGTGCGCGGCGCGCTGGAAGATATTCTACGCCTCGGCTCAGCCAACATCCCCGATCTGTGGCTCAGCGACGAGGAAATGTTTGAGAAAGGCCTCGTCGAATGGTGAGCGCTAGTTCATGACTGGTGACGAGGCCGCGCCCTGGAGCGATCTGGTCGGCAGTTTCGGGCCTACCAATTGGAGAAGAATTCCCGGTTGTTTCGCCAGGGTCCGCGACGCGTCTCTCCTGTCCCAACCGCCGCAAGCACGCCTGTGAAATCAAACTCCGCAAGTTTTCGATTATCCGAACGGGACTTGGCAACCTGGCCGCCGAACAGATCGGAGCCGCATCAGCCCGCCCCATTCCCGCACTTCCAATAACCGTCTTGCTGCAGGTGTCGGGCGATCTCCTTCGTGCCGCAGCACTTCCCCCCGAGGGTTGGCGCTACCGGGATCGCGACCGCAACATGCTCAAGACCATGGCGATCTGCCCGGAATGGTAAATGGCATGTTGCACGATTCCGTGGAGCATCGTTTCGTAGGGATAGCTGCGCCCGGCGACCTGTTGGGCCAAATCTTCGAGGGGAAAATTCCGAATCTTCTCTTCGAGCAGGTCGCGACTTTGGTTCCAGCGGGTAACCAGTTCGTTCCAGGGAATCGCTGGCTCGGCCCATTCCTTTTCGGGCTGCCAGCGCGGGAGCGGATTGCTGTCGGAGGCATTTCGAACCCGTTCATTCCAAAGGAGTAAATGTTGAAGCAACGCCGAAATTGAATGCGCCCCTGGAGCAGGTGGCGCGGTGGCAAGGTCAGGCGAAATCTCTGCTAACAGCTCAGCGAGCGAAGGTCCATACCAAGCGGCTTTGATCGTCGCGGCGCGGTAGGCATCGGCGATTCGTTGGGTCTGGTTCACGTGTGCTTAGCGGACACGCGCGGGCCATGGCGGCGTCTCCGGAGGGTTTAGTTTACCATGTGGGCCGAAAAAGCCCCGGCGTTCTAGGCCGGGGATATGGCCCTGTTCATTTCTGCGGCCCAGAGTCCCACACTCAGCGGCCAAGCGACTGCGCCCGTTCGCGATCTAGCGGGTTGTGCTGAAGCTCGCTCAAAATTCTGCGGGCGCACTCGTGCGCGATTCGATCATAGCTTTCGCGAATCGGTTGGTCTTCGGTCTGCCAACAGAACGCTCCGGCTATGGTGCCATCAGGTTTGCAGATTCCGGGAGAACAAATTTGAGCGCGTCAGTAGAACTACAGGCCGCAAGCAGGGGAGAAGTTCCCCGCGTTTATTGACCGACCGCATCGCTCACCGGGGGCGAGGACGCAGGGGCGGGCGTGCGGTGAGCGACCGGGGACGCATGCGGAAGCGCGGGCCGAGCGGCGGCGGAACGTTGCGGAGAAAATCGCCGCAACAGGGACAGCGGCCGTCATTGGAAGTGGGAGCGGTGATATCGGCCCGGAGCCAGTGACCGCGGGCTTCGCATTGCGGATTGATGCATTGCACCGTAAAGCCGGGCAAGTATTCCATTTTCTCTCCATCCTGGGCGCCGGCCCAGATGCGAGCGCTTCGCGGCGTCAACTAGAAAAAGTTCTGAGCGCCCCTGAGCGACCAAATCCCTGGTGGAAAAAGCACCTGGAAAATCCTTTTCAAAACAAAATGCTCAGGCAAGCAAACCTTATGGCCGGAATTGTGCCGTGAGCGACCTGTGGTGTCAAGAGAAAAGACTACCAGATATTGTGGTAAGGTTCTGAGGGAGGCTCCGGACCGGTGACTTGTGGAAGATAGGCCGTGCGAAACCGCCAGCGAGCGCGAAAGCGCCAAGGAAATCGAGAGGACACTTCTTGCGTATCCAGGATTGAGAGTGCTGCGGCTCGAAGTTTGTGCGCATGAGCCGCAGGACGGAGGGAAAAATGCCAACGACGACAAGGTTTGATTTGGGCGGTGAAGGATTGCCGAGGATGAACTTGGGCGGCGCGGGGAAAAGAATATTGCAGCTAGCAATTCTGCTGGTGGCGATCATCTTGCTCATGGCCAGCACGACTTCGATTCCGACCGGAAATGTGGGCGTGTTGACGCTGTTCGGGCGGGTGACCGGTGAAACGCTGCCGGAGGGAATTCACCTGGTTAATCCGTTGAAGTCGGTGCAAAAACTCTCTATTCAGACACAATCCGTCAAAGAGAGCGCCAACGTGCCTTCGAACGAAGGACTGATTCTGGCGCTAGACACGTCGCTACTGTTCCGGCTGGACAAGGACAAAGCAGCGTTCGTTTTCCAGACCGTGGGCGATAATTACGCGGAGAAAATCGTGGAGCCTACACTGCGGGCGGCGATACGCGCGTCGACTTCGGCGCATTCGGCGAATGCGTTATACACAAACGCGCGGGAGTTGGTGCAGCAACAGATTCAGGACGAACTGACAGCGCAACTCGCACCGCGGGGCGTGATCGTGGAGAACGTGCTGCTGCGCGATGTGCAATTGCCGGCCATGCTGAAAGGCTCGATCGAAGCGAAGCAGCAGGCGGAGCAGGACGCACTGCGGATGAGCTTCATCCTGCAGAAGGAAAAGCAGGAGGCCGAGCGCAAGCGCATCGAAGCGCAGGGCATTGCGGACTTTCAGAGAATCGTGGCGACGGGGATCAGCGCGCAGCTGCTCGAATGGAAGGGCATCGAAGCCACCGAGAAGCTGGCGGCGAGCTCGAACGCCAAAGTGGTGATTATCGGGAATCCGAAGAACGGACTACCGCTGGTGCTGGAGCCGAAGTAGCCAGCAGTGATTTAGGACCACTGCTAGAAGGGTCCGCTTTGCCGCACACCCAGGCAGGGCGGCTGGGCAAACCAGTACGAAGATTTTCGTTGACAATACGAAAGTCTTCGTAATAGTCTCGGTCCATGAACCAAGAACCTCTCCAAAAGCCCACGGCTTCCGAGCTTGAAATTCTTCGCGTCCTTTGGGCGCGCGGACCTTCCACGGTCCGCGAGGTGTACCAGGAGCTCCGGGAAAGGAAGTCACTTGGCTACACCACGGTTCTAAAGCTTTTGCAGATCATGACCGCCAAAGGTAGCGTGCGCAGAAACGAAGAGCAACGGGCCCACGTTTACCAAGCATGCCAGCCGGCGACGGAAACAAAGCGGCAACTCGCTAGGGACGTCCTGCAGCGGGTGTTCGAAGGGTCGGCGAGCGAATTGATGCTTCATGCGCTGGAAGGTCGGCGGACGTCCCAGAAAGAGCTGCATGAGCTGCGCCGTCTTCTGGACGAGTACGAGGGGAGAAGCCGATGACCAACCTCCTGAATTGGATTTCGCCAGAGGTTCTGCGGACGCTCGGCTGGACATTGTTGCATTTCATCTGGCAGGGCGCGGGGCTGGCGGCTCTGTTTGCCGTGGCGACCGCGGTTTGCCGAAGCGCGCCGGCGCGTTACGCGCTGGCGGTGAGCGCGCTCGTTTTGATGATGGTCTCGCCGGTCATCACCTTCACGTGGTTGCGCGTGCAATCGAATCCGGACGTGCGGACTGGGGCGGGAGGAGCTTCGACGTGGGCGGGAACGTTCACCCGAAACGCCATCGCCCTGTCAAGCTCCCTCGCCCCGGTTGCCGAATCTCGCGCCGTACAGCCGAGCGCCATGTTGTGGCTGGTGGAAGCGTGGTTTCTGGGCGTCCTTTTGCTGAGCCTGAGAACCGCGGGCGGATTGTTTGTGATCGAAAGGATGCGGCAGAAAGAGGTCAAACCGGTCGGACGAGAGCTGTACGAGAGATGTCTGGCGCTCGAACGAGCGATGGGCCTCGACCGTGTCATCCAGTATTGCGAGTGCCATGGGCTGGACGCTCCAGCGGTACTCGGATGGTTCCGTCCCGTCGTGCTGCTGCCGGTGAGGGCGCTGACCGGCTTGACCGAACAGCAAATCGAAGCGGTCATCGCGCATGAGCTGGCGCACATTCGCCGCCTCGATTGTTTCGTGAATCTTTTCCAGATGGCCGCAGAAACGCTGCTGTTCTACCACCCGGCGGTCTGGTGGGTGAGCCAGGGAATTCGCGCCGAGCGCGAGAACTGCTGCGACGACGAGGCCATCTCCCTTTGCGGCGACGCCGTGAATTACGCGCGGGCACTCACGCTGATGGAAGAATGGCGGACGGCTCCTCGATTGATGATGGCCGCCAATCGCGGCCCGCTTGCGCAACGCGTCTTGCGAGTGCTCGCATGGGATGGAGCTAGGGGCAGAACTCGCGTAGCGGGACTGGCGGCCGGTTTCGCCTGTCTCGTGGGAGCACTGCTGGCGGGTCACGCATTTCTGGGAGTCGCGCATGCTGCGCTGGGAGCCGGCGCATCTCCGAGACAGGAACAAGGAAGCGGCAGCGTGATAGTTGTCAGGCCCGAACCTGCTGCGGCGAAGGAGCGCACCGCACAAGCGGCAAAATCCTCGGGGACGGCCACGGCGAAGACGTCGACGAACAAAAACAAAGATCAGCAGACGGCCAGCGACGACCTCAATAAGAAGCAGTCCTATCTGGACGCGATGGAGGCGGCGGGCTTCAAGAACCTGACCGTGGATGAATTGATGGCCATGAAGATTCAGGGTGTCACTCCGGAGTACGTGAGAGAAATTCATGAGCTGGGATTGCAACCTACTCCGGACGAACTCGTGGGCATGCGTGTGCAGGGCATCACCTCGGAATACGTTCGCGAGATGAGGGCCTTCGATTCCAACCTCAACATCGATGAACTGATCGGGATGAAAGTGCAGGGAGTTACGTCGGAATATATCCGTGAATTCCACGACTTGGGATTGCAACCGAGCGCCGATGACCTCATAGGGTTGAAGGTCCAGGGTGTGACGCCGGGTTATGTAAAGGAGATGCGAGCCACGGGGCTTAAACCCAATACCGACGAGCTGATGGGGATGAAGGTGCAGGGAATCACGCCAGAGTACGTAAAGTCGATGCAAGCGGCGGGCTTCAGGGACCTGCATTCGGACGAGCTGATCGGTGCGAAAGTACAAGGGATCACGCCGGAGTTCATCGAGAAGGCCCGCAAGCACGGGTTTCAGAATCTGACTCTGGACAGGTTGATGGCGCTCAAGCACGCAGACATTTTGTGAGTTTGGCGGGCATCGCAAAGAGGAGTGAGGTCCTATGAATCTGCAACGAACCATCGGTCTTATCCTGGTAATCGCTGGCGTTATCCTCGCTGTCGCCAAGGCTCTCGGCGGCGAGACAGAGAGCGGCGACTGGACTATCCGGCGCTCTGACACTCCGGGGAAGGTGGAGTTTTCTTTGATGGATTCCCGCGCCGGGCATCACTTTCACCACAGCTCAGACTGGCCGGCAAGCGATTTCTCGGGATTGGATTTTTCCAAATCCGGCCGACAAGAAGTTCATTTTACGATCGCGCGGGACGCAGGAAAATTCGAATGCGAGGGGTTTCTGCATGACGGCGAGGGCGCGGGGCTGTTTCATTTCCTAGCTGACCCGAAGTACCTGCCGGAGATGAAGTCGCTTGGTTTCGAACGGATTGACGAAGACAAACAATGGGCCATGGCCATCCACGATGTCAGTCTGAAATTTGCCCGGGACGTCAAAGCCGAAAACCTGCAGGGGCTGGACACGGACAAGCTCATCGCTTTCAAGATTCATGGCGTGACCCCCGAGTTCATCGCCGGCATTCGTGCAGCGGGTGTGAACGTTTCAGACAGCGACAAACTCATTGCCTTCCGCATTCATGGCGTGTCTCCGGAGTTCATTTCGGGGATTCGCTCGGCGGGGCTGAATGTCCTGGAGAGCGACAAACTCATTGCCTTCCGCATTCACGGCGTGACACCGGAAATGGTGCGCAGTCTCAAACAGGCGGGCTATCAGCCCGACGCGGACAAGCTCATCGCCATGAGAATTCATGGGGCCACGCCGGAATGGGTGGAGCAATTGAAAAAGCAAGGCTACCAGCACTTGGACCTCGACAAGTTGATTGCCTTCCGGGTTCATGGAGTGTCGCCAGATTTCATCGGCCAGCTTCAGAAGCTGGGATACTCTCATCCGGAGCCTGATCAACTGATCGCCATGCGCATTCACGGAGTCACGCCCGATTTCATCACTGGCCTGCAATCGCGTGGAATGAAAAACTTAAGCGTCGATCAGCTCGTCAGCCTGCGAATTCATGGGATTGATTAGCCGCATTTCTCACCACCAGCGGCCTAATCGAGTACTCGAGGGATGGAACTACGGTTTCGGCGGGGTGCTCGTGGAACCGCTCTCGGTCGGCTGCAATGCCGCCAGGCGGGTCTTCAAATGTTCGAGTTCCTCCTGCCTGTCGCTGACCTGCTGCTTTAGGGTCTCCACTTTCGCTTTGCCTGCCGTATCGTGGACGTAATCGGTATTCGAATAATACTTGTCCTGTTCCAGCGATTGTTCGCGCTGAAGTAGGTCGACATCGCCCTGGACTTGTTTTATCTGGGCTTTCAATTCGGTCACTTCCTTCGAATCTTTTTGATCCTTGGCGTCTGGTGCCGGAGAAGAGCTGGCGGTACTGGCCGTGGATGATGCCGGCTGGGCGGGCGCTCCGGACGCTGTGGCGGCCTCGGGCGGAGCCGGAGTAGCGGAATTCGACCGCGCCACCGGCTTCACATCGTCTTCGGTAATGACTTTCGCAGGTTTCGCCTGTGTTTTCTTCTGCTCGCGAGCGCGGCGGGCGACTTCGGCAACGGACGGAGCATCCTCGGATTGAGCAAAGGCAGCGGCGGGAAGCAGCGCTAGTGAGAGAACAACCGGCAGGCCAAGGCGCAAAGGGATACGGCGCAGCATCGTGCTACTCCTGATGAATCTGAGCTGGGTCAAATCTCAAGATACGCCGGCAAGAGTGGAATGACAATCCGAACTATCGAAGCGGTGCGAATGAGCCAACGGAGCCAGTTAAGTGCTTTGGAATCAGGGTATAGGGAATAAAGAGAGCGAGTTTGCTGGTTCCGCTGAAGGCAGGCGAAGGCCATTCGACGGATCGGCAGGCGGAGATGGGGAGAAAAAACGCTTTCTATTTCCGCGCTTTTAGGATCGTTTCCAGTACTTCGTATTGGTCGGTGGCAATGTAGTCTGCGCCGGCTTTGGCGGCTGCTTCCCAGCGCTTCTGAACCGCATCCTTCGAACCGAAGTTGTAGCTGCTGAACCAGCCGTTGCAACTGAGCTCCGCTTTTGTTGCCCCGTCCAGGGTGTAGAAACGAATCCACAAATAGTGAGCGTGGGCATAGCGAACCAGCTGGTTGAGACGCGCATCCTTTTCCGGAGTCCAATCGCCGGCGTTGGGCTGGCCGGCCGGCTCAACAACGCGCCAACTGTTGTTCCACCAGCGGTGATAGTTATCGGCGGGATTTGCCGCGAGCACTTGCGGCGGGGCGGAGGGATCGTTCGTGTTCGTGCGCACGGCTCCAAAGACCACCAAACGCGATCCCTCGGCAACTTGATCGTAGAAGACGGCCTTTTGGGCGTCCGACTCGCCGGTCAGGACCAGAATCGGACGGACATCCAGGGGTTCCATCCGCTCGATGGTATTGCTGCGGGAAGCGGTGGTGAGCCAGTCCTGGTATTCGAAGAGCAATTGCCAGATTGCTGCCAGATGTTCAGGTTCTTCGGATTTCAAATCCAGATTAAGAGTAATCAACGGCCAGTCTCCGCGGTTTCCGTCGCGAAGAGCGTTTTCGACGATGGGACGAACCCGCTCGAAGAAGTATTCGCGCATTTCGGGTTCGGCTCCCGTAGCCGGAGCCCCGTGACTCAACAGCGACGCCATCTTGCCGGTGCGCGGATTCCTGGCCCACAGCAAGTCCTGCTCGATAGCAAGAGGAGTGCCCGCAGAAAGGGCGCGGTCGATGCGGTCGGACCACCATTCGAAGTACGGATAGCAGTTGTGCGCATCAAGAAGAACGCGAGTGCCCGGTCGGAGCGGGACAGGCGGGGATTTTGATGCCCTCGCAGTCCAGAGAAGAAATGGAATCAACAGAACAAGAATCAGCGGCGAGCGAGAACGCATCAAGAAGCTCCTAGCGCGAACAAGCGGCTCATGAAAAGCAGATGTAAACAGAATTGGCGCGCCAAGCAAGAGGAATTCTCGCTGGAAGCCAACTTTGGTAGCACCAAGGGACCCGAGAACCGACCGGCGGGTCGGGAGAGCGAAAGCTGCCAGGAGAGAACTCGGAGAACTCGACCGAGTCCTCCGGGACGAAGACCGGTGAATTGTCCCGTGCTTTAGCGCCAGCTCAAAAGGCCAGGCGAAGCGCGAACTGCATGACGCGCGGGTCGCCAGCAAGGAGGTGACCTTGCCCGCCGAACTGCTGCCGAAATTGTTGTTGGGCTGGCCGAATTGCCCCGCATTGGTCAGATTGAATGCCTCCGGAGCGGAATGGCATGCCAGGCGATTCACGGATGGGAAGTCGCCCATCAGGGCACCAAACTAGCGCCGAGGCTATTATACTGAACTGAGAGATAGGCATACCCCCGAGGCGCAAGAATTGCTGAATTTTAGGATCAGCTTGCTGCTAGCTCTGGCAGCCAGCATGGGAGCGAGCAGAGTCGGCGGTCAGGTGCCGGCGCACGAAGCATCGACACTAGCGCCCGTCGTCGTCGCTCCTGCTGGCAGGCATCAGGAACAGCCGCCAGCGCACCACTTTTGGGACAAGAAGAACGATTGGTTGTTTGCAGGCGTCGGGGCGGCGCGCACGTTCGATTATTTTTCAACGTTGAACTTGAGGAGGCGCGGAGACCAGGAAATCCTGGTTACCAACGATGTGGTGGACAATCACGCAGCTTTTGCAGTGGTCGAGGCGGCGGGAACTGGTGTTTCGATTGGGGTGTCGTATTTATTCCATCGCTACGGCCATCACAAACTGGAACGCTGGACCTCCGTCGTGCATTTCGGATTGGCGACAACGGGTGCCGTGCGCAACTACTGCCTGAAAACGACGCATCCAAAGACCACTCCTTAGCCGTTGGCTGACCACCAGGCAGAAACGCTCCCTCTTTGCCACCGTCTAAGTCACTAGGATGAAAGCTTGCCGTTCGAATATTGGTGCGGCATACTCGCGGCCCTTGGTCGGAACCGCGCGGAAACTAGGGTGAGGAAAAAGGTGAGGTGCTGCTATGGGACGGTGGATCTCCATACACCGTTTCGCGCTGATTCTTTGTGGGTGTCTATCTCTTCTGACGACGTCAGAAGGTTTTGCGGGCCCCGCGCCATCCGCGCATCCGGCAACGCCAGCAGCCCAAGCACCGCCCGAGCAAGCCAGTTCCTCCGAGAGTTTGCCTTCGGAATCGAAAACTACCGAACAGACCAGAACCGAACAATACACGCTTTCGCATGGGCGCCAAGCAAAGGCGGTGGCGTACTCGCGGGCGGGGTACACTCTGTACTTCGCCTCTTATCTTCTTGGCGGACTCTTTCTTTTCTTAATCCTTCGGCTGGGCTGGGCGGCGAAGTTTCGAGACATCGCTGAAACGGTCAGCGACAAAAAGTGGGTTCAGGGACTGGTTTTCGTCCCGTTGCTTTTCCTGACCATCGACGTTGTGGACCTGCCTCTGCGCCTTTATTGGCATTCGCTTTCCTTGCACTATGAACAATCCATTCAAGGTTGGGGCTCGTGGTTCTGGGATTGGACCAAGGGGGAGTCTCTCAGCACCGCGTTTGGAATCGTTGTGGTCCTGATCTTGTTCGCCGCGATGCGGCGCAGCCCGCGGCGCTGGTGGTTGTATTTCTGGTTTCCAGCCGTCTTGATTCTCCTGGGGCTGATCGTGCTCACCCCCCTGGTGATCGATCCGCTGTTCGACAAATTCGAGCCACTGGCCAAGGAGCATCCTGATCTGGTTGGGGCCATCGAAAAACTAACGAAACATGCGGGTGTTCCCATTCCGCCGGACCGCATGTTCTTGATGGTAGCGAGCCGGAAAACGAACGCCATCAACGCCTACGTGACGGGCCTGGGAACGTCGAAACGTGTGGTGATCTGGGATACCGCGATTCAAAAGACTTCGAACGATGAATCCCTCTTCATTGTGGGACATGAGCTCGGACACTATGCCCTCGGGCACGTTCGTCAAGGTTTTTTGCTGGGAGCAGCAGGGCTATTGGTGGCGCTCTATTTTCTGTTTCGAGGCCTGCACTGGGCGCTTGGTCGCTGGGCCAGGGACTGGCAGCTCTACGGGCAGGAGGACTGGGCCTCGCTTGCCGTGTTGCTCTTGCTGCTACAAGTGCTGTTGTTTGTTTCTTCGCCGGTCATCAGCGGCTATAGCCGGATGCAGGAACATGCCGCGGACGTTTACGGGTTGGAAGTCATCCACGGATTGGTTCCGGATTCGGCCGAGGTTGCGGCGCACGCCTTTCAGGTTCTCGGCGAACTGGATCTCTCCGACCCCAATCCGCCGCCGTTCATCACTTTCTGGCTCTATTCGCATCCGCCTTTGGCGGACCGCTTGGTGTTCGCGCATACCTACGATCCATGGTCACGAGGGGAATCGCCGGTGTACGTGAAGTAGCGGCGGATCCCATGCGCTAGGGTGGGTTGCGCGCCGATCCGTGCTTGCGGGCAAAAGCAGCCACTTTGCTGCGATTGCCGCAAACGGCCATCGAACACCAGCGGCGGCGGCGCGTCCGCGAATTGTCGTAGAAGAACAAACCACACCGCGGATTGGCGCAAATCCGCAGGCGCGCGTGGAGGCCCTCAGCAATAGTCTCCGCCCCGGATCGGGCCACTGCGGCGAGCAACCAGTCCAGGCCTCCCTCCCGCGCGACGAATTCGATCTTCCAAAAATCATCCTGAGCGATGAGTTCATCGTGCCCCTCGGTAATGCGTAGTATTTCGTTTACCGGCTCAACCCATTCTCCGGCAATTCTTTGCTTGCGGAGCATGGCCATAAACACCTTGCGCAGGGTGGAGCCCAGCCGTCGGGCCTTCAAGAGCAGCGCTGCGGCAGCCTGCGGGTCGGATTGCGGCAGATTCAGAAGCTGGGTGCCGCGCTCGGCAGAGACAATTTTGGTTGACTCCAGAAAGTCAACAAGGCGTTCCCAGGACAGTTCCGCGTCTGGGAGAGTTTCGTTAACGAAATCGAGGGAGAGTCGACCGCCCAACAGTCGGGGGGCTGACTTGGAATAAGGCATCGACGGAACCTCCAGCCGAAAGCGATGTCTAAACCAGCGGGAAATAACCAGTAAGAACCCAGTATAACGGTTATCGAGAAGCGCCTTGTGCGGTAACCTTTTTCTGATCCTGAAATCAGATATGCTGGCAGGCGGAGACGGCTATGAAACACCCATTGGCAGGTTTAACTCTCATTACCGTTTCTCTGTTCGCCGCCATGGCCCTCAGACGACCACCGGCGCTCTCCGGTCGGGCGGTTCGCACCCCGGTAGTCGTCGAACTGTTCACCTCTGAGGGCTGTTCAAGCTGTCCACCCGCGGATACTTTGCTGGCGCAACTGGCCGAAGAACGGCAGGCCGGGAGTGTAGAGTTGATCGCCCTGGAGGAGCACGTCGACTACTGGAACGATTTGGGTTGGACCGACCCTTTCTCCTCGCGGGACTGGACGTTGCGTCAATACCTTTATTCCGGGGTTCTCGGAAGCGGTAGCCCGTACACACCAGAAATGGTGGTAGACGGGACGGTGGAATTCGTCGGCAGTCGTACAGAAAAAGCGCGGCAGGCAATTTTGGAGGCCGCCGGCAGGACAAAAATCCCGGTGACGCTGGAGCAAGGTAGCGCGAACAAAACAGGAGCAGTAAGCTTTTCCGTGAAGGTTGGAAAACGGGAAGGAGCGGCAAAACGTGATGCCGCCGAAGTCTGGCTGGCCATCACGGAAACGGGGTTGCGCTCCGCCGTGAAGCGCGGCGAGAACGCCGGCGAAGACCTCCAGCATGCCGCCGTGGTGCGTTCCATGACTAAGATCGGCGAAGCGAAGGCCGAAGGGGAAACTTCCTTCGCTCGAGTCGCTACCGTTCCTCTGCAGAAAGAATGGAAGCGCGAAAACCTGAGGGCCGTGGTTTTCGTCGAGGAAAAAAAGAGCCGGCGGATTCTTGGCGCAGCGGAGATCCGCATCGCGCAATAAATTTAGGCCGATTTTTAGATTTGCCTGGGAGGACGGTCGAGGAATTGAACTTTCTCCGAGCTACTATCAAATTGAAGCGCGGGGAAAAGTTAATCCGCACGGAGACCGTTGGCCTCGATAAAATCTGTCTGGAGTTAATAGCCAACCTGCTTACGGCGAACCATCCAGCACGTACAGCCATTCGGGGCATGGATCTTTGCTCGAGGTGATTGTTGGACGTCGAACCATTCACGAGTCCCTCCCCCGGCTTTCAGGCTCGGCCTCCAGAAGGAATCCTCAGCAAGATTTTTCTGAATGACAAAGGAGTGCGCGGCGGCTGGCGTCTGTTGATTTACGCGGCTTTCGTGGCCGGGCTCGGATTCGGCGGTGGAATCGTCCTGCAGCAATTTATTCACCCCACACCGGGAGGGTTTTCTCTCCGCTATTGGTTCGCGTACGAAGTGTTCAGTTTCAGCGTGGTTTTTGGTGCCGCCCTGATCATGGCTCAGATCGAGCGCCGTTCTCCAGGCACCTATGGCTTGCCGCTGAGAGGCGCGTTCGGAAGGTTGTTCTGGCAGGGCTGCCTCATCGGATTGCTCGAAGTTTCAGGATTGATTGGCTTGATCGCCGCCTTTGGCGGGTATTCCTTTGGTGACCTTGCGCTGTGTGGCCAAGAGCTGTTGCGTTGGGGAATGTTGTGGGCGGTCCTCTTTATTTTTGTGGGCTTGTTTGAAGAATTCTTGTTTCGGGGATACACGCAATACACCCTCGCCGAGACCATCGGTTTCTGGCCTGCGGCGGCCCTGCTTTCGTGCTTGTTTGGGGCCGTCCATCTGAGGAATCCCGGCGAAGGTTGGGTGGGGGCGGCGGGCGTTGCCACGATCGGCCTGATTTTCGCGTTGGCCTTGCGCCGCACCGGTAATCTGTGGCTGGTTGTGGGATGGCACGCGAGTTTTGATTTCGGCGAGACATTCCTTTACTCCGTGCCGAACAGCGGCGTCGTTTTCTCGGGACACTTATCGAATGCCTCCTTGCACGGCGCTGCATGGCTCACGGGCGGCACGGTTGGCCCCGAAGGCAGCGTCTTCAGCTTTCTGACTATGGGAATTCTTGCCCTCGCTATTCATGTGCGTTTCCCCGCCAAGAAAATAGAGCCCGCACAGAACTTAGGAAAACAGCCTAATTAGTGGACCAGTTCGGAGGCTAGCACCAGATGGACGCCTAGTTCTTGCGCTCGCGGGAGAACTTCGCCGAGAGCTTGGAGCGTCGAGGCGTGAGGATGGCCGATTGCCACGACCGGGCCCTTTTCGCGGGCGGCGCGCAACGCTAATTGGAGCTGTTCGCGGACCGTGGCCACTTCAGCCACGTCGTCCAGAAAGGGAACGTTGCGGAAGGCCGAGGGAACTCCAAAGTCCTGTGCCGTATCGTAAGCTACCGTAGCGGCGGTTGTGCGGCTGTCGACGTAGAAGAGGTCACGGTCGCGCAGCACCGGCATCAGCTCGTCCATCAGCTCAGCGTCGGCAGTCGCCTGTGATCCCTGATGATTGTTGACGCCGGCGACGTCCGGAACATTTTGCAGAAATCGATCGACAAGTGCTGCAACTTCAGAGGCCGGCATGCCCGGGTGTAATTCCTGCGCCTCCGGCGTTTCGTTGGCGACCGATTGCATCGGCAAATGAAGCATTACCTCAAACCCAAGGCGATGCGCTTCCTTCGCGATGTCCATGGAGTGCTCGTGATTGGGCAAGACGGAAAGGGTGAGGTGATAACCGAGAGCGAAGATGGCTTGGGCTGCGGCGCGGTCGCTGCCGAGATCGTCGATAATGATCGCGAGCCGCGCTCCCGCAGGGTTTCCGCCGGAATTCTTCGCTCCCGCAGTCGACGTGGGTGTTACCCGCGTCACGATTTCGATTTCCAGTGTTGGCACGCCTGAATGGCGAAGCTTGAAGTGCAGCAGATCCCCGGTCTGGGTGGGCGGGTCCTGCGTAAGATGATTGTTGGTCGCGACGGTATGGAGATTTTGCATGAGCTTTGCGACTAGGGCATGCTGGGCGTCTGCCCTGGAGTCATTCTTCAACACGATACGCAGGTAATCATTGTTTCCGGGTGGCCAACTGGAAGCGCCTTGCCGGAGTTTGATGGGCGTCCCGGGAGGTACCGCCGCAGAGGCCGCCGCCGCCAGATCGCGCGTGATTTGGTGAACTTGTGCGGGCGTGAGGCGGTTTTCCTCACTCTTCTTGCAACCACCGGAAAGAACCGCGAGAAGAAAAGAAATTCCCAACAGCGCGAAATCGCTTATCTTGATTCGACAGCAATAGGAGTTTGGTTGAACCGAGCCAGGCTGTCGGCCCACGGAAAACTAAGCAGCCTTTTTCGCAGGAACCTTCAACAGGTCAAGAGCTCGATGAAAGATGGAGTCTTCCGGAGAAAGCGGGCGCGGTCCGAGCCCGGGTTCTTTCTGGGTTTGCGGTGTCGGCGCAGCCTCTTCATCGGCGGCATCCGACTCTTCCTCCGGGACGGCGCGCACCACTTCCGTTGGGACGACCCCTTCTTCCATGATCGACTTTCCGCCGGGATTATAGTAGTTCGCGACTGTGAGGATCAGTGCCGCGCCATCATCCAGCGTGATGAGCTTCTGCTCAGAGGCGAGACCAAACGTACGCTCTCCCACGACGTCCCCGCGATGGTTCGCAACTACGGCGGAAGCCAGAACTTCCGCGGCCCCCGACGTCGTGGCGTCGATCAAAACGGAGACGGGATTCTTCCAAATAACCTGTTTTGGCTCGGCTGAAAAAACCTGTGTCGAGACGGTCTGGCCACGCAACGTTGTCAGCGTGCCCGCAGGAATGAAAAGGCGAGCGGTCGAAATCGCCTCGGACACCACCCCGCGGCCGCATTCCCGCATATCCAGTATGACCTTGCGAATGCCCTGCTTTTCCGCATCGAGGAGGCGATTGCGAATTTCATCCGCGCGGCCGCCGTCCAGCGAAGGGATTCGCAGCACCAGAATGTCAGGATCCACTCGCTGGCCGATGATCTTC
>MNIJ01000042.1 GCA_001919715.1 Acidobacteria bacterium 13_1_20CM_58_21
GCCGCGGCACGAATTGGCCGTCTCGATAAGAAGCTAATCATGATGGAAGCCTTGACGTCAATGAAACGCGCCGGCGCGGACATCATCATCACCTATTTTGCAAAGGAAGCGGCCAAGGAGCTGCAGTAGGCACGCTCCCGGCTGTCCCCCGGCTGGCCTCTCGCTCGTACATATGCGGTGAAGGTCCACGTCTCTGAGATGTGGAATTGTGAAACTCACAATGTTCAATTGCAAAAAGACCGTGACACACGCGAAGTGTGACAAAGCCGGGCACCACCAATCGACATGGAAATAGCGCTCATAGGGATCAGCCACCGTACCGCGAGCATTGAGCTTCGCGAACGCGTCGCGTTTCGCGTTGAACAGGCCTGCGAGGCCGCCGATCAGTTGCGTGCCCGCGGAATCCTGAAAGAGGTGGTCATACTGTCCACCTGCAACCGCACGGAAGTTTACGGGGTCACTCGCGAGCCCACAGCCGACAACCTGAGTGCTATGGAGACGTTTATTGCGTCCTATCACCAGGTCGCGCAACAGGAATTCAAGGCCGCACTATACCGGCATACGGATCGCGAGGTGGTACGCCACATCTATAGAGTGGCAGCCGGTCTGGACTCGATGCTGCTGGGCGAATCAGAAATCCTCGGCCAGGTCCGCGAAGCATACCGGGCTGCGATGGATCATGGGGCCACCGGGCGTGTACTAAACCGGCTATTCCAATCCGCGCTGGAAGTGGGAAAGCGAATTCGCACTGAGACGCAGATCGCAACCAGACCCGTGTCCGTGGCGTTTGCGGGAGTAAAGCAGGCGGAGGGACTCTTGCGCGGCCTGGAAAATCAGCGCGTCTTAATTGTGGGAGCGGGTGTCACGAGCGAGCAGGTGGTGAAACACCTGTGCGACCGAGGCGTTCCGCAATTCCGGATTCTGAACCGCACGCTAGAGAATGCCAAGGCCTTGGTGGGGCGTTATGGAGGCGAGGTTTTGTCCTGGGAAAAACTCCCCGAAGTCTTGGATTGGCCGGATCTGATCGTCAGTTCGGTCTCGACTCCGGAACCCATCATCTCCCGGCAGATGGTGGAAAGGGCCATGGTCGCCAGGGCACATCGTCCACTGATGATGATGGACCTCGGCGTTCCACGAAACATTGCTGTGGATGTGAGAGAAGTCCCCAACATTCAGCTGAGTGATATCGATGGCCTGACGGAAGTCGTCGAGGAGAACAAGAAAGCTCGCGAAGAGGAAATTCCTCGCGCGCTTGCGCTTATCGATGATCAGATCGACGGTTTCATGCGCTGGCAAGCGGGTGTAGCGGCGTGCTCGGTATCCGCACAGTTGCGAAATGTGCCCGAACAGCGCAGGGAAGCAGTCCTGCGTCAGCATTTAGCCGCAATGATGAATTTTACAGAGCAGGAACGAACCCATTTCATAAGCTTGATTGAAAAATTCCTCAAGGGCAGCAGGGCGGAGTCGGTTGCCTACTCCCAGAGCGTTCCGTAAGCGCTTAGTAACTAATAGCCAAGAAAATCCTTAGAAACCGGAATTGCCCTGAACAGGCAAGCTCTCAGCCCTGATTGTGCGAGTCCATGGCCGGCCGCGTTTACTAGGCCGGAGGACTTGCTAGCAGCATTCGATAACGAACAGCGAGCGGGGTCATCCCTTCAGTTAGGTCTCTTGTCGGAACACTAAGCTGAAATATTCCTATTGCCTACGATGCTTGGGCTCATAGACTGACAGGATGGGAGCTGGATTCCGGAAAGACCATGGACTTGCGAAGTTTTATCGAGCAACTTAACGAACGGGGGCAATTGCACCGTATTGGTCGCCAAGTCGATTGGAAATATGAGCTTGGAGAGATGACCAGAAGCGACTTGGCGCCACTGCTCTTCGAAAACATCAAGGACTATCCCGGGTACCGAGTCTTCACCAATGGTTTGATCAGCATCGCCGCAATTGGGCTTGCGCTCGCAGCGGAAGCAGGGAAAAGCCGCAAGGAGTTGGTCCGACAGGTGCGCAAGAGAGTGGCGAACCCGATCGCTCCCACGCGCGTGCAGAGCGGTCCGATTTTCCAGAACATTCTCGCAGGCGAAGCAGTCGATCTCCTAAAGTTGCCGGTTCCACACTGGAACATATGTGATGCTGGCCGCTACATCGGGACCTGGCACGTGAATGTTAGCCGTGACCCCGAAGACGGTTCACATAACCTCGGCGTATACCGCATGCAGGTCTTAGGGCCTCGACAAGCAACTATAAGCACCTCTTCGAAAAGTCACCTGGGAATACAATTCGCGAAGGCAGAAGCAATGGGCAAACCGCTGGAGGCAGCGGTAGCAATTGGAGTCAGCGAGGCCGTGTTTATCGCTGCCGCTGCAGGGTATCCGGGTGGGAAAGACGAGTACGAGCTGGCCGGGGCGTTGCAAGAGAAGAGCGTGGAGCTCATCAAATGCCCGAGCATCGATGTCGAGGCACCTGCCGATACAGAAATACTTATTGAGGGACACGTTATGCCAAACGTGCGTGTTCTGGATGGCCCGTACTTTGATTACGCGGGCAAAGCCACTTCGAATCCCAAGGCATATCTGTTTGAGGCCACACGGATCCTGTTTCGGAACAGCCCCATCTTCCGTGGCGCGATTGTCGGACACCCACGCGCCGAAGACCTACTTTTATTTTCAGTGCTCTCGGAAGTCGGGCTATTTGATTTTCACGGTTCACGACTGAGGAGAGCGCTGCAAATTCTCTTCTTGAAAGAACACCTATTCATGGCCTTCCAGTTGGCGGGTCGAATCGGGCCAGAAATGTTGCGGGTGGGGCCATTTCGCGGCAAACGCAGTAAAGACTCATAGTGGGGCGGTCAGACTGGCACTGTTCGACTGAAAGGGTTGAAAAGAGCGTCTGCAATTGTCAGGAGCACCTAATTATCCTATGTGCGGGTAGATGAGCCTCCCAGCGAGAATCAGCGCGCCATCCGGCAATACTGAAAAGAATTTTTTCGCGTATTTCAGACTCCAGCTATTTGCGCCCGCCTCCCAAAACACCGCAGGAAAGACCTTGTGGGTGAGTACAGATTGTTTTGCACCGAAGTGGTTCTTAAAGCGGATAAGGCCCTTGTTTTCGATCTCCGATCTGCCGAAATCAAACTGCGTTGCCCCCGCGTTTTTGGCTTCTTCGATTGCCTGCCACAAAAGGAAAGGCATTGTGCCTGAGCTATGGAACCTCGCGTCACTTGCACCGTATTTGAACAGCATGGTGTCCTTATAACGGATCGAGAAGACTGCGCCGGCAGGTTCCCCTTTTCTGGTCTTCGCTATTCGGATTTTCGCATGCTCCCCTAAACAATGAGCTACATTCCGGAACCAGGCGAATGGAGGTGGTGGGAGTGATTTGCGGCGCCGCGTCATTACCGACAACCGAAAGAATTGACGCAACTGTTCCTCGGATCGGCCCTCTTCATACTTCAAGCCTTCACGGATCGCCTTGCGAATCTTCCTCTGCGTGGAATCTTTGTTGAGACCCCGAAAGAGGATTGCGAGACTCGGCTGAAGATCCAGGCCGTGCAGTACAAAGCGCTGGCCATCTTGGAAATTGGACCAGTTAAGGAAAGTATTCAAAGCATAGGGTGGACGAAGCTCAACGCTCGCCCATTTCCCCTGCACTTTGCCCTCTGCCAAGAAGGCCAACAACTTCAGCAGATTTTCTTGGTTGGAAACGAGAGGCTCCGTATGGTCGGAGAACGGGAGAGAGACAAGTCGTTGCCTGACCAGCCAACTCTTCACCCTGCAAAATACAACTCCATCCTGCAACTGCTCTCCCGGCCGACTGGTTGTGAAGACCACGGGCTCGTATCCGTAAGTTCGCTGTAATGCTTCAAGCCACCCCGGGGTGTGAAATATCGAAGCCCTCGCGTGCCGATGCAGAAATTCCCCCCATCGGGAATCCGCAAGGGGATTGATTTCGTGAAATATCTGTGGAACGGAAGCACTCCAAGATGCGATCGTTGGACCCGAAGCGTGGTGACCGTCGAGCATGCTGCGATCACTGTGCGTGTAGCGTCGTATTTTAACCCATGCCAGAATCCTGGCCAACAAAATCTATAGCTTGGATAATAACTTGGATCAGGTGTGCCAGGGGCAGACGTATCAGCTAGGTCCTAAGCGAGAGGTTCGTGGAGTTGCGCGCGGCCAACAAACAATCGAAAATGTTTTTCCCTACTCCGCCCGCCCGGTCGTCGATATCCGCTTGAAACCAAACGCGAATAAGGCGGTTTGGAAAGCGAATTAGGGCCAATTACTAGCTAACTATACTGTGTTTCCATACTTTACAAGGCGTACCGCCCATCGGGACGCAGGAAAGAGCTGGCCATCACCTATTGGATCAAAGGGGAGGGGTGGGGTTCAGGCGAATGCCTATGAAGCTTCTGCACTTGTCTCCCCCCACAGCCTGAGTCCAGATTACAGGGTGGCTAGACGTGGCTAGAACTTGAGCTTCCCGCACCTCTGTAACTATTTGTAACTAACATACTTATCAGCGGTTGATGGAACCGTCCTTCGCAGGCCGGCAGTACCGGAACTAGATTTGGGCAATCGGGTACTGGATTTCTCCTTTCGGGAGTTCAGGAACGCCCTCTTCAAAGAATTAAATTGCTCGACAGCCATTGGGCTGCAGTAATTCCTGTGTTTTCATAACCATACGTAGTGCATCGAAACACGTACCCTCTAGATCCTTCTGGAACTAGTTGGAAGCCGAATTGCCATACTGTAAGTGAATCCGGAAATGGGAGTCCAGTGGCGTTAGCCTACGCACTGACAAAGATTCACAAGTTAGCCAGAGAGAGAGCCTAGCGCGTGAGTTTAATCAAGTCCAAAAATGAAGAAGCCCTAACTGGAATTCGTTGGTTTGCCCTCCATGTGCATGCCCGCAAAGAGGGCTTCGTTGCCGCTCAGTTGGAGAACCAGGGGATCGAGTGTTTTCTCCCTCGGTACAAAAGCCTCCGTAAGTGGTCGGATCGGATGAAGGAAGTGGAATTACCACTTTTCCCGAGTTACTTGTTTTCGCGATTCGATTTTCAAAATCGCCGGCCGATCGTCACGACTTCGGGAATTCTGCAAATTGTAGGAAACGGCCGGATGGCGATTCCGGTATCGGACGAAGAAATCTCTGCAATTCAGACAGCGGTTCACTCGGGTCTCCCACATCAACCGTGGCCCTTCATCGAGGTCGGAGAAAGAGTTCGTGTGACGTACGGATCCCTTACGGGCCTTGAAGGAATTCTTGTCAATTTCAAGGGCGACCATCGGGTGGTGCTCTCCGTGGGCTTACTCCAACGTTCCGTGGCATTGGAAGTGGACCTTGCGTGGCTTGTCCCGGTTCGAGAGCCGCGCGAAGTGCCCAGCAGCAATATGGTACTGCAGCCCGCCCAGGCCGCAATCGCAGCACGCTGACTGGGGATTCCCAACAGTTAGGAAAGATCAATGAGCCCTCTGGAAATGGAAATGCGACGAGCGGAGAACAGCCCACAGCTGGACGCAAAGGCACACGTCTCTCTGCCGGACGGAAATACTCCAATGCGATTGCTGCTCCCCGAAAACGCTTTTGTTTCCATGCTCTATCAGGAGCGCCGGCGCGCCGAGCGAGCGAAAAGGAGATTCGTCCTGGTGCTTGTGGATGTCAGAAAGGCGCTCTCTAGCGATCATAAGGATCGCACCCTGGGAGCGCTGAATCACGCTATCTCGCAAAGCACGCGGGAAACCGACATCATCGGGTGGTACGTAGAAAACGAAGTCATCGGCTTGATCGGCACCGAGCTTGGCGAAGCTGACAATCAATTAATTGAAAAAAAATTTCTGGATAAGATCCGTAAAATGTGCAGAGCGGTCCTTGGCACGGAGAGAACAGCAAGTATTTCCGTTTCCTTTCATTTCTTTCCGAAAGAATACGACGAAGGCGACAACGATCACTCCGCAAACACTGCGCTCTACCCTGAATTCAACAAGAAAGACGAGCAACGTCGGTTCGCTTTGGTAATCAAGCGCTGTATTGACATCTTGGGAAGCTTGGCGGCGCTGTTGCTCTTCGCGCCGGTTTTTGCCGCGATATCGCTGGCCATTAAACTCAGCTCAAAGGGACCTGTGTTCTTCACGCAGGAACGATTGGGCGAGTATGGCAAAGCATTCACTGTTTTTAAGTTCCGCTCGATGCGCACAGACTGTGACACGCGCATTCACCAGCAGTATGTAAGCCAATTCATCGCTGGCAAGGCAGATGGCGCCACGCCGGAAGGCCAGAAGCCGGTGTTCAAGATTCAGAAAGATCCCCGGATAACCCGTGTTGGCCAGTTCGTTCGTAAAACGAGCCTGGACGAGTTGCCCCAATTCTGGAATGTCTTGCGCGGTGATATGTCGTTGGTTGGTCCACGGCCCCCGATTGCGTATGAGTTCCGCGCGTATGATCTGTGGCACCGCCGCAGAGTGCTTGAGATCAAGCCTGGAATCACGGGTTTGTGGCAGGTGAAGGGTCGCAGCCGCACCCGGTTTGATGAGATGGTCCGCCTGGATCTGCAATACGCGCGGGATTGGTCCATCTGGCTGGACCTGAGAATTCTTCTCCAGACGCCCGCCGCGGTAATTTTGCGTGAAGGTGCTCACTAGTCAAAAGTTCATGGCTTTCTTTGCTCCCATCTGCCTATGGACAGTGAACCCGCAATAATTTAAGTGCCGTCGGAGCGGTCGGTTGTCCCCCTGCGGCACTGCACAGACAGCCCAGTTGAATGATCTTCCTGCTGATGGTTATCGCTCTCGCGAAGGCCTTGCTGCCCCAAGGCGCATTGTAATTCTTTCACATACCTAAGGAGCCTCATGATTCGCATTGGTGTAATAGGTTATGGTTATTGGGGTCCGAACATCGTAAGGAATTTTCACGCGCACGACGGCTCGGAAGTGGTTCTCGTCTGCGACAAAAATCCCAAGTGCCAAGAGCGATTGCGCAAGGCACATCCGGGGATGGCCTATACCACGGACGAAAAAGAGATCCTCAATTCACCGAATATTGACGCCGTCGCGGTGGTCACACCCGTCTGGACGCACTACGAACTAGCCAAGCAAGCACTCGAAAACGGCAAACACGTATTCGTGGAAAAGCCGTTCACCTGGACCGTCGCCCAAGCGGAAGAACTGATTGAGCTCGCCGACCGGAAGAATTTGAAGATCATGGTCGACCATACCTTTCTATTCACCGGTGCGGTGAAAAAAATCAAAGAGGTGGTTGAGAGGCGGGAACTGGGTGACCTGTATTACTACGATTCACTTCGTGTAAACCTCGGCCTATTCCAGCATGACGTTAATGTCATCTGGGATCTCGCTCCGCATGATCTTTCGATTATGGATTATGTCATCGCGGAGAAGCCGGAAGCAGTCGTGGCCACCGGCCAAAAGCACTTGAACGGTGTCGAGGACGTGGCCTTTATCACGGTGTATTTCCCGAACAAGATCATTGCCCACGTCAACGTAAATTGGCTGTCACCCGTGAAAGTGCGCACCACGCTTATCGGCGGAGAAAAGAAAATGCTGGTCTGGAACGATCTTGATGCCGATGAAAAGATCAAGATCTATGACAAGGGTGTCAGCATGTCGTCAAATCCCAGCAACCTGCATCAACTGCTCGTCAGCTATCGCTCCGGCGACATGTGGGCTCCGCAAGTTGAGCAGATTGAAGCGCTCCGCGCCGAGACCGCCTATTTCCTTGGGTGCATCCAGGAAAATACGAAACCATTCAACGACGGTGTTGCAGGACTGCGAGTCGTCCGCATCCTGGAAGCAGCGGACAAGTCCATCCGGAGTCGCGGAGAGGCGGTTGCCCTGTGAACGAATTTGTCTCTATCGCACCAAGCGTAAGGCTCGGCAAGGACGTACGGCTCTCCAAGTTCATCAATTTGTACGGCTGCGAAATCGGAGATGAAACTAAAATTGGAGCCTTCGTGGAAATCCAGAAGAATGCCAGTGTTGGCAAACGCTGCAAGATTTCCAGTCATACTTTCGTATGCGAGGGCGTGGAAATCGAGGACAACGTCTTCATCGGACACAGCGTGACCTTTATTAACGATTCCTATCCGCGCTCTACAACGCCATCCGGCGGGTTGCAGACAGAAACGGACTGGAAAGTAGAAAAGACCCTGGTTCGAAAGGGAGTATCCATCGGGTCTGGCTCCACGATTCTGAGCAATCTGACCATCGGTGAAAACGCCATTGTCGGAGCAGGCAGTGTCGTAACCAGGGACGTGCCAGCGAACGCTATTGTGGCGGGAAATCCCGCTAAATTTCTGCGGTTCATAACAGAGGAGAAAAAGTAAGGACATGGCTAATCCAACGAAAGTTCCATTTCTCGATCTGGTAACATCTCACAAGGAATTGGAAGATGAGCTGCTGGCAGTGGTGAAGAAGGCCTTTAGCAACGCCGGCTTCATCGGTGGACCCATGGTGGAGGAGTTCGAGCGCGAGTTTGCGCGATTCTGTGATGCGAAATTGTGCGTCGGTGTGAATAGCGGCACGGACGCACTGCGCTTCGCCTTAATGGCCGCCGGCGTCGAACCTGGCGATATCGTAATCACCGCCCCCCATACGTTCATCGCCACAACCGAAGCCATCTCCCAAGCGGGAGGACACATCGCGTTCGTCGACATCAACGAACAGACCTACACCCTCGATCCCGAGAAATTGCGGGCATACCTCGAGAAGGATTGCGACTTCGATGCGAAGACCGGGAAGCTGATCGAGCGTGCCTCCAAGCGCAAGGTTGCCGCCATCGTTCCAGTTCATCTCTATGGGCAGATGGCGGACATGGATCCGATCATGGAGCTTGCCACGAAATACAAACTTTTCGTGATAGAAGATGCCTGCCAGGCACACGGCGCTGAGTATTTTTCAAAAAAGCATAATGCCTGGAAAAAGGCAGGTTCCATCGGCAAGGCTGCTGCGTTCAGCTTTTACCCTGGAAAGAATCTCGGTGCCTGCGGTGAAGGCGGCGGCATCACGACCAATGATGAAGCCATGGCCCAGCGGATGAAGATGATTCGCGATCACGGCCAGGCAAAGAAGTATTATCACGACATCGAGGGCTACAACGGCCGGCTCGATTCCATCCAAGCCGGATGGCTGTCTGTGAAGCTGCGGCACCTGGCCAGGTGGAATGAAGCGCGCCGAGCCCTCGCTCACCGCTATCATGAACTGTTTGCAGAGGTGAAGGATTCGGTCGTTGCACCGATAGAAGAATCGTGGACAAAAGGCGTGTATCACCTCTATGTGGTGCGCGTGCGGGATCGAGAAGTGCTGCAAACTTACCTCGCTGAGGCGGGAATTGGTAGTGGTATCCACTACCCGATTCCACTTCATTTGCAGAAGGCCTACGAACACCTCGGATACATCCAGGGAGCGTTTCCCGTCACTGAGCGCGTCGCCGGCGAAATCGTTTCCCTACCGATGTTCCCTCAACTGAGCCCCAGCCAGCAAGAACTGGTCGCAAGTAAAGTTCTAGAATTCCTGCACGCAAGTGTGGCAGCAGCCCGCTAAGTTTGCCAATGTGGCGGGGTGTTAGTTTTGTCCTTCGTTGATATTTCGGGCTGGTCATCACTCGAAACTCAGTTGCACGACTCCGCTCTTTATGTTGTTACGACTAGTGTCCGGCCCCAAGATTTCGCTGTGATTAGTTCAACCAAGATAACGGTAAATTTAGTTTTAACAGATAAGGAACAGTTCATTTCTATGCCACGATTCGACCGTTTTGCCACCCTTTGTTTGGCCTTCCCACTGGCCCGCGTGTTGGGACCGAGACAGGGCACGCGTGTGCCTATCTTGATGTATCACAGTATCTCTGCCAATCTCTTTGGGATGTCGCACCCGTATTACCATATCAACACTCTACCGGAAGTGTTTTCACAGCAGATGCGATGGTTGCGCCATGAGGGATATCGTGCCATCGACCTTCACGAGGCGTGGTCAGGCTTGGAGGCGGGCACGGATTTGTCCAAGAGTATCGTAATCACCTTTGACGATGGCTATCGTGACTTCTACACTGACGGCTTCGAAGTGATGAAGCAATGCGGGTTCAGCGCCACGATTTTTCTTGCTACAGACAGGATTCAGAATTCCCCTGCCAGAATTGAAGGCGCAGATTATCTTACCTGGAAGGATGTCCGAGAGTTGCATGCGGAAGGGATCCATTTCGGGTCGCATACTGTTACACATCCCGATTTGCGTTCACTCGGACCGGACCAGATCGAATATGAGTTAGGGCGATCAAAAGAAATCATTGAACAGAACCTGGATGCTCCAATCACATCGTTCTCCTACCCCTTTGCATTTCCGGAAGAAGATGAATGCTTCACCCAGTTCCTCGAGGACTTCATGGTAAGTCTAGGCTATGAGGTGGGCGTATCTACCATCCTTGGCCGCGCAAGTCGTAAGCATGATAAATTCTTTCTGCCTCGCCTGCCGGTGAACAACTGGGACGACGCAGGTATGTTGCATGCCAAACTCGAAGGCGGCTACGATTGGCTACACTGGCCTCAGCTAATTAAGAAGTCTATCTTTCACAATATAACCACGATGGAACGCGCGAGCAAGGTGTACATTTAGGGTGATTACAATTTCGTTGGTGAGCTTATAAGATCGTGATCTTGGGGCCGCCAGCCGAATATCGTTGCGAATTGGAGTTGCGATGCTCGGCCACAAGGCGGAGGTCTCGACAAGAGGCTTTGTTAATTCATCCCGAATAGCTCGTTTGGCGCTGCAGCACATTTACAATGTTGAATCAAGCAAACGCCATGACACAAACGGAATCAGCAGCTACTTCCCGGAGCGCGAACACTAGCAAAGTGAAAATCCTTATTGCTCGAACGCTCGACGAAGTCGAGCCTCTACGGAAGGCGTGGACTTCCTGGGGTGGGCATCGAGACTCAGACATTGACGTCGTCCTGATGATTATTGGCTCCTATCCTGAGGCAATTAGGCCTCACGTCATTGCACTCTATAGAAACGGCGAGCCAGACGCGATTTTGATTGGTCGGCTTGAAAAAAAACGTATTGCCTTCAGGATCGGATACTTGACAGTTTTCAGACCATGGGCACGTACCCTTAACTTTGTCTATGGTGCGCTCAGGGGAAACGCTTCATCAGAGAATTCCGAAATCTTGATTGGGGAGGTCGTTCGTTGCCTGAAGAAGGACGAAGCTGACGTCGCCTTCCTTGAATTCGTTCCTGTTGACTCTCCTCTTTATGAGAAGGCTCGTACCGTGCCGGGATTTCTGAGCCGCGATTCTCATCCAGTATCCCAACTTCATGAATTGCTGGAAGTGCCAAGTTCGATCGACGGTGTGTATCATCGAATGTCGAGCAAGAGCAGAGGAGAACTGCGCAGAAAAATGAGGAAGCTCGAGGCCCACCCGGCAGGTGAGCTGCGGATTGTCTGTTACCGCGAGTCCACAGAGATGGATCGCATGTTCGCTGACGTTGAGCGAGTCGCCAAGAACACCTATCAGCGCGGCCTCGGCGCAGGCTTTTCCGATACACCAAAAGTGAGAGAAAGACTGGGGCTGGCTGCCCGCAAAGGCTGGCTGCGAGCTTACGTAGAATACCTAGGCGACCGCCCGATTGCGTTCTGGATTGGCATGTTGTATGGCGATACCTTTTTCGGCGAGTATTTGGGCTTTGACGTAGAATTTCGCCAGTTTGCCCCTGGAATGGCTCTCATGATGAAGGGCATCGAGGGATTTTGTACTCGGGTCAAGGGAGAAGACGTGAAGAAACTGGACTTTGGCCCGGGACACGCGGAATATAAAGAGGCCCTTTCCACGCAGAGCTGGAGGGAAGCTGCGGTTTACATTTTTGGCCCCACAGTTAAAGGCGCATTCTTAAGATTAGTCCGCATGACGACGCAATCCATTGAGCAATTGGCACGTAAGGTCCTGGTGTCCACTGCAATCCTTCCACGGCTGAAGCGAATTTGGAGGGACAGGCTTGCCAAGCGGAGCAAGAGCACACCGGCAGAGAATGTGCCCACACCGGATTGAAATGCCGTCCACAATTAGCTTTGGGCTATGACGGCTATGTCTCATATCGATGTATAATGTTGATACAAAATATCTTAAGTGCGCGTTTCAAGCTAGGACAGCTAGGACTAGGAGAGGAGGGAGCCACTATGTTAACCTGGCCGCACGTCCTGTCCCTTTCCTGTCCTTCGATACAGTGGGCGGGGTTGGTCATTGCCTTCTATCCTAATTCTCGCCTAGAAAGTAGCTTGTGAGGGGCCAGGGGTGGTGCATTTCCCCTTGCGAGTTCACTCTCATTAAGCGCAGGGTCGCTTCCTTTGCTCTTATGACTACCTTCTCACTGGGATTTCGAGGGACATGATGCGCAAGCTGATGTTCGTGACGGCTGGATTCCTCTCTTTTGGCGTTACTTCTGCCAAGGCAAACAACCTCTACATCGCCCAGAACGCGACCGGAGCTGCCAGCGGGGCCGATTGTGCGGATGCGCGCGCCTATACTACGCTGGGCTCGAGCGATTGGGTAGCTGGAAATGTCATCCACCTTTGCGGTACCTTTTCCATGCCTGCGGGTGCGAGTGGCGTGATCGCAATTGGAGGCAGCGGCACTTCCGGGAATCCTATCACGGTCAAATTCGAGACCGGTGCGATCGCGACTACTCCATATTGGGGTGCAAACGGTTTCATCACTGCGAGCAATCAAAACTATATTGTCGTCGATGGTGGAACGGACGGAAGCGTTACGTCCACAGCGAACGGCACGAACCTAGCGAACCAACAAAGTGTAGCAACAGGGGTGCACTTCAACACCGTCTCCAATGCTGAGATTAAGAATTTGAACGTCTCGAATATGTACGTTCACGCTTGTGTTCAGCCCCTAACGAACTGCACGGACGCGAATGGCGGGAGCAGCTACGGGATCGAGTGGCTTTATGGCTCAAACGTGACCATAGACGGGAATTCAGTTCATGATGCCTTCGGATGCATACGATATGTGTTTAACACAGGGACCAGTACTAATGTAAGCGTTTTTGGCAACAACGTTTACAACTGCAACTGGGGCATTAACACGGCAACGGGGGGAACAAACGCCGTACTAAACGGTGACCTTATTTACGGGAATCATGTGCACGACTGGGGTAACTGGGACAACGCCAGCAACTATTTCCACCACGACGGAATATTCGTGTTCACGACAGGTACAGGGGCTGCCATAAACGGTCTTCAGATCTTTAACAATCTGATCTACGGTAACATAGCGACGACCATGACCGGGCATATCTATATCTCGCAGACTCCCGGGACGATCACGAACGCCTATGTGTACAACAACGTAATGTCCAACACTAGCTCCGGATATGCGGCTGACGGTTACCTCTACGACTGGTCTACGAATTCATTCATTTTCAACAATACTATCGTGGGTCGAGTTGCAACAAACATGGGTGGAACGGGCTATATCCAATATGGGAATGGCAGTACTCTGGTAAATAACATCATAACTAGCTGCTACGCCGCACTATTGGTCAACACTGGAGCTTCCATCGGATCCAGCGACTACAACGATATTTATAATTGTGCTCAGGTTGGGACGACGAGTACAACGCTGTCTCAGTGGCAGGCTGCGACAGGGTTTGACGCGCACAGCACGGCCGGAAATCCTCTTCTGAATGTCAACAGCTCCCCGCCTTATCAGCTGGTCAGTACGTCGTCACCCGCGTATCATTCAGGATCGAATCTCACGAACTACTGCAGCACGGTCCCAGCGCTCTGTACGGATGCGGCAGGAAGTGCTCGTCCGTCCAGCGGAGCATGGGAGATGGGTGCCTATCAGCTGGCCGGCAGCAAATCCGGCGGAGCTCCGAATCCACCCGCTGGGCTGACCGCAGTCGTTAATTAGCGCACTTTCCGTTTAGTCAAAAACAAACCAAATTCCCCATGCAAGAAATTGCGCTACCAGCAAGCCGTTGAGCACTCGACTTTTTTGTTGAACTGATTTGTCCCATTGTTCGAGATGAATCCGATCGACATTACTTGGCAGCACGGATCAGATCAGGACCAGCTTCTGGACCGTTTCGGTGGCATTGTTCGGTCGGCTAGCCAAGCTATGTAATTCGTTTGATCGTCACAATGTAAATTGCGCGAGCGTCCTCATAAGGATGCGGCGCTGTGTAAAGCTTATCGTTATCATTGCAAGGAATCTACGGAATGAAGATACCCGGATACAAAGTCGAGATTGATAGCGTCACGGAATCGGACTGGTCCGAACTTATGGGCAGGTTCGCCGATGCGAACATCTATCAGACTTGGTCATACGGCGCAGTCCGATGGGGAAAACATAACCTCAGTCATATGGTCCTGAAACGAGATGGCGAAGTGGCCGGAATAGCTCAATTAAGGATCATCCGGCCGGCAAATCTGAGGATGGGAATTGCATACTTGAGGTGGGGCCCGCTTTTCCAGACTCGTGGAAAAACAATCGACCCTGAGGTCGCAAAAAACCTGGCGGCGGCTCTTCGCGAAGAGTACGTCGGGAAAAGGGGGCTTTATCTGGAGATTCTACCGAATGCGTTCTCCGGCTCGACCCGGGCGGATGCATTTCAAGCTGCCTTCTCCCAATATGATAGCGAGTGCGGGCTGAGTTCCGCGAGATACAGAACGCTCGTTCTTGACCTCGAACCTGCGCTTGACGAGTTGCGCAAGAATCTGGACAAAAAATGGCGAAATCAACTGAACGCAGCCGAAAGAAATAATCTTACAGTGATAGAGGGAGAGGGTATGAACGAGTACGGCTCCTTCTGTGAGTTATACGCCCAAATGTGGGAGCGAAAGAAATTTAAGAAGACAGTGAGTATCGAAGAATTCGGCCGCATCCAGGAGAGCCTTCCAGAAAATCAACGCATGAGAGTGATGATCTGTCAGCAAGAAGGAAAGCCACTGGCTGGCGTCGTGTGCGCAGCGATCGGGGAATCGGCAATCTATCTGCTCGGGGCGACAAATGAGGAGGGCATGAAGCTGAAGGGGGCGTATCTCCTGCACTGGACGCTAATTCGCTCCCTCAGGGAAAGAGGTGTCCGGTACTACGATCTTGGCGGGATCGACCCCGAAGCGAACCCGGGAGTCTATCACTTCAAACGGGGTTTTTCGGGCGTGGAAGCGTCTCATATTGGGGCCATGAAGACGTGCGACAACAGCATGAGCCTGGCCCTGGTTAAAACCGGCCAACTGCTAAGTGATAGCTGGCGGCGCTTTCAGCTGCGGCTTGGTCACGCGTAGTATGCCTACATCTGAAGAGGAATAAAGCAAATTGAACCGCAAAGATCATCGGAAGACTAAATTGCTGCGACCTGCTACCGTGGACATCTCGATCGTCATTGTTAGCTGGAATGCTAAAAACTTTCTGGGCGAGTGTCTAAGATCGCTGGCGGATTCACCGACTTCCTACAGCACAGAAATCATTGTCGTGGATAATGCTTCCACGGATGGTTCGCCAGAGATGGTTGAAGCTACTTTCCCACAAGTCAGGCAGATCAAAAGTAATCAGAATCTTGGTTTCGCGAAGGCGAACAACATTGGAATTCGTGAGAGCAGAGGCCGCTACATCAGCCTGATTAATTCCGATGCAAAGGTTCTGGGCAATTGCCTCGACCCCTTGGCAGACTACCTGGATCGACATCCGGATGTAGGCAATGTTGGTCCAAGAGTCCTGAATCGAGACATGAGTCTACAAAGCTCGTGCCGACGGTTTCCCACAGTTTGGAATAATTTCTGCGAAGCGAGCGGACTAGCGAAGGTCTTCCAGAGGAACAGTTTCTTCAGTGGGGAGCATATGTTCTTCTTCCCCCATGATCGAGAATTGGATGTCGACGTCCTTGTGGGTTGTTTTTGGATGGTGAGGAAAGATTCGTTTGAAGACGTGGGCTTGCTGGACGAGGATTTCTTCATTTACGCAGAGGATGTCGATTGGTGTAGGCGCTGCTGGAATGCAGGTTGGCGGATAGTCTTTTTTCCGGGCGCACAGGCTATCCACTACCGTGGCGGGAGCTCTGCGAATGATCCGGCGAGGTTTGCCGTCGAGCAGGAGCGGGCGGTTTTGCACTATTGGGAAAAGCACCATGGGCCAGTCGGCAAATTGGTGATGATGGCGGTCCTGGGTTTCAAGCATCTTGTGCGAAGTCTGTTCTCTGCTACTTCCCGTTCCGTGAGATCGTCAACGCCTCGGGAAATCCAATGAGAATTTGCGAAACCGTAGTCCTTGCCAGCGCTGGCAGCGATAACGCAGCCAAAAAGCAAGAATCCTCCGATCCCGGAACCTAACTTGTTCATTTCTGATTCATTCTCGCGGTTGGTCAACTATTGCAGACGCCACGGGTTTCGGGCGACTTTAGATCGATCTGTCCTCGGATTGCGAAGATTCTTTTTGGCTGGTCGAATGGTACTCTTCTATTACGACCTCCAAAACTTTCCCATAACAGATCCGATAAATAACTGGCCAAATCACCTGAAGGCCGAGAGGAAACAGAGCCAAAATGAGATTGGCAAACAAGATCTGCAACGGATCGTAAGTTTCTGGAATCCGCGGCTTGCCCACCAGAGTCTCGAGGAGCGGTTCAGAGAGGGAGCAACACTGTGGCTGATTCGATCGGAAGGGCAACTTGCGGGTTACGGCTGGACTTTGACGGGCCACACGATGAGACCGCACTATGTGCCGCTCGGGGTGAACGATGTGCACCTTTTTGATTTTTTGGTGTTTCCAGAGTTCCGCGGACGAAGAATCAATCCGTCACTGGTAACCCATATTCTGGGTCAATTGTCCCGGGAAGGCAAAACTCGGGCTTACATCGAGGTTGCTGAATGGAACCGCACCCAATTGACCTCGTTGAACAAAACCGGGCTTCACTTTTTCGGTGTCGCACGGAAAATGTCAATCTTGGGACGGACATTCGTGGAATGGAAACGGGATCAAGATAATCTGGACCAAAACGTAGAGATCTTTCCTGAATCATGAGCGCCACTCCGGAAGTAACCAAACGTTCGCCTACACGATTTTCCATTCGGATAATCAAGCTTGGTATCAGTATTCTATATTTTGTTAGAAATCGATTTTACTGCCTGTTGTTTCCGAATCGCACTGGAACCTGCGTGGTGTTGTATTACCACAACGTTCCCAGCCCTTATAGAAAGCGGTTCGAACAACAGATGCGAATCGTTGCGGATAAGAAAGCAGCGATCGATATCACGCGCATCGACGATTTGCCTGCAAATACGCATTCTATTGCACTTACCTTCGATGACGCGCTAGAGAGCTTTGCTGAAAACGCAGTTCCCGTCCTGGTGCGTTTGAGAATTCCCGCTACCGTTTTCGCGGTCGCTGATGCATTCGGGTGCAATCCAGGATGGGGTGAAGGATACTACTTTCCGAAGGAGCGCGTGATGTCGTCAGCGCAACTGGGCAGTTTACCCTATTCGATAAATGTGGGGTCCCATACCTTGACACATCCGTATCTCACCGCGCTCAGCTGGGAAGCGGCAGGCGAGGAGATCAAGTTTTCACGTGAACGGTTGGAGGCGTTGTTGCATCGGCCGATCACGCTGTTCAGTTTCCCGCACGGAGATTTCAACGACTCAACTGTGCGCC
Organism: Acidobacteria bacterium 13_1_20CM_58_21; assembly: GCA_001919715.1. Classification (GTDB taxonomy): domain Bacteria; phylum Acidobacteriota; class Terriglobia; order Acidiferrales; family UBA7541; genus Acidiferrum. The sequence continues at coordinate 17,666 of MNIJ01000042.1, forward strand.
AATGCCAAGAAGCCGGATATGAACATGTGTTCACTACGGAACCTGTCCTTGTCTCGGGCGGAAGAGCCCAGTTTGTCGTGGGTCGAGTGTCGACTGATCCGTGGGACTGGCTATTAGAGTTCTATCTAAAGATCGCCGGGGCGTATTGTTGGCAGCCTTACACGCAAGCTGTGGTGAGAAACATACGAGCGCGGTTCTCGGGTAAAAAAACTTTGCGCGGGGCTTGAGTCCCCTACAATCCCAACCTGCTAACATGCAAACTCTGATTCCAGATTCCCAAACTACTGCAAGCCATGCATCGAATCGTGCTCTGGCGTCGTTGATTGGCAAAAACACCCTTTTTGGTGTGATCGCCAACGGCGTCCAGATCGCAACTCGTCTGATCACGGTTCCTGTTGTCATCCATCACGTGGGACTGGATGGGTACGGGATCTGGTCCATCATCATGGTGACTGCGGGCTATATGCGGTTCGGCACAGCGGGGATTAAATCAGCGTTCCAAAAATACGTTGCTGAGGCTACCGGCACGGGAGACTATAAGCCCGCAAATATCTTGTTAAGCACTGGCAGCATCTCAATGTTGTTGCTTTCTGTCGCAGGACTAATACCGGCGGCGATTTTATCAGGGAAGCTAGCAGGGCTATTCGGCGTCCCTCTTCCATTCCACGCCGCGGCATCGGCTTCCATCACCGTTATTGCCCTGACTTACGCAATCTCGAATTTTGGATCGGCCTTTGAAGCAATTGTCATGGGTGGTCACCGAATTGACCTGACGAGGAAATTCAACACAATTCTGACTATCTTGGAGGCCGGTGCAATCATAACACTACTCAATTTGGGGTACGGTCTGCTCGCTATGACCTTTGTGATGGCGGCGTCCGAGCTTATCCTGGTTTTGTGTTGCTACCGGGCATCGCATCGGGTCGTTCCGCAAATGCAGGTCAGCCTGTCACACTTCAAATTTGGTGCTTTTCCGGAACTGATTCGATATGCGGGAAGCTACCAAATGGTAAATACACTAGAGCTGGCATACGGGGCAGTGGTGCCGCTGGTGCTTCTGAAATTCTTTGGTGCCACAACCGCGGGCATTTTCGCGGTGGCATCAAGATTAGTCACGTCCGCACTTATCGCGCAGGACGCATTGATCCTGCCAATTCTGTCGGGAGGTGCTCTGGTTTTCGCGTCACGGGAATTGGCACAGATTCGGGTTTTTCTCGCTAAAGCGTTCAAAATGGCGCTCGCGCTGACCATCCCTCCTCTAGCGCTGGTTAGTGCCTTTGGCCCAACAATGGTCATGGCATGGACTGGTCAAACAGCGCCGGAATTCATGAGGGTAATCTGCCTGACCGCAATCGCGGGGCAGTTCAGAGCCATATCGCTTCTCCAGTTGGTTCTTTATAGAGCAACAGGCCGAGCTCTGCTGGACAACATCAGGCAAGTTCTGAGAATCGTGGTAATCCTCATAGTCGCGAGATTTCAGAACACGCTCGGTTTCGAAGGGGTGCTGGCCGGGATGGCAGTGGCGGAGCTGATTGGCGTCATTTTCATGTTTTTTGCCATGTCATCTACCTTTCGGGGGTTTAGCATCAAGATTCTGACTCAAGATACACTAAGGATTCTCGGGGCAACCCTGCTGCTGGTTACGGCTGGAGCGTTCGCCGCTAAGGTTCCTCTGCCGTGGAGGATGACTGATCGCATAGAGGCTTTCGAGAGACTCGCTAAAATCGGAATCGCTTGCTTGATCGTGTCTTGGCCAGCGGTCTTGTTGACGAAGGCACTCTCCGGGGCTGAACGGCAGACCCTTTTGCTGGCCTTTCTGCCGGGGCGAAAACGTGGGCTCCTAGCAAACAAATAGGAAAGGTCATTGGTTCAACAAGCGTGTCAACAAGTTATTCCGGACAGAGGGATGATGTTCTAGAGTGGTTCAGCTACGTGCTAACCAAACTCAACACAATTTGGATGAAGATGACGTTTCCCTTCGGCCGATTTGGCCATCACGTTTCGATCCACCATACTTGTGAAATTGGAAAGGCAATTTCAAACCGCATCGAGATTGGAGATTCCGTTTATCTGGGACCAGGCAATTGGTTGAATATTCCCGAAGTGTCGAGCGACCCCACGCCGGTACTCGTCATCGGGAATAGGTGCAAAATTGGCCGCCGGTGCATGATTTCAGCGAAAAACAAAATCTGTCTGGAAGAAGATGTCCTATTGGGCCCGGGAGTATTAATAGCGGATCACGGCCACGAATTCTCGGACGTTAACTCACCTATTTACATGCAGGGGATCACTGCCGGCGGCAAGGTTTTTATCGGGCGTAATTGCTGGATAGGATATGGGGCGGCGATCATCTGCACTTCTGGGGAACTAGTGATAGGAAGGAACAGCGTGATTGGAACCAACTCAGTCGTCACCCGGAGTGTTCCGCCCTTTTGCGTGGTTGCTGGAAATCCTGCGAGCGTTGTGCGGCGATATGACCCTGTTACGGACCAATGGGCAAAGGAGAAATGATCTGGAGTGTTGAGGAGTTGGCACTTCGAACCTAAAGCAAGTCGTTGTGCAGCGGGAATAAAGTATCGATTGGCTTCGAATAGGAAGCAACAAAGACATGCAGGAATCGATTTACGATCCGGGATTCGCACCGTTTGGCGGTGGCTCTACTGCCAGTACCATCCATCCGGTGGTGCTAGGCGTGGTTGGCTTGATTGCTGTCCTGACGTTCACGCTCAAGCGAAAGTATGCGATCGTACCACTCTTGCTGGGGATGTTGCTCATCCCCTATGGACAGAATTGGTACATTGGCGGGTTCCATTTGTACGTGTCCCGGCTGTTAATTATTCTGGCCTGGATACGTGTGGGAATATCACGGTTGTCTTCATCGCAGAGGCTTCTGCCCGGCGGATTCACGGTCCTCGACAAGTTATTCCTCGTGTGGGCATGCTATCGGGCGCTGGCAACGATTCTTTTGTACGGGCAAGTTGCGGCAGTAACCAATCAGATCGGTTTTCTGTGGGATGCTTTGGGAGGATACTTTTTGTTCCGTTGTCTCGTCGAGGACGAGGAAACTATTCTTCGCGTAGTAAAGGCATTCGCGGTTGTAGCGGTGATCGCTGCTGCGGGAATGATTTATGAGCAGTTAATGGGACACAACCTTTTTGCTTTTTTGGGAGCCGTCCGCCTCATACCTGAGATCCGTGAAGGACGCGTCCGGTCTCAGGCCTTTTTTGGTCACGCTCTTCTGGCAGGGGCTTTCGGCGCCACCACATTCTGCCTCTTTCTGTGGTTGTGGAAACGAGGAAAGACTTGGTTTATCCCACTGATTGGGCTTATTGCGAGCATAGTGATGGCGTATTTCGCCTCGACCAGCACTCCCATCATGGCTCTAATGGGGGGGATATTTGTGCTCTGCTTGTGGCCCATCCGGGCTCATATGCGGGCACTTCGCTGGGCAATGGTAACAACATTGGTGGGACTCCATCTCGTGATGAAGGCTCCCGTGTGGTTTCTCATAGGCCGCATCGATCTTTCCGGGGGTTCGACAGGGAATCATCGAGCTGTGCTGATCGACAACTTCATTCGCCATTTTTCCGATTGGTGGTTGGTGGGCACACATGAAAACGTGAACTGGGGCTACGACATGTGGGACCAATGCAATCAGTACATTCTGGAAGGCGAAAATGGAGGGTTGATCGCCTTTGCGTGTTTCATTGCGATGTTCTGCGTTTGCTATCGATGGATCGGAACAGCAAGGAAAGCAGTAGAAGGGGACAAAGAAAGGGAATGGCTTTTCTGGATTCTGGGAGCAGCGTTATTCTCCCAGACCATGGCCTTCGTCGGTGTTGATTATTTCGATCAGACCAAATTCGTTTGGTACATGCTTATGGTCACAGTAACAACAACTACTCAGTTCTCGCGCGATGCAGTCGCCCTAACCCCAGCAACACCCGATTTAGCGACAGCAGGGAGGTTTTGTAAACCTCGAGAGCGGTCCATGCCGAACATGGCGTCTCCATGGCCGATGCGGTTCACGCTCTGAGGAAATGGAGGGGTGGAGGGCGCGAAGCTCGAGAGGTCTCACAGAGCAATTCATCCAAATTCTCTGCAGATTTTCGCCTGCCAAGAGGATGACTCTCACACTATTTATCCATGACTAAATTATTCGGAAATCTTACTACCTCGACGGCTTCGAAGCGCTTCTTGCTTCTTCTCCGACACTATGGCCCTAGGCAGACTCTCTCAGTTTGCGCGGCCATGGCTGATGATCAGCACATACGCTCGTTCGATCACTGGTACGGCGTTCGGACCAGTGGCCACGTCGAGCTTTCCGAGACCTCTTTTGATCCGTTGAGATTAAAAGATGCAACCTCCTATGGGCCAGTGAATGCCTGGGGACTTCGTAAGCTGCTCAGAATCTTGGATCTTCCGGCCTCAGGCGCTTTCGTTGACCTGGGTTGCGGTCTGGGCCGCGCCTGTCTAATCGCTGCCGAATATGGATTTGAGAGAGTGACCGGAGTTGAGCTGGCTCCGGAACTCTGTAAGGTTGCTCGAGACAATGTTGCGAAATGCCGCATACCGAGAGCCGGAAAGCCGCCTATCAACATCATCGAGGGCGATGTCCTACATTATTGTGATTATTCCGTAGACGATATTTTCTTTATATACCGCGCGTTTTCGTTGGATTTTCTGCTTACCGTCCTGGCGAAATTGGAGGCAAGAGCCGCCGCGCTAAAAAAGCCTTTGACCCTGATCTACACAGAGCGGCTCGGGTGGCCCCAGAGCGAATGTGTATCAGCCATCGCGAAAGATGGTGCCTTTCACAAGTCGTACGCGGGAACTATCTGGGGCCAGGCTTTTTTCGCGTACCGTTGCGGTGAGTGGCTTTAGGAAATTCGTTGGCCCGAGAACCTGTTTCTGCCCCTCTAGCCGAGAGGAGTGCTTCGGTCAATTTCCACGAGTGTCCGAGCTAGGCACTCGGCCGATCTTTCTGAAAGGGCAGTATATAGAGGCAGTAAGACAAGGTTTCGTGCAATCCAAAGTGAATTTGGCAATCCTTCGCAGTTCGCTTCCTCGGACCACATGACTTTAAGATGAATACTTTGCTTCTGCGCGCGCCTCAAGATCTGCGAGCGAGCCTTGCCAGGAAAAGCAATGGGAAAACGCATTAAACTGGACATATCGCATTCGTGGGGAAGCAACATCGCGATAGGGGTATCACGAAAATTGTCGACGTAGACGGCAGCGAGCCGCGCGATCTTTTCGGCGATCTTCTCAATTCTCATGATCAGTGGCAGCGCCAGTTTGGCTTGGTAGGGATGGATCTCTCGTGTGTAAAAGGGATTGCGAGGGGCGAGCATGGGCGAGTTGCTTTCCACCTGTTGCCCATCACCGGTGTGGATCAGAGGAATGGGCGAAACCTTACCCCCCTTTGCAGCCCTAAGCGCCCGCCAAACTAAAGGGCGTAAGGGTAGTAACTTGGCGGTTAACGCCCTGTAAATATAGAGATTGGTTGCGAGGTTTTGCGTAAAAGCCTTCGCTAGAGCGAGAACCGGCATCACGGACGAGGTTTCCACGACACGAAACCTTTCCAGCTTCTCGCGCGCTATCAATTGTCGATTGTTCGCGACAATGAACCCACCGCGAAGCGCTGGAATTCGCTTGGATTGCTCAAAACTGAAAACCCCGAAATCCGCAAAAGTACCGAAGAGACGCCCATCTTGTCGCCCTCCGACTGCGGGCACGGCATCCTCGATCGTTACGCAGTCCCGTTTCTTGGCCAGTTCGCAAATGGCTGCGACATCCGTAGGCACACCAAAAAGATGTGCAATTAACAGAATTCGCCCTGGCCGAGCCACTTCGGCGTATTCCGCTGACGTGGCATTGATGCCGCCCTTACAAAGATCCACATAGGTTATGCGTTTGCCAGCTACCCTAACCGCTATCTTCACCTGATGGCAAATCCATGCCGGCATGACGACTTCCTGTTGCGGCAACAACGACAAGATCTGCGCGATGGCGCTCTCTCCGGACGGAGCAAAGGATACATCTTCCACCTGTGTCCATTCCTGTAGCGCACGACGCAGCGCCGCTAACGGGTCCGCATGAAAGATCCATGAAAAAGCCCGGCATAAATCCTGGTTGCGAGTCTCCAATACGTTGAAAGGAACTATCGCGTCATTCGAATTGCCGGAACTGGCAAGGGGTTGGGACCTTAGCTGATCAGTCGAAATCATAATTATTTCGGCCTCTAACGCATTTAAGCACACATTTCTTGAAAATTACGAAGTGAGGTTCAGAGGCGTGTATGGATTTCTGCACCTTGTCATCTTCCGGAACCCTTGAGAAAGGATCAAGGATCTTTCAAGCCATCGAAATGTTTAGGGACTCGAAGAATTGGTGGACGCTTCGGGGCAAACAGTCGATAAGAGACGCGGCTGGGGTGGAAGCGTTCAGTGGGAATTGACAGCTCGTGGGGACGTTGAAGCCCGGCGCATCGGTAGCTGTACCTCGATTTGTGCGATTAAGCAGATGAAGTGTGACCACGGCGGGCCAGTACCTTCGTACTAACATGCCCAAAAAATGCGCAACTTTTTGCCGAGTACCGTTTCACTATGGGTTTTCTTCTCGAGTGCTCCTATCCTTTACCGTAGATTGACGAGGATGGGGCGTGACATATCGTCGTCGTGTTCGCATTCCTGGCTTTTAGTACCACCATCCCAAGATAACTACACTGACGGACAAGAGCAACGCCGCATTTGCCATTGGCACAGGGAGCAGAGTGCACTAATGAAAAGACTGGTTTTTAGTATTGGATTGTTTCTTGTGTTCGCATTTCCCGCGCGGGCAACAATCACGGAGATTCAACATCCGCAGACTAACAGTTCAAGTTGCTCTAAGACTGTCAACACCTGCACCTTAACAGTGGCTCCCACCGGTTCCGGACATTTTGGAATCGTGATGATTACACTCTTGTCGTCGTCAAAAACGTGGGTCACAAGCATTACCGACAATCAGGGTGGCATTTGGACTGTTCCCGGAAGTTCTGGTTCCGGTGGATGCTATTTGTTTCAGGGAGTCTACGGAACTACAGGTTGTGCATATAACCTTGCTCTTCCAGCAGGGGTTATCTCAATCACGGGAGCATGGAGCTCGGTGGTGCCCGAAGGCGCGGAAATGGATTTCCGCGAATACTCCTACACCGGGCCTTCGGTTAGTTTAGATAACATCGGAACTTATAGTCACCCTTTAAGTGTCGCTGCATCGATTAATGGTATTTCTCCTGTTCTTTCCGGAACAAACGATGTGATCGTTCAGTCTTTCGCTTCCGGATCAGACTATGCAACGGGTGTGACAACCTACGGGGACGCAAATATCGGAGACGTCTATTTCGGTTCCGCCGATCTACTGAACACGACTTCAACCACAGCACCTACGTTTTCCCTGTGCTGTACTACAGCAGCTTATGCAGTCATTTATGTGGCAATCAAAGAAAGTACTAATCTTGATGTTTACGTCGCTCAGACTTCCGCTGGCAAAAACACTGGCGCGGACTGCGCGGACGCACTTGCGTACGTCGCAGTTTCCTATAATGCTCTAGGGACCACGTATCACTTGTGTGGCACTTTTTCAATGCCTGCTGGATCGAGCGGGCCCATCACCCTGAGTGGCAGTGGTACCTCCGGAAATTCCATAACCATTAAATTTGAGGCCGGAGCAAATGCAACGGCTCCGTATTGGGGCCCGAATGGCTTCATCTACGCCAACGGCCAGAGTTACATCAGCGTAGACGGCGGAACAAATGGGAGCATCAGCGCAACAGCAAACGGTACAAGTCTTGCCAATCAATATACTCCTACCTCTGGAATCTATTTTGTAAATGTCTCGAACGCAGAAATCAAGGACATGACCGTCTCAAATATCTACGTTCATGCCGCGTCACCCAACGATGAGATTGGCACGCAGGACACCTGGGGTATCCAATGGATTTACGGGTCGAATGTGACCATCGACAACAACACAGTCCACGACGCTTATGGTTGCATCCACTACGAGTCCGCGGCATCAGTGACGAGCACCAACGTCAAGGTGTTCAACAATACTGCCTATAACTGCAATTGGAGCATCACAACGGAGGCCGGGGGAACGAGCGCCATCCTGAGCACTGACTTGATTTATGGCAATGTGCTTCATGATTGGTCCAACTGGGACGAGACCGCGAATCAAAACTCCCATGGTGGCATTTCCGTGTTCGCCACGGGAAGCGGAGCGCAAGTCAACGGACTGCAGGTTTACAACAATCTCGTCTATGGCAACATGACTACCATGACGGGCTATCTCTACCTGTCAGAGTCCTCCGGGACCATCACGAACGCGTACATCTTCAATAACATTTTCTACAACGTAGGGGCTGGATACCCGGCAGATGGCTATCTCTACGATCGGTCCTCTAGTGCCTACGTACTCAATAACACGATTGTAGGTCGGGCTGGCTCGAGCAGTGGAGGGTCGGCCTACGTCCAGAACGGAACCGGAAGCATACTTTTCAACAATATCTTCACTACTTGCTACGTCGGACTCACGCTGAACAGCGGTGCCAGCTTTACCGCGAGCGATTATAACGACATATCCAGTTGCTATGAGTTGGGCGATTCCCAAGGCAGTTTGGAGACGACTTTGTCGAATTGGCAGTCCGCGACGGGGCTAGACTCGCACAGTACCAGTGCAAACCCGCTTTTGAATGCAGCCAGCACTCCGCCTTACCAGTTGAGTAGTTCTTCCTCGGCTGCTTTTCGCACGGGAGTGAATCTCACTAGCTATTGCAGCAAGGTTCCAGCACTCTGCACTGACTACTCGGGGAACGCTCGCCCGTCCACTGGCACATGGGATATGGGTGCGTTCTCTCTGGGCGGCGGCGCCCCTCAGGCGAGCACGCCCGTCTGTACGCCAGGTACCGGGACGTACTACAACACTCAGTCCGTAAGCTGCACAAATCCCAGTTCCGCTCCCGTTGTCTGCTACACCACCAACGGAACTACGCCAGCCACAAACGGTGTGACAGGCTGCATCACGGGAACAGTTGTTTCTGGCTCCATCAGCATCACATCGACAGGGACAAATCTACAGGTGATCGCTGGCGGATCTGGCCTCACGGACAGCAGTCCAAGCTCCACGACATACACGCTGACCGTGGCGGCTCCAACGTTTTCGCCAGCAGGTGGTTCGTATTCATCTTCGCAAAACGTCACGGTTTCAATGGCAACCAGTGGCGCATCTATATTGTACTGTTTTGATACGACAAATGCCTGCACGCCAGGGACGTCCTATGCGGGCCCTGTTGCCGTAAGCTCCAGCGGTTTTCTGAGAGCACAGGCGACGCTGCCTGGATTCGCGAACAGCAGCATATCGAGCGCGCAGTACTTCATCGGTGTGGCACCCCCGATTGCTCTGGTCCAGGCCAATACGACGTGGACTGCCTGTTCCACAACTTCCTCAGTTTGCTCAGTCACTGTAAACCCCACTAGGGCCGGCCACGCAGGAGTGTTGATGTTGGTGGCGAACCCGGGAGTCTATCTCAGTTCCGTATCCACGGATGGATCATGGACAGTGCCTACGGGCTGTCAGGCATCTTTGTCGACAGGTTCTACTGGGGCAGTGAGTTGCGCTTATAACTTTAATTTAACCGGAAATGCGACCCAAGAAACGGTTGTTCTCAACTCATCATCCCCCAACAGCTATTGCTATCTGATGTTTTACGAGCTGTCGAGCACCGGGACATTTACCCTGGATACGACAGGGGGAGCGACCGATTCAACCTCCTCTACATCTCTTGCGGGTGTGGCATTGACGCTGTCCAGTTCGAGTGATTTCATCGCTCAAGCTTTTAGGTTCACTGCCGGATACTCAACTTCGATCTCTACTCCTTATACCCAGGCCGGTTCGGGAAGTGGTCCAGCATATGGCCGATTTGTATACACCACCAACGCCACATCAGGAGCAGCGCCGATACTAACTGACAACAGGAGCGCCATCGCCGCGGTTGGCGCGATTGCAATCTCCACGCACTCTGCGGGTGGGGCTCCACAGGCCAGTATCCCCGTCTGTACGCCAGGTACCGGGACGTACTACAACACTCAGTCCGTAAGCTGCACAAATCCCGGTTCCGCTCCCGTTCTCTGCTACACCACCAACGGAACCACTCCAGCGACTAATGGATTAAGCGGATGCACCACGGGAACAGTTGTCAGTGGAACGATTAGTGTGACTCCCACATCCGGAGGGACGGTACTAAAGGTCGTTGCTGGAGGCACCGGTTTTCTGGACAGCTTGGTGGTCTCAAATACCTACACTCTCCCTGTCGCGAGCACGCCCGTCTGTACGCCAGGTACCGGGACGTACTACAA
>MNIJ01000066.1 GCA_001919715.1 Acidobacteria bacterium 13_1_20CM_58_21
ATCCTCCAAGCTAGATCCTGAGGAACGGAAACGGCTGCTGCACGAGGACGCCAGCGAGGAAGCCTTCGAAGCTTTCCGCCGAAATCGACGCCAGTCGAAATGCTCCGGTTGACCTTTAGCAATCCTGGCCTTCCCCACCGCCAATGATCAGGAATGCCGATTCAAAGAATTCATTCTTCGGCACGTCACCGGCCAGCGATAGTGCTAGCTTCTAGTGCGGTGTTAGCGGCTGGCAGCATGTTCGGCCTGCCGCTGCAAGAAAGGCCGCTAGCTAAAGCTAGCGGCGGGATGGCATCCAATGTCGGCGCCGGCCATGAAGGGGAAAGTTTATCTGATGGGAGCCGGTCCAGGAGATCCCGATCTCCTGACGGTCAAAGCACTACGCGTACTCCGAGCAGCCGAAGTCGTTTTGCACGACGACCTGGTCTCCTCAAAGATTCTCGATTTGATCCCGGCTTCGACACAGGTCCGCAACGTGGGCAAACGTTGTGGACAGGCCGCAATTTCACAAGAGAAAATTCATTCCTTGCTCACCTCCGCCGCCCGGGAGGGCCGTCAGGTCGTGCGGCTCAAGGGTGGCGATCCTCTTCTGTTCGGGCGCGTCGGGGAAGAGATGGAAGCTCTTTCTCTGGCAGGTATCGATTTTGAGGTTGTGCCCGGGGTTACCTCGGCCATGGGAGCGGCAGCGGCGGCAAAAATTCCGCTAACCGACCGGCGCTTCGCGTCGAAGCTTGTTTTCGTCAGCAATCATGCAGCCGGTGACACGCCCGCCGTGTGGGATGACGTGATCTCCCAAGATGCTACTCACGTTGTGTACATGCCCGGAGCGGATTACAGCGAGATCGCTGCCAGATTGAGCGCTGGCGGGCTCAACGGCCGGACTCCCTGCCTCGTAGTTGCCAACGCCACTCTGGCAGAGCAACAAATTCATCGAACCACGCTGCACCAATTGGCGTTGGAGCCGCGCCTGCCTGCTCCCGCTCTGCTCATCATCGGCGAGGTCGCTCGCCCACTGCCACATTTCGAGGGCGAAAAAGCATCGCCGCGCGCAGCCAGCAAGCCACACGAAGAGGTTTTGCACTTAACCGATACGCCGATCCGGGCATGAAAAGCGACTTGACTGATGGCTAGGCACGGCCTTATCCGGGGCCACTCCCCTGCCGCTTCCGCCGAAACAGTTCCGCGGATTGCTCAGCGGTTTCCTTAACCAGGAAACCCATCTTAGGATGCGACGGCTCAAGGTCGGCTCGAATCCCCTGTCTCTGCAGTTCTTCGGAAGTCGTCGGCCCAATCGAAGCGACAATCGTGCGGCTCAGACCCCGTCGCATCGGTTCTTCCAGTTTCATCTCCGCGGCAATTTGCAACAGGTGCGCAACTTGAACGCTAGTGGTGAAGAGCACAGCATCAATCTCTCCATCGGCAATTGACTTGACGGCAGCCCGAATGGGAGCGCAGTCGTCTGGCAGCGCCCAATGGTAGACGGGCACCGGTGTAACCGCTGCGCCTCGTTCACGAAGCCCGCTCAGCAATTCGGGATTGGATACACCATATTCCTGGACAGCAACACGCGCCCCACGCAAGCGCAACTCCCCTTTGGAAGCGTCCGCCTCGTCTAGCGCGAGCAGAAGCTCGCGCCAAGTATTTGGTTCGGAAACCGTAACGGCAGGAGTCACGCCGAGTTCACGCAGAACAGCGACCGGTTTCGGCCCGCGCGCAACCACTTTCACACGTTGGAGGGAGGCGATGTAGTCGTCGCGTTTGTACGCCGTCTCGGCGACGCTAAGAACTGCCCGCGCGCCGACGCCAGTCAGGAAAATGACCATGTCGAATTCGCCAGCGAGAAGAGCCGCCGCAAAGGACAGTGCTTCCCTGTTGGATTCTAGCGGTACTTCGCGCATTGCTGGCGCAACAATGGGCTCGCCGCCGTAAGCGGAAATCAACTTGGCAAGCTCTGGGGCGCGGCGGCTTTCCAGGGCTAGTACTCGCAATCCGGCAAATCCGCTCATGACATTGAATTGTCAACCAGAAATGTCCCCGCCGCCAGCCCCATCTATTGGCGATCCTTACAAAGCAGGGCTTGAGGAAGGGGAGGCACTCAAACGAGCGCGGTTCTGCTCTCTGCAAGAAAGTGGACGTTCTTCCATCTCTTGGGATGCCTCTGGCACTTCGACAAGAACGATACCCGACTCGATGCGCGTGCGATGCGTCGCGACGCAGGCTGGGTTTTCGTCTGGCTTGGTAATACTTCCCGTTTCCAGGCTGATTTTCCACGCATGGAGGGGACAAACCACTGTGCTGCCGGTAACAATTCCTTCAGCTAACGGTCCACCCTGGTGCGGACAACGCCCATCGATGGCCAGCACGCGGTCACCAAGATTGAAAATCGCAATCTCACGGCCGGCGACGTTCACCGATCGCCCCTCCCGCAGCGGGATATTCTGCATCGCCGTGACACGAATCCATTGTTTATTGTTCACGCCTGCACCTTTTCCAGCGGCTCAATTTGAACGAACTGCGTAGGGTGCCGCGGCGCATCGCCTTCCAGCCACGCATCTCGCGAAATGCGCTTGGACTTTCGCAGCCGCTCTCGCAAACCCTGCTGGGTCGCCAGCGGCGCATAGACCGTGTCGCGGCGAACATTTTCAATTCCCTTGCGCTCGACGAAATCGTAGGTACGTTCCAGATAATTCGCGTTCTCCCGGTAGTACTGGAAGAACAAAGTAGCCGCCTGCAGCGCTTCCTCCGTCGACTCAACGGTGATCAGCAGGTCAGCCTTGCGAACCTTCTTACCAGCGGCGCCGCCCACCACCACCTGCCAGGTCCCCTCCTGTCCGACCAGGCCGATGTCCTTTACGGTCGCTTCGGCGCAATTGCGCGGGCAGCCCACCGCGCCCATCTTGAGCTTGTGAGGTGTGTATAAATGTTCCAGCCGCCGTTCCAGTTCGACGCCTGCCTTCGTCGAATCTTGCACGCCGAAGCGGCAAAAATCCGTGCCCACGCAAGTCTTCACCATGCGCACACCCTTGGTGTACGCCTGGCCGGAGGGCATTCCCAAATCCGCCCAGATCTGCGGTAGATCCGCTTTCTTGACGCCGAGCAGGTCGATGCGCTGGCTGCCGGTGATCTTCACCATCGGCACATTGTATTTTTCGGCCACGTCCGCGATACGCCGCAATTCTTTCGCCGAAGTGACGCCACCGCGAATGCGCGGCACCACGGAAAACGTTCCGTCCTTCTGAATATTGGCGTGCACGCGGTCGTTGATGAAACGAGCCGAGCGATCCTCATCGTGGTCGCCGCACCACAGCATATCCACCATATAGCTCAGCGCTGGCTTACAGATTTCACAGCCAACGCCATTCCCGTAGATCTCCAGGACTTCCTGCACGGATCGCAATCTCTGGCTGCGCAAAATCTCGCGAAGCTTGTCCTCGGGAAACGGGATGCACTTGCACAGAGACTTCTTCGCTTCTTCCTGAAACTCCGGCGCAACGGCCTTCAATAGTTGTTGGCACATTTCCGTGCAGCTGCCACAACCCGTTGACGCCCGCGTCGAGTCTTTCAGTTGCGCGAGCGTACTAATTCCCTTCTCATGCACGGCATGAATAATCGCGCCCTTGGTAACCCCATTACACCCGCAAACCACCTTGCCGTCCGCCATCGCCGCAACATCAAGACCCGCATCATCCGCAGGCCCGGGAAAAAGAAGCTGGCGGCGCATGGCCGTCAAGTCCGTCTGTGACCGTAGCCAATCCATGTAGCGATGGCTCTCCGAAGTGTCTCCCACGAGAATGACACCGGCCAGCTTGCCGTCTCGCACGGTCAGCTTTTTGTAAATGCCCAGCGCGGGATCCTCGTAGCGCACCGCATCCGTCCCGGGAGCCTTCTCACTGAAGTTACCGGCGGAAAAAACGTCCACTCCCATGATCTTTAGCTTCGCCGCCTGGATGGTGCCGCGGTAAACCGGTCCTCGGTTTCCGGTAATCGTCGCGGCCAGTACTTTCCCTTGCTCAAAGAGCGGCGCCACAAGGCCGTAGCAAGTGCCGTTGTGCTCCACGCACTCACCAACCGCGAAAACATCGGGATTCGACGTTTCCATATAGTCGGTAACGATGATGCCGCGGTTGACTTGCAAGCCCGCTTTGCGCCCGAGTTCCACATTCGGACGGATTCCGGCGGCGATGACTACAAAATCCGCCTCGATGCTGCTGCCATCCTTGAAAGCCACGCCTTCTGCTTTTCCATTCCCGAGAATAGCGGTGGTACTGCGCTCCAGAAGCACCTTCACGCCAAGACATTCCATTTTCGCTTTGAGGTAACTGCCACCTGTGAGATCAAGCTGGCGCTCCATCAGCGTATCCATCAAGTGGACGACCGTTACGTCGCAGCCTTGCACTTGCAAGCCGCGCGCTGCTTCGAGCCCGAGCAGACCTCCGCCGATCACAACTGCCTTCTTGCCTGGCGCCGCGCGATCGAGCAGCGCGCGTGTGTCGTCCAGATTGCGAAAGACAAACAGGCCTTCTTTTTCCAATCCATCCATCGGAGGAATCAGCGGAGTGCTTCCCGTTGCGATCAGCAATTTGTCGAACGGCGTTTTGCTGTCGTCATCGCCGGTCACCATCTTGCCCTCGGCATCCACGTCCGTGATTCGAATGCCGAGACGCAACACAATCCCATGTTTCGCATACCACTCGAGGCCATTCAGCTGGATTTCATCCGCTGCTTTCTCGCCAGCCAGCACCGAGGACAGCAGGATGCGGTTGTAATTGAGGTGGGTTTCATCCCCGAAGATTGTGATTTCAAATTTTTGCGCATGCTTCAGGATTTGTTCGACGCAAGCGACACCCGCCATTCCATTTCCTACAACCACGAGCCTCTCCATCATCGTGGCGCCTCTTGCGCCATGCCGGGACACTTCATCACAACACCTGCGCTTCCGCTGTGCGGTCTAGTTTGATCTCTTCCACTCTTTGCGGAAGGGCGACCGGCGCGGCATCGGAGGATTGCTTCACTCGAAACGTCACGTGCAACGCCAGGCCCGTTAAGAGCGCGCCCGACACGATATTCCCGAGCGTGACGGGAATCTGGTTCCACAGCCACCACTGCCTCACCGAAACCGGTGCGCCAAACAACATCCCCGCCGGAATCACGAACATATTCACGATCGAGTGTTCGTACCCATGCGCGAAAAACGTCATGATCGGCAGCCACATCGCTACAACCTTTCCGACCGTCGATCGGGAAACCATCGCCAACACCGCTCCGATCGTGACCATCCAATTGCACAAGATTCCTTTTACAAGTGCGGTGGTCCATCCACTGCCGCCGAGCGCCATATAAGCCAGCGTCTTTCTCTGTGCAGTCTGCTTCAGCAAATCGCCCAGCGGGCCGCCTGCGGAGGCTCCGCAATTCGTTACCGCCAGGTAGAAAAGAGCCGCATAGAAGACACTTCCCAGCACATTGCCGAGGTACACCCAGCCCCAATTTCGGAGCAGTTTGCCCAGGGACACTTCCCCGGCCGCGAGTGCCGCCGGCAATAGCGCAAAGTTGCCGGTCGCCAATTCAAGCCCTAGCAATACGAGCATCACAAAGCCGGCCGGAAAAAGCAGGGCTCCCACAATCGGCGGCAATCCCTGCGATAAAACGATCATGACCAGCGACGTTGCGTAAGCAAGGAAAGCCCCGGCAAGAAATCCTCGGAGTAGAAGATCACACGTCGAAAGTGCGGCCTTTTTCTTGGCCACTCGCAACGCTTCCTGAACGAGCTCCACGGGATTCACGTAATCCATTCGACGCCTCCTACAAGAATTCCAACGCAACTGGGCAACTTCCATGCCTTATAGGCGAAACAGGTAGGTCCTTGCAGATCCTGGAGATGCGCCATTTCCCGGCAAGTTTTCGAACCGCCCTCCATCTGAGACGGATGATCCTGGGGCAATTGTGTTTGGGCTGGGCGTAAAATGACAAACGCAATGAATTGATGCATCCGATTGAAATTTGAGAACCGGGAAGGACCCCCGACCCAGGAAGGGCGAGAAGTTAACTGCGGATGCTATCGTGGAGTAGTCGCGGCGACGTGATGCGGGAAACCTCGCTCGCAAATGACGCGCAGCAACGTTGGCAGCGGAGATTCGGCCGGTGTCGCCGAACGTTAGAAGGGAGTCCTCGGTGAAAGCACCTTCGCCAACGCAGCCAGCTCTAAGGTCTCACGTCAAACCCTGAAGCGGTCGCCGAACCTCACTTTTCAACGGAAAACCTGTAGGTAGTGATGGTGTGGTAGCGCTCGCCGGGATTCAAGACTGCAGACGGGAATTTCAGCTGGTTCGGAGAATCGGGATAGTGCTGCGTTTCCAAGCAGAACGCAGCGCGCCGCGGATAGGTCATGCCGCCCTTGCCGGAAGTCTTGCCGTCGAGAAAATTTCCGGTATAGAACTGCACGCCGGGCTCGGTGGTCCAAACTTCCAGGACACGGCCGGTGGCGGGCTCGACGACCCGCGCGGCCAGGGATTCCCCGACGTCAGCTGCGCGCCGCAGGACAAAGTTGTGGTCGTATCCGCCGCCGAGTTTCAACTGCTCATCCTCCTGATCGATGCGCGCGCCGATGGCCGTTGATTTGCGAAAATCGAACGGAGTGCCCGCGACGTCCCGGAGTTCTCCGGTAGGAATCAAGCTGGCATCAACGGGAGTGAATGTGTCGGCCTGAATCATGAGCTGGTGGCCGAGAATATTCCCGGAACTCTGACCGGCGAGATTGAAATAAGAATGGTTGGTCAGATTGACGACGGTTTTCTTGTCGCTGACCGCGGAATATTCGATTTGCAATGCGTTGGCGTCCGTCAATGTGTAGATCACGTTGACTTTTAGGTTTCCTGGAAAACCTTCCTCGCCATCTTTACTGAGGTAGGACAGTTCGAGCGACTGGCCGTCTTTGGTGGATAGAACCTTGGCGGCCCAAACTGCCTTGTTGAAGCCCTTGATGCCGCCATGCAGGCTGTTCTCACCGTTGTTTTTCGCGAGGGTGTAGGTCTTGCCATCGAGCACGAATTGCGCGTGCGCGATGCGGTTTCCGTAGCGTCCAACGAGCGCGCCAAAATAGCTCTTGTCATTCACGTAGCCGTCGACGGTTTCGTAACCGAGGACCACATCCGCCAGCTTGCCGCTGCGGTCCGGCACCTTCAAAGAGACCACCGCGCCGCCGTAGTTAGTGATGGAAACTTCAGCGCCGCTTATGTTGGTCAGCACATAAAGATCGACCGGCTGGCCGTCCGGAGTCTTCCCGAAGGATTTCTTCATTGTGGAACCGAGCCGCGGTGTTGCACCAATCGCCCCCAGAGTGGTCATAAGCAACGCTCCCGTAAAGATTGTTAACGTCATCGGTCGTTTCATTCGAATCCCCCAACCATAAAGCTTTTCGATTGCGAAACGCCAAAGCCCCATTAAGTTTACTTGGGGATGCACTCTTTCGCTCGCAGAAATTATTCATCCACCGACTCTCCGTGGAGCTGGTTTCATGACCACCAGAGACTTCTTACGGGACATGACGCCGGCCTGCCCAAAGGCGCAGAGGACCACACCCTTGCGCGCGAGCTCAAGGGTGCTTCCAGGACCGCTTTGCGAAGATCAGGGAGCAGCATCGTTTTGTTTGTGAGACTAGAAAGAATGAGAACCTGATTCTAAATTGCCGGACAGTCCAAGATACTTCGAATACGCTTCACAGTTCCCGGAGATCCGCGGTGTCCGGGCTTTCCACCATCTTCGCGGGACGCAGGGCGAGACGTTAACACGGCACCGACTACGGCGCCAAGGGGTAATCGTTTACAACGTTTACAAGGCCGGATTGTGCGAAGTGTGAGGGCATCGAGATCTAGGTGCCTTGATCCGCGTTTCGATCCAAATAGTGTGTTTCACCGGCTTCGATGAGGTGCACGGCGGCGCGCTCCGGCGTGACGTCGCGCTGAGGGGAGCCGAGAAGTTCGTAGCCAACCATGAATTTCTGAATCGTTGCGGAGCGCAGGAGAGGAGGAAAGTAGTGCGCGTGCAAGTGCCATTCTTCATAGGTGCCGCCGTCGGTGGGTTTCTGGTGGAATCCCATGGAATAGGGGAAAGCCGTCTCAAACAAATTGTCGTAACGAACGGTGATGCGACGCATAATGTCGCCCAAGAGATCCCGCTCTTTCCCGCTGAGTTGATCGACCGAAGCGAGATGGCGCTTGCTCAACACCAGCGATTCGAACGGCCAAATGGCCCAAAACGGCACGACCACAGCAAAAGCGTCGTTCTGGCAGACCACGCGCACACTTAACTGCAGCTCCAACTGCAAGTAATCGCACAGCAGACAAGAATGCTTTTCAGAGTGATATTCCCGGAAGGACTCCAGTTCCCGAATTGGAAGGTTGGGCAATGAACCATTCGCCCAGATTTGGCAGTGCGGGTGGGGATTGCTGGCGCCCATCATCTCGCCGCGATTTTCGAAAATCTGCACATGGCGAATCCACGGAATCTGCCCGAGTGCGGAGTACTGCTCCACCCACCCGTTCACAACTCCGGTCAATTCTTGCGGGCTCATTCGCGGAACAGTGAGATCGTGACGCGGAGAAAAACACATCACGCGGCAGATTCCCCGCTCTGCCGTTCCCACCAGCAAGCCCACCGTATCAATTTGGAGAGGCGCGACCTCCGGCAACATCGCGGGGTAATCGTTGTCAAAAACGTAGGTTTCCGTATACCGCGGCGTCTGTGCTCCGCCCGCGCGCCGATTTCCCGGGCACAAATAACAGCCGGGATCGAAAGTGACGGCGCGCGGTTTCTGAAGCTTCTCCACTCTCCCCAGCCACGGGCGCTGGGTCCGATGAGGAGAGACGAGAACCCACTCGCGCAGAAGCGGATTGAAACGCTTGTGCGGGGCTCGATTTAGCTCCTCGAAACTCATGTCCAAGATCGAAATTTGTCGGACTCCAGCAACTTCCTGGGTTCCCGCCCCGCTAGCTCCTGTCACCTGCAGGCTCGCTCTCTTCCAGTGCCATCTGTTGCGCGCCTTCGGACGCCGGAGAAACGTAAATCTCAGGAGTCAGACCTGTCTGGGAGAAATATTCCGCGGCCACTTTCCTTGTGAAATCGGTCACCGCAGCGGACTCCACCAAATTGATGGTACAGCCGCCAAATCCTCCCCCCGTCATCCGGGCGCCAATCAGGCCAGGCTGCGCAATTGCAATTTCGACCATTAGATCGAGTTCTCTGCAGCTAACCTCATAGTCGTCCCGCAGGCTACGATGCGAGTCTTGCAGCAACGGCCCCAGCGCTTTCGAGTCTCCGCGGTGAAATGCATCGACTGCGCTCTTCACCCGAGCGTTTTCTGAAATGACGTGGCGGCACCGGGAAAAGACCTGCGGCGAAAGGTTGTGGCGATGAGCTTCCAGTTGAGAAAGTGTGACGTCACGAAGCGCGCGAATCTCCGGGAGAAATATGCGTAGGCTTCGAACGCCTTCTTCGCATTCCGCGCGGCGTGCATTGTACTCACCGGAGGCCAGTTCGTGCCGCACCATGGTGTTGCAGATCACCAACTGGAGGTCCGGCGGAAGTCTCACGAACTTGTGTTCCAGCGACCGGCAGTCCAACAAAAGCGCATGTGAGGCGCGCCCATAGCAAGAAACAAACTGATCCATGATTCCAACGCGGGCGCCCACGAATTCGTTCTCCGCTTTTTGGCACAGTTGAGCCAGTTCTGCCCGATCAACGGCATGCCCGCTGTGGTTGAACAACGCAAAACCAACGGCGACTTCAACGGCAGCCGATGAACTCAACCCCGCTCCGAGCGGAACCTCGCCGACAATATAGATATTTGCTCCTGTCGGCGACTCTCCCTTTTGACCGAGTGCCCACGCCACGCCGAGTGGGTAGTTGGCCCAGTGCTTGTTCCCTAAG
>MNIJ01000030.1 GCA_001919715.1 Acidobacteria bacterium 13_1_20CM_58_21
CATCGCTGGTGAACTCCTTAAAAGGGGTATCCAGCTATGTTCTACGACGCCGGTTACCGCGCATCGCCAAATGCTACTCCGAAGAATGTTTTTGTGCTCGCCTTCTTATTTCGCCGCATCCTGTGGCGGCGCACCACTCCACCTCATCAAGCGCTACATTGAACAGCAGGCCACACCGCTATAGTCGTGGCTCACCGCGGCCTGAAGTCCGGGGCTTGCGCCACTCGCGGGGTCACCAGTGGGAGTGCTCCAAATGGCAAGTTCGCGATCTTCGACGAAGGGATATTTTTCCAAGGAAACGCCCGCCAGCATCATCCACCTCCCGTGAAGCCTTGCCGTTCGGTTTTCAGGAATAGCACTTGTCAGCTCCAATTTCTCTCGTTATTGTGACAAGAAATGTCGCATAAGTGTCCCAGCGTGCTGTCGGATGCAAACGGTCGTCCCCTCGCGGAAATTGCCAGTGTGTCTGCCGACTTCGAGGGCGGTCAGGTGATCCCGGAGCACTCCCATCCGGAAGACCAGCTGCTCTTCGCTTCAGAAGGGGTGATGACCCTGTCGACCAAGCAGGGCGTTTGGGTAGTGCCGCCGCTGCGCGCGGTCTGGATTCCCGCGAACACCCCGCACTCGGTGGCCATGTCGGGGCAGGTTTCCATGAGAACTCTGTACTTCCTGCCGAAGCTCTGTCGAGCGTTTCGTGGGAAATGGTTGGTCATGAATGTATCGGCGCTGCTGAGGGAGCTAATTCTCTATGCCTGCAAGATGAAGAAATTGCGGAAGAGAACTGCGGGGGAGCGACGCATTGTCGGAATCATTGTCGAGCAATTAAAGTCCGTAGAGTCCGTTCCGCTCCAGTTGCCGCATCCGTCGGACTCCCGGGCAATGCGGGTGGTAAGAACTCTGCTTGCCGATCCTGCGGACCACAGAACGCTGGAAAAGCTGTGCGCGGATTGCGGCGCAAGCAAGAGAACGATTCAGCGCGTATTCCTTGAGGAGACAAGAATGCATTTCGGCCAATGGCGGCAGCAGCTTCGTCTGCTGCATGCTTTGCAGCTGCTGGCCTCCGGGGAAAAAGTGACCGCCGCCGCTCTCGAGGCTGGATATAACAGCCCCAGTGCGTTCATAGCCATGTTTCGCAAACAGCTGGGGACGACGCCGAAGCGATACTTGGAAAGTTGAAGACGGCCGGACCCTACCGTCCGGCCAGTTGACGCCGTGGTGCCCGGTGTCACGTTGACGGAAAGCCGCTGCGGGTGCTATAAAATATTGTTTCTAGACGGCAGCGTTAGGCCCGCCGTAGGCCCCCAAGGGTGGGAGGTGCGGTGCGGCTGCCAACCTGAGATTTAGGCGACACCAATTCTAAATGCAAGCGATTGTTCACCAGTTAGGCGAACTCTTCCTGCAGGCTGTGCCCACAGCCCTGATTATCCTCCTTTTTTACTTCATCTTACGGGCGGTGTTCTTTAAGCCGCTGCTGGCGGTGATGGCCGAGCGTGACTCTCGCACCGTGGGCGCGCAGAAGGCTGCGGAAGCTGCCCAGGCTGGTGCAGCTCAGAAGGTAAAGCAGTATCAAGAGGCCCTGAGGCAGGCGCGCCGAGGGGTGTATGCCGAGCAGGACGCCGCTCGCCGGAGAGTTCTCGACGAGCGCGCCGCGCAAATCAAGGATGCGCGCAGCAAAGCCTCGGGCGAGGTCACGGCCGCTAAGGTGCGCGTGGCGGCTGAACTTGCCGCTGCTCGCCGCGACGTCCAAGCCACCGTCGCCGAGCTTTCGGCCGAAATCGCACGCCGGATCCTTGAAGGTCCACTGCGTCCCGGCGCTCCGGCGAGAGAGGTCCGATGAGGCGAAATCGCTTTGTTCTGGCAGGTGTTGTCGTGGTGTCGCTCTTTGCGGCGGTCTCTTTGCGTGCCGCCGACGAAGCCGACCACGCGGCTGTCGGGCGCGCCACGGAAATCTTCAAGTGGATCAACTTTGCCATCGTCGCCGGCGTGATCGTCTGGGTGTTCGGCAAATTACTTCCGCCGGTATTCCGGAAGAGAGCGGAAGCCGTTAGCTCCGCAATTGCCAATGCCACCAGCGCCAAAGCCGCCGCTGAGGCGCAACTTCGCGACGCGGAAACCAGGCTCGCGAATCTGCAAAAAGAAGTCGCGGGGCTTCGCGCCTATGCTGAACGGGAATCCGCCGCCGAAGTGGAACGGCTCCGAGCGCTCACGCAAAGTGATGCCTGGAGCTGAAAGCGCTGGCCGCCAATCTTGCGGTGGATGGCGCGGAAACACTCCTTACCACAAAGCTCACTCCCCAGACGCAGGAATCGCTCATCAGCAACTTTGTGAAAAGCCTGGAAGGTAGGCTCAATTGAAATCCGCGAGCCTGCAGTACGCCAATGCCATGGCCGACATCGCCCTGGCCCAGGGCGCCGGCGAGCCGGCTGCCAAGCAGCTTCACGAGTTTGCCGCTGCGTACGCGCAATCCGCCGAGCTGCGCACGTTTCTGGCCAGCCCCGCGGTAAGCATGGAAGCCAAGCACGCGGTCATCGAAAAGATGGTGGCCCGGCTGGGTGCCAGCAAGATCATTCGCAATTTTCTCTTGGTGCTCACGGACCACCGGCGCACGCAGCTGATTCCGGAGGCTATCGCCGCGTTTCATCAGGTGATTATTGAGCGCGGGGCAAAAGAAAGAGATAGCCGCAACGTTGGCGCGGCTGACGGGCAAACAGATGGAAACAAAGTATGCGCTTGATCCGGACTTATTGGGAGGCGCGGTGGTACGAATCGGGGACACCATTTACGATGGCTCGTTGCGCAGCCGGCTGAATGAGATGCGCGCGCGCCTGGCGGCCGAGTAAGCAAGGTTTTTTGAGGGAGGGGAGCGGTGGCGCGTCCCCGGCGAAAGATTCTTAGGGTTCAGCGAACGGAGCGGGCATGGCGAATATCAAGGCCGACGAAATCAGCAAGATTCTGCGTGAGCAGATTGAGAACTACGAACAGACCGTCTCAGTCGATGAAGTCGGCGCGGTCATCAGCGTGGGCGACGGTATTGCGCGCGTGCATGGCTTGGAGAAGGTCATGGCCGGCGAGATGCTGGCTTTCCCGCATAACGTTTTTGGCATCGCCCTCAACCTTGAAGAGGAAGAAGTCGGTGTGGTGCTCCTCGGAGAATCGCAGGAGCTGAAGGAAGGCGACGTCGTCAAGCGCACCAACACGATTATGTCCGTGCCGGTGGGCGAAGCGCTGGTCGGCCGGGTGGTCAATCCGCTGGGGCAGCCGGTGGACGGCAAGGGCGGGATCGCCACCAAGCAGCGCAACGCGCTGGAGCGCATCGCACCGGGCGTGCTGGATCGCCAGCCAGTCCGTGAGCCGTTGCAGACCGGCATCAAGGCGATCGACAGCATGATTCCCATCGGCCGTGGACAGCGCGAGCTGATCATCGGAGACCGCCAGACCGGAAAGACCGCGGTCATTCTCGACACCATCATCAATCAAAAGGGCGGCGACATAATTTGCATTTATTGCGGCATCGGGCAGAAGCGCTCGACGATTGCGCAGGTGGTGAAGACCCTTACCGACGCCGGAGCGATGGACTACACCATTGTGGTTACTTCCTCGGCGGCCGAGCCGGCTTCGCTTCAGTACATCGCGCCTTACGCCGCGTGCGCCATGGGCGAATTTTTCCGCGACACCAAGCGGCATGCGGTGACCTTCTACGACGATCTTTCCAAGCACGCGCAGGCCTACCGCGAAATTTCGTTGCTGCTGCGGCGCCCTCCGGGACGCGAAGCATTCCCTGGCGACGTGTTCTATCTGCACTCCCGGTTACTCGAACGCGCCGCAAAATTGAATGACAAGCTCGGAGGCGGCTCGCTCACTTCGCTGCCGGTCATTGAGACGCAGGCCGGCGACGTCTCCGCCTACATTCCGACCAACGTGATTTCCATTACCGACGGGCAGATTTATCTTGAGGCCGACCTTTTCAATGCCGGCATTCGTCCCGCCATTAACGTCGGTATTTCGGTCAGCCGGGTCGGCGGCAACGCGCAGATCAAAGCCATGCGGCAGGTGGCTGGTTCGCTGCGACTGGACATGGCGCAGTATCGCGAGCTCGCGGCCTTCGCGCAGTTTGGCTCCGACCAGCTTGATAAGGTGACCCAGGGTCAGCTGGCCCGCGGCCAGCGGCTCACGGAAATCCTGAAGCAGGATCAGTACGTGCCGCTGCTGGTGGAAAAACAGGTGCTCAGCCTCTACGTTGCGACCAGTGGCTCGCTGGACGCCGTGCCGGTAGGGGAAGTTCGCCGCTTTGAGCGCGAGTTCCTGCAGTTCGTCGAAACCAACTATCCCTCCATCCTCAAGAACATCGCGGCGAAAAAGGCCCTGGACGACGCCATCAGGACGGAAGTCAAGACCGCTCTCGACGCCTTCCAGGAACGATTCACGGCCGCGGTCGCCGCGGCGGCGAAGTGAGGACCGGCGCTTAGCTTAACGGATAACCATGGCCACCCTGCTCGATTTCCGGCGCCGCATCCGTTCGGTGAAGAACACCCAGCAAATCACGCGCGCGATGAAATTCGTCGCCGCGGCGCGGCTGCGCCGAGCCCAGGAAGCCGCCCTCGCGGCGCGGCCGTACGCCAGAGAGCTCGCGCGCATGCTGCGTTCCATCATGTCCCGCATCGACGAGCCCCAGCACCCGCTGCTGGCCGACCGGCCGGAACAAAGAATTCTGGCCATCGTCCTGGCGGGAGAGCGCGGGCTGGCCGGCGCTTTCAACGCCAATATTCTGCGCAAAGCTCAGGATTTCTTTCGCGCCAGGAAAGGCAAGAAACTTTCGGCCATCCCCATCGGCAAGAAAGGCCGCGACGCGCTGAAAAAAGCGGGTTTCCACCTCATCGCAGAATATGTGAACGTTCTCGCCCGTGTGGACTTTCTGACTGCGCGGGAGATCGCTGTGTTGGTCACGGATCTTTATGCGAAAGAAGAGATCGATTCGGTCTACATGGTGTTCAGCGAATTCAAGACGGTGATGACGCCGAATCTTGTGGTCACCAAGCTTCTGCCGGTCGAGGCCGTTCCGGCGGATGAAGAATCCGCCGCCGGGAGTGCGACTTCCGAGGTCGATTACATCTACGAACAGCCCGAGCAGCAGCTCCTCGGCAAGTTGCTCCCGCGCTACATCGAAACGCAGTTGCTCCGTGCCATGCTGGAATCCTCCGCCGCGGAGCACGCCGCGCGCATGACCGCCATGGAGTCGGCCACCAAGAACGCCGGCGACGTTATGGAAGCCTTGACGCTGCACATGAACAAAGTGCGTCAGGCGGCCATCACCAAGGAAATTATTGAAATTGTCAGCGGCGCTTCCTATGGCGCTTAGGAGAAAGCAGCATGGCAGAGAAATACGCAGGCGTGGGGCACGTAGTACAGGTCATCGGACCGGTCATGGACGTTCAATTCGAAGCGGGCCACCTCCCCGCCATTTATAACGCTATTCGCATCACCAGCGAAGGCTACTCGATACCGGAGCCGCTGGAGGTCACCGCGGAAGTCCAGCAGCACCTCGGCGAAGGCCGCGTGCGCGCCATCGCCATGGAGCCTGTCGAGGGTATGGTTCGCGGGATGAAGGCCTACGATCTCGGAAAGGGGATTGAAGTTCCGGTGGGCCGGGCAACCCTGGGCCGGGTGATGAATGTCCTTGGGAAACCGGTTGATCAACTTGGCCCCATCGTGAGTGACACCCATTACCCGATCCACCGCCCGGCGCCGTCGCTTGAAGATCAATCCACCACGCTGGAAATGTTTGAAACCGGAATTAAGGTCGTCGATCTGATCGAGCCCTATTTGAAGGGTGGCAAGATTGGTCTGTTCGGCGGCGCGGGTGTGGGCAAGACCGTTCTGATTATGGAGCTCATTCACAACGTGGCCATGAAGCACGGCGGCGTCTCGGTATTCGCAGGCGTAGGCGAGCGCACCCGCGAGGGCAACGACTTGTGGCTCGAAATGTCCGAGGGCGGCGTGATCGTGCCCGGCAATTCGGAGAAGTCGCGCGCCGCGCTGATCTACGGGCAAATGACCGAGCCTCCCGGGTCGCGTCTGCGCGTGGGCCTCACCGGCCTCACCGTCGCCGAATATTTCCGGGACCAGGAGCATCTCGATGTGCTCCTGTTCATCGATAACATTTTCCGTTTCGTGCAGGCCGGCTCGGAAGTTTCCGCGCTTCTCGGCCGCATGCCCTCTGCGGTTGGCTACCAACCGAACCTCAACACGGAAATCGGTGAATTGCAGGAACGCATTACTTCCACGAAGAGCGGATCAATTACTTCGGTGCAGGCCATTTACGTTCCTGCTGACGACTACACCGACCCCGCTCCCGCCGCAACGTTTGCGCACTTGGATGCCACGACCAACCTCAGCCGTCAGATCGTCGAACGCGGCATCTATCCGGCGGTCGATCCGCTGGCCAGCTCCTCGCGGATTCTCGATCCGCGCATTGTGGGCGCCGAGCACTATGCCGTGGCGCGCGGCGTGAAGTCGATTTTGCAGCGCTACAAGGACCTCCAGGACATCATCGCCATTCTGGGTATCGAGGAACTTTCCGACGAAGACAAGCGCACCGTGGCGCGCGCCCGCAAAATCGAGAAATTCCTTTCGCAGCCCATGTTCGTCGCCGCGCAGTTCACCGGCCTCGAAGGAAAGTACGTGAAGATCGAAGACACGGTACGCAGCTTCAAGGAAATCGTGGAAGGGAAATACGACGACATTCCGGAACAGGCGTTCTATATGGTTGGCACGATTGACGAAGCGCTCGGGAAAGCTGAAAAAATGAAGGTCAGCGCGTAAGGAAAAATGCTGCCTGAGGCCATCGAACTGGTGATCGTCACCCCGGAGAAGCAATTGCTCCGCGAGAAAGTCGTGGAAGTGCAGCTTCCGGGGGAGAACGGCTATCTCGGCGTCCTCCCAGGGCACGCACCGCTCATCACCGAACTGGGGATCGGCGAACTCCGCTATCAGCATCTTGGTGGCAAGGAGTCTCTGCATCTCGCCGTTGTTCGCGGATTTGCCGAGGTTCTTGCGGATCGCGTAACCGTTCTCGCAGAAACCGCCGAGCGCGCCGAAGAAATCGATTTGCAGCGCGCCAAAGATGCGCTGGCTCGTGCCGAGAAGCGCCTGGCCTCGAACGATGCAAATATCGATTGGGACCGCGCCAACGTTGCGCTGCAGCGTGCCTTGATCCGCATCCAGGTTGCCACCAAGCAGCGCAGCGCTCTGGTGGCCGGCTCTTGAGCCGCTTGGCCGACCGCGCGCGGTGCGACTTCGCGCTGCGGCGCGCATCTAATTAACCGGAAGTCACGAGAACATGGAACCTATCACCATGTACAGCACCACTTGGTGCCCTGATTGCCGCCGCGCAAAATCCTTCTTGAAGGAGCGCGGCGTCGACTTCCGCGAAGTGGATATCGAGGAAGATCCGTCCGGGGAAGCCATCGTCATCCAGGCCAACCACGGCAAGCGCACCGTTCCCACGCTGGAAGTCGGCGGGCGCTATTTCACCTGCAGCCCTTTCGATGCCCAGCAACTTGCCGAGGAACTCAACATTCCCCTGAATCCCTAGTTCAGCGCAACACCTCGGGCCCAGACTCTTGCTAGATGCAAGTCTCGATCGAGCAGCAAAATATCCGCATCCGCCCCCACGCGCAGTGAACCTTTTTTGAATTCTATCCCCAGCAAGACGGCGGGATTTAGTGTCAGCATGCGCACGGCGTCTGGCAACGATGCCCCCAGCGCCACGATATTTCGCAGCGCGCGGTCCAGCGTCAGCGTGCTGCCCGCCAGTATGCCTTCGGCATTCCGGCAGACGCCGCCGCTGACGGTCACTGCGAAGCTGCCGAGGGTGTAGTTTCCATCCGGCATGCCGGTGGCGGAGAGGCCGTCGCTCACCAGCGTGACGTGTGCGGCTCCTTTGGCCAGCAGAAGCAGTTTCATGGCGCCTTCCTCGACGTGCACGCCGTCGGCGATCAGCTCAGCATTGATTTCCGGCGCAGTCAGCACGGCGCCGATGACGCCCGGATCGCGATGCGAAAACGGGCGCATCGCGTTGTAGACGTGAGTGGCGCTGCGCGCCCCCCGGGCCATGGCCGCACGAGCCTGCTCGTAAGTTGCGTCGGTATGCCCCATCGAAACGACCAGGCCGGCTTCTCGCGCGGCGTCGATGCACGGCGTGGCCCCCGGCACTTCCGGAGCGATGGTCAGAATCCTGGCATTTCCCGCTGCGGCCTTGAGGAAGCGGCCGAGCGTCTCCGCCGACGGCAGCTGAATCCATTCCGAGGGATGAACACCGCGACGCTCCTTGCTGATGAAGGGCCCCTCGAAATGGATTCCCAGAATCTCCGCGCGGGGTTCATCGGTCTGATGTTGTTGCCCGATGTAGCTGGCGATTCCCTCGATGGCCCGTAGGGTTTCCTCCGCACTGGCCGTTACCGTAGTGGCGACCAGGGAAGTGGTGCCATATTCCGAAACTTTGCAGGTGATGGAGCGCAACGCCGGGCCGGTTCCCTCCATGACGTCGTGGCCGCCGGCCCCGTGGATGTGCAGGTCGATGAAGCCGGGAATGGCGGTCTGGTCGGTGGCCCGGATTTCCAGCGCCCCGGCAGGCAAGGTCATCCCCGAGCGTGGTCCGATGGCCTCAATGGTATCTTCGCGAACGAGGATGCCCGCGTCGTTGATTTCTGTGGTGGGGGTTAGCGCACGCCCGGCGTGAATGAGCATGGTCAGCATCGCAGCACAACATCGTAGCGGAAATACGTCGCAGCACAAAACAAAACGGGCGTCCCCACCGGGACGCCCGTCATGTAAAAAACTGACCAAGACTTACTTGGTTGAAGGGGCCATGTCGATGCTGTCCAGCTTTAGCGTTTCGCCATCTACTGAGCCCTTCACGGTCACGTGATGGCCGGCATGGGCCGCCACCTTTTCCTGCGCATCAATGACGTACACCTTCTTGTCGGAGTCGTTCACGAACACGTACTTGGCGCCATGTTCCTTGACGCACTTGGTCGTGCACTCACCGGCCTTGTCGTTTGCGCCCTTTACTCCGCACTGGCTGTCCGAAATCCAGCCGGTCCATGAGCTGTCGGCCGCCATCGCGAATGCCCCCGCGAGAAGCGTTGCTGCCATTGCCACTGCAAATCGTACTTTCATGATTTCCCCCTCCAGAACTTCGTTGCGGTTTTTGATCCCCTGGGCCGGCTATTAGCTTGTCACAGGAGCGGTCCAGTGTCCAGACTCTTCCAACTCTTGCTAAGACCTTCGACGGAGTGTTCTTATTCCCGGTTGAACAGCAACAAAAAAAGGGGAGGATTCTCTTTGGAATCCTCCCCTGTCTTTCTGTGCCTCAAGGAGTCGGCGCCCCTAACGGAACTCGCCTACTGCCCGGGCGTCGCGGTGCTCGCCGAAGTTGCTGCGGTCGCCTTCGGCACGCTCATGTAGCCTGTGGCGGTCGATTTGGTCACCTTGTTGACCACCAGTTCGATGGCCTGGCGAGTGCCGCCGGTGTAGAAGAAGATCGGCTCGTTCACCGAGCGATCCTTCTTTTCGAAGCTATTGTCATCCGCCAGGACGTTGATGGTATAGCGGTTCTTCTTGGTGTTGGTGTCCTTCAATTGGATCTGAATGGTGCCGACCTTAGTGGCCCCGCTCTTGCGTTGCACGGTGAACTCGAAGTAATCGCGCTGCCCCATGCGACGGAGCTGATCGATTTCATCGTGGTTCCGCGCGATTAGCGTGCCCATCTCGCTGCGCGCCATCTGAATGCTGCTCTTGGCGGCGTCCAGGTCGGTCCGCACACCAGTGACGTCGCCGTTCAGCTTGTTCACGTCATCGGTGTTGGCCTTGGTGGCCAATTCGGCCTTCACGGAGGTCGCCAGGTTGGTCACCTTTTGGTCAACCGCGGTGGTGGCGTTCTTGTTCTGTTTGCGTGCGGCGATGAGTACGCTTTGAGTTACTTTGAGCTTGTCGGTGACAACTCTCACGTCACTCTGCAGTTGCTGGTTGATCTCGTCGGCCTTGGCCACCCTCTGGGTCAGCGCTTCGTTGGCCTGCCTCACGGCTTGTGTCGATTGCTCGATGCCCTTGGCCTGATTCAGGGCGCTCCAGCTTACCCCCAGGCCGAGCAGCGAAATACCGCCCAACACGGCTACTGCCAATCCAACCCAACGTGGTGTCGCGGTGGTGGCTGATTCCTGAAATTCGCTCATATACTTCGTTTCTCCTTTGGCTTTTCGCCCTGTACTAGGGAGTGAGCATCCACTCCGCCAAAGCTTTTTCTCACCCTCCGTTGTGAAGTAAGATACTTACAATCAATGGATTAGGAGCGATCAGGGGGGGCGGGCACGATACTAGTATTAGTGCTGGGACAGGTAAAGATTACACTGTCCTCTCGAAAATCGTATAATTTGCTGTCAGTACTGTTAGGAACATCCCCGCGAACCAGAGCAGTCTATGAGCTGTGGCCTTAGCCTCTAATTTTTGAGGCTTGAACTTTTGGGCTATGCGCCCGTCTTTTTGACGCGAGGTTGATAGAACAAACCACATATGTCGGCCTGAACGCTAGGGACTTGCGGCTAAGACGGTGAATTCGGTGGCGTAGGAATGAATCAGGCGGCGCGAGATCCCGCTTCGGTACTGGCAGCGCGCTCGGAGTTAAAATAGCGCTCTAGCGTGTTGATGGCTGCGTCGAGAACCAAGTGGCAATCCGAGCAGCTGGCCAGATGGTTCTTGATCTCGTCTTCGACGGACGCAGAGAGTCGCCCCTCTAAGTACCAGCAAATCAAATGGATGGTGTCTTTACAGCTCATATCCCCCGTCCCTCAGGTGCCCCGTTGCGACGCCTGCAACCTGGCCCTAGAGCTGCATTTCCAGCGCCAAACAGCCAGTAGCCACTGAAAATATTATCTGCTGATAATTCAGAGACTTAGGGGCGATTACAGATTCTCGATGCGGTCGCCAGGGACGATTTCTTGAAAAGATTACACGTCGAACAGCACAAGTGTGCAGAATCTGTCTCATTCGTCTCGCTGTGGCGTGACGGTCATCTCGCGCAGAGCCTGGATGCGCTTCTCGAGCGGGGGATGGGTGCTGAAGAGCGACGACCAAGCTTCTCCACCGAAGAGCGGTTTTACGATACACAAGGCGGAGGTCGACGGGGAAAGCGAGGGGCTCGGAAGGCGTTGGTTGTAGGCTCCCAACTTTTCGAGCGCGCTGATCAAGCCATAAGGCTGGCCCACCATCCGTGCACCGGTCTGATCGGCGGAGTACTCCCGCGCGCGCGAAACAAAGAGTTGCAGCAGCAAGGCAGCCACCGGCGCCAGGAAAATCATGAGCAGTGCCGCGAACCCGCCGCCCTCGCGGTCATCGTCCCTGTCTCGTCCGAAGCCGCCAAACAGCATGCCCCACCGTGCCATTTCCGCGAGATAGGTAATTGCTCCCGCAATCGTGGCGGCAATCGAGCTTGTCAGGATGTCGTAATTTCGGACGTGAGAAAGCTCGTGGGCAATCACCCCTTCGAGTTCCTCATCGTTCATCAACTCCAGCAATCCTCGGGTTACCGCCACCGAAGCATGCTGCGGATTGCGCCCGGTGGCGAAAGCGTTCGGAGCCGCTTCGGGAATTACATAGAGTTTGGGCATGGGCAGGCGAGCCTTCCCGGCCAGACGTTCCATCACTTGGTAAAGTCTGGGCACCTCGTCCGGCGAGACTCGCTCGGCACCGCTCGAGGATAGCGCGATCTTGTCCGAGAAAAAGTAGGAAATGCCGTTCAACAA
Organism: Acidobacteria bacterium 13_1_20CM_58_21; assembly: GCA_001919715.1. GTDB lineage: Bacteria > Acidobacteriota > Terriglobia > Acidiferrales > UBA7541 > Acidiferrum. The sequence continues at coordinate 11,799 of MNIJ01000030.1, forward strand.
AACTGCCATGGCCAGAGCGATTTTCAGGCCGCTATGCCCGCCAATCGCTCCTCCCACGACAACCAGCAACACGCTCAGTAGAATGAGCAGTACGCCGGTTCTCAGCATCTTCATGTGTCCCTCACCTGCTATCTTTCTTGTGAGTGAAAATGAGTATTCACCCACGGCAAAGTTCCTGGTTCGACCAGGCCGGTTTCACTTGC
>MNIJ01000082.1 GCA_001919715.1 Acidobacteria bacterium 13_1_20CM_58_21
TTGAAATCAAGACTGTGGGTACCGACTCCAACCGCAGTGGCATTGGAGCACGTCTCGTGCTCAAGACCGCTACTCGCACGCAGATCGACGAAGTTCGTAGTGGTTCGAGCTATATTTCCAACAACGACATGCGTGTTCACTTTGGCTTAGGAAGGATAAGAAAGATTGAATATCTGGAAGTCCGTTGGCCCAGCGGACTGGTGGAACGCTATTTGGATCCGCCTGCAGACAGCATCGCGGTTGTGGTCGAAGGCTCCGGGCAGCCAGCCGGACGAACAATGCAGAAACCAGCAAGAAAGATGAAGGATTAGCCGTGACTGCTCCTTTACCGAAAAGTGTGTGTTTGCCGCCTGCCGCTAAGCTTGCGGCTCTTTTCTGTCTGTTCATGCTTTCACTTGTGGCGAACCTGCTCGCCCAACAGGAAGACCAGGCCCTGGCCACGGCCCGCTCGCTTATTCAAGAAAACAAATACCAGGAAGCAATTGTCCATCTTAAAGATCTGGCAGCAAGCCACCCCGGAACGAAAGGCATCAGCCACGAACTGGGCACCGCTTATTATTACCAGGCGGACTACTTTGAGGCCGCTGCGTACCTTGAAGAGGCCCTGCGTGAAAGTTCCGAAGATCGCGATGCTGCGCAACTACTAGGGCTCTCCTATTACTTCAGCGGCAAGCCAGCACAAGCCATTCCGGTGCTGGAAAAAGTACGACTCTGGCATCCCAACGAGAATATTGACGCCATCTATGTTCTAGGTCTTTGCTACGCGCTGAATAGGAACTACCCAGAGGCGCTAAAAACTTTTGCGCGTCTATACCGTTTGGAGCTCGACTCCGCGGCATCCCACTTGATGATGGGTCGCATTTTGCTCCGTCAGGGCTTCGATCCGATCGCTGAGCGGGAGGTGCGCAAGGCTCTGGCGCTTTCAGCACGCTTGCCGCTCGCCCATTTCACATTGGGAGAGTTCTACGCCTACAGCGGTGATTATCCGAAAGCCGCCGAAGAATTCCGGCAAGAGCTCGACATCAATCCCGGCTATGCGCCCGCGTTCAACCGCCTAGGCGACGCTTACTGGCGACTTAAGCGAAACGAGGACGCGGAAAGAGTACTGCGGGATTCCATATGGCTGGACTCGACCAGCGGGGAGCCTTACGTGGCTCTGGGCAAAGTGTTCATGGCCAAGAGGCAATTAGTGCAAGCTGAACGAACCCTGCAACGCGCAATCGCTATGGATTCCGGCAGCTACACGGCACACTATTTCCTTGGCCAGGTATACCGAGACCTGGGCAAAACGGCTGACGCGGATCGGGAATTGAAGATCTCGGCGCGCATCCAGCAACTTCAGGCGCAGAACGCATCTGGCATTCGATAGGTGAGCGGTTTTAAGGACTCCCGCGCTTCTCCTTGGGAGCTGCGAGTTCCGCTCGTATGATTTTGTCGAACGCAGCTTCTGGTTGGGCTCCGCTGAGCAGGATTCCGTTTATAAAAATTCCCGGGGTGCCTTCGACGCCGGCGCGAATCCCATCCTGAAGGTCCTGTTCAATTTGTTTCGTGTATTTGCCACTGGATAGGCAAGCGTCAAACTGCTTTTCGTCGAGGCCCAGACTTTGAGCCATTCCCGCTACGCCCGATCGGTTGAGTTTATCGGGATTCCCGAACAAGAGGTCATGATACTCCCAAAATTTCCCTTGCTCGACGGCGCAACGCGAAGCTTCGGCAGCCAACTCCGCCTGCGAATGCATCCCGCGTAGCGGAAAGTCTCGGTATGCCAGGCTGACCTGCCCCTGGTATGTTTCGAGTAGGTTCTTCAGGGCGCTCTGAACTTTCCTGCAAAACGGACACTGGAAATCGGAAAATTCAACAATCATTACGGGCGCCTGCGGACTTCCGCGAAGCCGGGCCGGGTCGGAGGCGACGTGGACCTTGCCTGGTTGCAGTAAAATCGCCGGTCCCCCGCGTTCTTGCAAGCGTTCCAGTAATTCCTGCCGGGTCTGGTGAAGTTCCGATTCGTTCAGCACGAGTTTTTGGCGAACGCTGTGTAGTTCAGGCAGATCCTTATCGGCGTCACTCCACAGTCTTTCTGCGATGGCAAACTCCTGGCTCGCGGCGACAGAATCGCCTAGGTGTTCGGACACTAACCCAAGGGCGTAGTAGCCGCCAGCGTAGCTCGGTTCCTGCTGGATCATTTCCCGCGCAGTGAACTCGGCCAAAGCCCATTCCTCGGTCTCGCGAGCCCCGCGCGCGATTGAATCAAGCTGGATTAGCGCTTGGCTTCGCGCATCAGGCCCGGGCGACGCGCGAAGCTGCTCCTCGATTTCCTTCATCAAGGTGACGCCTTCGGCAGACTTTTTTTTTGAGAGCAGAATCTCAGCCCGCAAGGTCTCTGCATAGGGCCGCAACCGATCGGCTTCGGTTACTGTAACCAAAACCAGCGCATCACGCGCCAAAGCTAACTCCGTGTCGGCATCATCGACGCGATTCAAAGCCACCAAGGCCCGGCCCATCAACGCATGTCCTGCAAATCGCGCCATCATCGAGGGGCTCTGCACGAGAACCTTCGATTGCTCGTATGCCTCTTGAGCGCGCCCTCGGGCCAGCAGAAACTCCGGCCACTGCTTGTGGCCGAACTCCGCAAGTTCACCGTGCGCCGGCAGGGAAAACGATTCACGAAGCAGTTGCTCCGCGGCTTTCATTTGTCCCAGCAACTGGTAACACATCGCCAGGAGGCTGAGATTATGAGGACGGTGCCAGTCGTACTCTGCAGGAATGTGCTCGGCACGATAGTAGGCACTCTCCAGATCGTTCGCTTTTCGAAACTCTTCGACGGCATCCTCAATGCGCCCCGCCCGGCGAAGTTCATGTCCGCGCATGTGATGTGCGTGGGGAATCGAAGAGGATACGCGCAAATATGCCTCGCTGTGGTACAGCGCCTCATCGGTGCGGCCGATGTTCTCGTAGGAATGAGCCAAATAATGATGCGCAGCGGAATTATTGGGAGAAACCACCAGGGCGGTTTGATAGAAGGCGATGGAATCCAGATCCCCGGTCTGACCGTGTCCCGCTCCCGGTCCTTCATCGGCAAAACCCCGCAAAATCCAAAGACCTGGGTCGCTAGGGCTCGCCATCAAAGCGTCGTAAATGGCTTTACGGTAGGCGACGAATTTGTCGAGGTTCTGCTTGTCTTCGAGGAAATCCACGAGGCGGGCACGGATCTCCATACGCTGCCGTTCGGCCCCGGTTATCTTGCCGGAGAGCGATTGTGCTTTCTCCAATGCTGCTCGCGCAGCCGGCACGTCTTGCAACTGCACATAAACATCGCATAGTCCGACATAGGCCGGAGATAAGGATGGATCCAGTCGCAACGCTTGGTGAAAGGAGCGCGCCGCTTCGATCCACACGTACGAAGCAAGATAGTTTAGCCCCTGATCATAAAACGCTTGAGCTTCCGCGGAGGGCGTCGTCACTTTTTCATGGAGATTGCCAATGTCGTGCCGAAGTGGGAGCGGTCGCTCGAGAACCTCTTGCGGCACCCATCCGACAACTCCTTGTCCTTCGTGGCCCTCGTGCTGTGCCAGGATCGGTGCTACCCATACTGCCAACAAACACGCCTGCATGATAGCCAGTCGCGTCACGAGCAACCATACGTCACTATTCCAGACGTCATCGTGCGCTGAGGTCCTTTTTTTGCGAGATTGCTGGTTAACGTCCTTCTCCTGCAAATTCACTCTCAAATTTCGGTCACCTCGACAGAACGAACGTAGTATCCGGAATCGAGTCGCTTCGTTTCCACCAGCGGATCGGCGACCCGCAGCCGGATCAAATAGGTTCCCACAGTTGTAGGTGTCCACGCTTGCGACCAAAGGCTCCAGGGATCATTTTCTGTTTGCGAAAAATGGTCCACTCGGACGTAGTTCTCTTCCGGATTAAAGCGTATTTCCAGAGCCTTCACCAAACGCGACCCTCCCCACAGAATTCCAACAACGTGATACTTGATTCTGCCATCCACCAACCACTTTTCGACGCGAATTGGCATAGCCGCCTGGTCAATGATCGCCGGACGGTAATCTCTCGCAAGTTTTGGTGTCCCTTGCTGATGTGTTCGCGCGGCAAATTCTTGCATCTGCGATGTCGCCAAGAAATTCTCATCGACAAGTGTGATGGCGTTTACCCACTTTATCGAAGCGCAGCCATACCAGCCGGGCACAACCAGCCGGACTGGCGCGCCGTGGTCTTTGTTCAGTGGCTGCCCGTTCATCTCCGTGACCAGAAAGGCCTTGGAAGTCTTGAGTTGCTCGACTGTGAAGACCCAATCCGCACCGGGACGAGAGGTGGCGGAGCTGGCAGAATAGGTATCGAAACCGGAGACTACGACTCTGGTCGCTTGCGGTTTGGATTTGCACAACTCCAAGAGGTCGGAGATGGGCGCGCCGCTCCAGTCAGCAACGCTGATCATTCCGAATCGGGTCGCGCGTGTGTTACCCGAGCATTCCATCAGATGCAGGCCAGCGGGCCTCGCGCCTTTCCTTAAATCCTCCAAGCTAAGGGTTACCGTTTTGTCGACCAGGCCGCCCATCCGGATCTGCCATCCTTTCTCGCTATCCAGCAAATGGGAAGCGCCTGTACGAACGTAGAATCTCTCAATCGGAGGAATGGGCTCTTCAGGGGTCAGTGTAGAGAGATCCGAATACAGCCGGGCGTCAAGCTCTGATCCAAGGAGCGTGTCAAGTGGCGCGCGGCTCTCGCCAGCAAAATCCAGGTTCCCCAGGTGTTTGCCTCCGTCGAACGCATCCGTTCGGGCCTGTATCTTGGCGGCCAGCGTCGGGAGCTTGTCAAACCCGACCAGAAGAGCGCCGCCAGCCACAAAAGAGGATCTAAGGAAGTCGCGCCGCGTACGGTTTGGTCTGGGTTTGCGAGTTAACATTTCACAACAACCGCGTAAGTCTCCCACCCCATTGTAAGAGCCCCGCTGACAATCTGCCACCAGCCCAAGCAGAAAAAGGGGCCGGGCTTTTTGTCCCGGCCCCTGTGATACCGACGGTTGTGGTCCAGTTTAGAAGTCGAACCGCAGGCCCATCTGAATGTATCGCGGTGTATTGAATTGGCTGCTCATAACACCGAAGTTTTGCGGGGACGCTATATCCGCGCCCGGCTCAAACGAAAAATACTGACTGCCACTAAACATAGGATGGTTGAAGGCGTTAACGAATTGGACGTCGAAGCGCGTAGATAGCCGCTCCGTGATTTGGGTCCGCTTCGCCAGTGCGAGGTCCACGTTCCACCGGAACAGGCCGCGAATGGCACCAAAGCCCAGGCGCTTATCGTCGAAGGTTGGGTAGCGAAATTGAGCTGCTATCGCGTCAGGGTTGCCGAAGGCATTCGGGACACCCCCTGGTGAGCTGTTTGTCCCCAAAGTACCGATTGTCGGATCGTTATGGCGGGAAGTGCCGATCGAGCCCGACGAGGCGCGCAACAATCCAATGGGAGCTGCGTTGAAGGGCGTCGAGCCGAACTCCGAGGCACACGCGTTACTATCCTCCAGGAATAAAGGTAGTCCGCTTGCCGCGGTGTATACTCCGGAAACGTTCCAGCCGCCTAGCACCTTGTCAGCGAATGTGCCACCGGCCCAACGCTTCCCCTTACCGAGCGGCAAGTCATAAGTGACGAGCATGTTGAAGGTATGCCGGCGGTCGAACAGCGATGGCGCATATGACCGGTTGACAAAAAACGCATCGGTTACCGCACAAGTGTTCTCCTGGGTGAGCCCCAGGTTGTCGAGTGAGTGCGCGAAAGTATAGTTCAAGTCGAACGTCAGCCCATGCGAGGCGGCCTTTCGGAGCGTCACGAAGGCAGCGTTGTAGTTTGAGTGACCCTCGTTTGTGTTCCAGTCGATTCCCGCCACTTGCGTGTTGCCCAACACCATCGGCCCAGTCACGAAGCTGGGTTCGATCAGGTTCCACAAAGCTCCAGCGCCGTGAGATGGCCAGTATGGATTGCCGTTTTGAGAGTCAAACTCGGCAGCAGCAGCCGTGCAAGAAGCGAAGGGCGCTTGCGCAGCACCCCATACACTCGCACTGCCACTGCACAAGGGGCTACTCAATCCCCCTAGCAGGGCTTCTAACGCTGGCTGAGCGGTGACCGCCCTGGTGGAAGTACCGGCCTGGAGTTGCGCCGCGACCTTGTCGAAGGCCTGCGCAAAGCTCTGGTTCGTCCCCTTGGGGGTAAACATATAGGGGATGTGGTTTAGGTCGATGTTGAGAAACAGATTTCGCGCGAAGCGGCCGACATAGCCGACTTCGAGCAACATTTTCCCGGGCAATTCGCGCTGAATGCTGAAGTCGATCATATCCGCGCTTCCGATGCGATTCTTCGGATCAAGACGAGAGTCGCTGTTCTCGAATACGCTGTTGGCGTTCGCCGGGCATAACGTTCCTCCACCCGGACACCCCAAACCCGGAATGATGACCCCGCCGCTGAGAGTTGGCAGCGCCGGGACGGTGACGTGGTTTCCGTCAACCCCGATTCGGAAATTGCTCGTGGGATCGCCGCCGTTTCCGCATACACCCGCAGTGTCTGGTGCCCTGCAAACCGAGAGATCACCAAAACCGATTCCAAGCGCCGGAGTGAGCACAATCCCGACACCGTTAATGCGGTCAAAGGCACGCGACCATCCGGCGCGGACCACCGACTTCTTGTTTCCGAATAAATTCCCAAGAAAGCCGTCCGCGAAGGACGGGTTCCAGGCAGTCGCCAAGCGCGGACCGAAGTTCGAATAATCCGGGTTATAAGGATACTTACGCCCTGTGGCCTTGATTGGCACATAGCCTATAGTGGGATTAAACACATCACCGTTCAGAGCGGCCGCGCTCTTCGCCTTCAAGTACGACTCCGAATCAATCGGCTTCCCAGTGCTAACATCGATCATCATTGCCGTCTTGCCGGTCGGGTCGTAGGGAGGCATCTGCACGCCCCAAGTCAGCCCGAAAGTGAGTGTCAGCGAAGACGTCGGACGCCACGTGTCGCCAGCGTAGATTTCGTAGGCGTCGACATTCTCCTTTTGGACGATGTTGGTCAGCGGTGGCTGGGGATTCAGGCTACCATCGCGCGTCAACACCTGAGTGGCAGAGTCCACCAAGCCGAGCACAGAAATATAGGCGCGCTTAAAGGTTGTCGATTCGCTAACCGCAGCGGGAACGGAAATTCCTCCAATGTCGTTGAAGTTGCCACCTTTTGCCACAAAGTAGAGAGGCGTGGATATGCCTCCGGTCACCTTGTCATCGCGAACATGTAAGAAATGCTCGATTTGAACCCGCCCCCCAAAACTAAATGCGTGCTTGCCCTTTATCCAGCTCAAGTTATCGGTCCAGGTGTAATCCTGGCCATTCCACACGCGCTGACGCGCTTGCTGTGTGTTCACGTTGATCGGGACCATACCGTCAGTTCTGCTCTCCCGCCAAATCTGCAGAGCAGTGTCGCTCAACGAATTGGGGATCACCGGAATCCTCGCGCCCGGCGCGATCCAGGACCACCAGTGGCGCAGCCAATCGAAATGGAAGTCGTTCACCAGATTTGGGGTGATCCGCCCCGTCAACCCTCCGACGAGGAATCGCGGCTGCAGAGGCCGGCTGGCAAGAGCGCACGCCACGCCCTTCTGGCAGCCGGGGGCTGTACCGCTAATGTCCTCCTGGATATTTGGGGGTTGGATGGCAGATACGCTGTAACGATAGGAGGCCATGAAATCCCACTTATCGTTTATTTTGTGATCCAAGCGCAGCACACCGAAGTGCTCGTTGGATGTGTTGGCCTCAGGCGCGGTAAAGTTTGCGGTCCGCAAGCCATCCCCACCGGAGAAATCGTTAGGCAGCGGCATGGTCGCCCAGGTTGCCGCTATCGCCGGGCTAACGTTAACGCCGAGCCCTGCCGCTCCCGAAGAACCGCAGGGGAAGCGCGGATCGAGTCCACTACAAGGAATAGTCTGGCCGGTGTTTGGGTCACCCGCGAACGCGCCAGGATCAACCGTGGGGACGGCGTTTAAGTTGTAAGGGATGATGTTGCCGCTAGCGTCCTTGAATTCAAGAATACCAGCCCTCAAGGCTGCGGTGGGAACCAACCGGGAGAACACCGCTTGGGTGAAGAAATGGCGCTCTTCTTCGTGCAAGAAGAAGAAAGTGCGGTTCTTCCAGATCGGTCCGCCGATCTTCCCCCCGTAGCGGTTGTCCCGCCATTCGGGGTTTTCAATCGGAGTACCGTTTCCGAAACCATTGTTTCGGAACCAGTTGTTGGCATTCAATTCATCATTCTGGTGGTACCAGTAGCCGGCACCGTGCCAACTATTCGTGCCTCTTTTCGTAACCATTTGCACTTCAGCGCCCGCTGAGCGCGTGAAATCGGTGCCCGCGTTGTTCGTGGCCACGCGAAACTCCTCGAGGCTCTCCACGGGAGTGGGAACCACAGCGCGCGGCGTGGCCACGAAGCCTGAGTTATATCCGCCGCCACCTTCCATATTGCTGGTCGCGTCGCCGCCATCAATCATGAACGTATTTTGATCAGCGCGCGCCCCTGCAACTGATCCGCCGCTAAGGTTTCCTTCGCCGCTTCCTCCAGGCCCGTTGAAGCCGGGAATCGCCATTGGTTGTAACAGCAGCAAGGATGTTGCGTCACGGCTCAGCGTCGGCAATTGCGACAAGAGATTCGAATCCAGCACGTTGCCCATAGTGGCGTCTAGGGTCTGCAGTTGGAGCCCGGTGGCTGACACCTCCACCGTTTCCGTCATTCCGCCAACTTCCAAACTCACATTAACCAGGGCCGATTTTCCGACTTCAACTCTAACGCCGGTCACCACCGACTGCCGGAAGCCTTTACCTGAAACCGTGATGCTGTAATTTCCTGGACGCACGGAAGGAAAGGTATAACCACCGTCGCTTCCCGTGGTGACCGAGGTCTTCGCTTTGGTGTCCACATCTTCCAAGTCGACCCTGGCATTCGGAACCGTAGCTCCCGTCTTATCGGAGACTGTACCCGTCACTGTTGACGTTGACGCCGTTTGTGCAGAGAGCGAAACGGCGATCGACACAATAACAAAGACGAGCAGCACTACGAATCCCAAAAGCATCCTTACGCGGCGCATAAAGACCTCCTCAAATTTATCAACATTGGAGATTGGAGAGAATCGGCTCGGAAATAATCCAAAGCTCACCCGGCACCCCACTCACATTGGCAAGGAGGCTAGCTCAATATTGCGTTACACGCAATCTTTATATAGTTCCGCTTAACGAGTCGCCTTTATTCCGGGTTCTTGGAGTATAGGGACGCTATATTCAGAGCGTACAAAATAGCTATATAAAACATTTATCGCTTGTAATTAATTCGCTCGGGCTCAATTAAAGTGCATGTACTGCTCCGTTCTACAACTGAAGTGCTAACCCACGCGTGATGGCCACTGCTCCAACCAGTGCGCCGTCATGTTTCAAACCTGACTCCCCCGTGTTTGGTCTCTCGACCGACGTGGCTCGCACGCTATCGAAGAAATGTCCTAGTACCAAGAATTCTTCTTACATTGTCAAGAGGCATTGGGGGGAGCGGAGAGTCTGCGTGCCACCTGTGGAAGTGCAAACCTGCTAGATGGGAGCGCCTCCTCGCGTGGTCCTTGAGATTGAACCCAAAGGCGTTGAGTTTTTCCCTTTTGAAGGCCTCTTATATAGCATATAGAGGGTTGCGCGACTGGCGAATCTATGCCGACTTCCCTCAGGTTCTTATCGGTATCGCGCGCCCTCTGTATGCCGACGATCCCTTGGCGTGGAGTTGGATCAAAACCTGTATGCCTTGGATTCCACGACCATCGACCTCTGCCTGTCGCTGTTTCCCTGGGTACGATTTCGCCGGCACAAAGCGGCGGTCAAGATGCATACGCTGCTGGACCTGCATGGCAGCATCCCCACGTTTACCGCATTACAGAAGAGAAAACGCACGACGTCAATATTCATTCTCGACCAGTTCACTCCCGAGGCGGGTTCGTACTACGTGATGGATCGCGGCTATGTCGATTTCGAAAGACGCATCGTCGCAACCACATCCGACCTGAAAACAAAGGACTTAGCGCTGGGAATGGGCCGTTACGCTGCACGGCTTTCATGAGGTTTCGCGGGCCGCAGGCCCTAAAAGACAACTTACAAGACACGCGGGGACTACCAATGCCCCTCGTCGAGATTGAAGCCTGCGCGCGCTGCGGGAAGTAAGGACTCGCGGCCCGGACCCGCTTCCCATTTACCGCCACTCCGGTTTTCGACTGCTCCAAAAGATAGATCGAACCAAGATTTTCGCACTGCAAATGGTGAAGGCAGCAGGAGCGTAGAGATGGAGCACCGGCCGGCGAATGCAGGGATTCACCTGATTGTGCATCGGGCCATCTCTCGGTATACACGTCCAAGATTTTGCACACGGGAGTGTGTTACGAGGCTTTCGCCGGATGCTCGCAATAGAGTTTTCACACTAGGGTAGTTATTTTAATGTCTGGCATTACCCTATTGACATAGAGGCTTGGTCGTCCCCCAGAAGTGTCCCCGAAGGAGGTTCGTACAAACGAAAAGAAAAAAAGGCAATTCCTCGGTAGGTCCTGTCCCCCGGTAGGCCTTGCAGTAACCACGCCTCTTGCCCCGGACGTGGAGCCCAGTCATTAACGGAGGTTCCAAATGCGAGTTGGTCGTTTTCCTCTTATTGGTAGTCTGGCTGTGTTTTTACTCTCAAGCGCGATGCTTTTGCCTGCCCAGGAATTCCGTGCAACGCTTTCGGGCATCGTGAAGGACCCGAGCGAAGGAGCCGTTCCCAAAGCGAGGGTGAAAGCCGTCAAGAAAGACTCGGGGCAGGCGTACTCGGTCACCACAAACGACGAAGGTTTCTACGCGATCCCCTACCTCATTCCCGGCGAATACCAAGTTACAGTTGAAGCGGCGAGCTTCCGCCGATCTGTACGGACCACTGTTCCTTTGAACGTGGCCGAAAAACGGGAGCTGGACTTCACGCTTGAGTTGGGCAGCGTACAGCAGGAGGTTGCCGTCACCAGCGCCCCCGAGATCGTGAATACAGCGGATGCTTCTGGCGGCACCCTAATGGACCTCGAACAAGTACAGAACCTACCTTTGAACGGTCGGCAGGTCTACATGCTGATGCAACTGACCCCGGGCGTGATGTTTCTGCAAACACAATTCGGGTCCAGCGGCTATTCCGGCACGCGAGGATGGGACGCTAATAACAATTACTCGATGTGCGGGGGATGGACCAGCTACAACCAATTCCTACTGAACGGCTCACCTGCCATTACTGATGAGGCTGACGGGTGGGCAGGCGGCTGGTTCATGTCGCCCAATCAGGATGCAGTGCAGGAATTCAAAATTGTTTGCCCCGCCCTTGATGCAGAGTACGGTCGCACAGGCGGTGGGATCGTCAACACCACGCTCAAGGCAGGGGCCAACGATTTCCACGGCACGCTTTTCGATTACTACGTCAACTCGGCGCTCAACGCCAACACCTTCACGAATAATATGGTGGGCGCTCCAAAAGGATTGCAGATCACCAATCAGTACGGCGGCACAATTGGAGGACCGCTCTACCGCAACAAAGCGTTTTTCTTTGGCAGCTTCGAGGGCTATCACGAGATCGTTCCGTTCCCGGTTGTAACCAGCACGCTTCCTGATTCCGTAAAAATCCTCCCGGATGGCAGCGTGGATTTCTCGGGGACCGGATACCGCGTCTATGATCCCCTCACTACGCATCTTTGCACCGCGTCTGACAACTGCGTAAACGGGCAGACCTATGCGCGTACTCCTTTTCCTAACGATGTCATCCCCGGCCCGAACTCTCCGCTTCCCACTGGCATCCTCAGCCGCGTCAATCCTAGTGGGTTGGCAATTATGAAGCTATATCCCGCTCCGACCGTCTCCGGTTTGCTGAACAATTATATTCAGACCGGAGGGCTTGCCGAGGGGCGTTACCGCTATTACCAGCCGATGGTCCGCGTCGATTACAACTTCAACGAAAAGACGCGACTCTATGGTCTCTGGGCTTGGCAGCGCGGCCACGAGCATCGCAACTCATCGGGATTTCCTTACCCCATCGCTACCGGAAACATTGATTCCGAGCGCGACTTCACTACCACGGTGCTTGACCTCACACACGTATTTTCTCCGGTCTGGGTAGTCGATGTACAAGGATCGTTCGGGCGGTTTCACCAAGATTTTCCCGAGGGACCTATGGTTGCGGGTTTGGCTAAACCGATCACTGCCCAATCACTCGGTTTGAATATGCCAAAGATTCCTACTACGAGCCTCAGCATCGCTCCACAAATTCAAGTCAGCGGCTATCAGACGATCATCGGAAACAACATCAGTGAACAAGCCACGAACGCCTACGACCTGCGGCCCATAGCCATGCACATCATGGGGCGTAACAACGTCCACTTCGGCGGCGAATTCGAGGACATCCAATATGCCGACCAGGGCGTTGGCAGACCGCTCGGGCAATTTAGTTTTGGAACGGGGTTCACGCAAGACGATCCGTTTACTCGTGGTCATTGTCCCGGCTGCGGAGCAACCGTCACAAGTGACGGCTTCCCATTCGCCAGCCTTGCGTTGGGTGACCCGAATTCCGGCAGCGTGGATTGGAACCAAACACAGTTCGAGACGTGGAAATACTACGCGTTGTTTCTACAAGATGATTTCCGCGCTACCAGCAAAGTCACGTTCAACATGGGCTTGCGGTGGGACGTACAGACATCGCCAAGCGAACGTTTCAATCGCATCAATGCGGGATTTTGTTGGACGTGTACGAACCCAATCACGAATGATCCGACTTACCAAGCGAATCTCGCAAACGCAACCAATCAAGCAGCATGGAAAGCAGCGGGAGTCACACCACCTGCCACCGTAAACGGTGGACTTCTGTTTGCTGGTGTGAGTGGTCCTCGTGCTCCGTACAACAACTACTATACGCAGTGGCAACCGCGCTTCGGCATCGCCTACGCTCTGCGCCCGCGCACTGTCATTCGAGTAGGCTATGGGCAATATTACGCCATCCAGAATCAGCATGACACGCGCAGCGGCTTTACGCAGAACACCGGATACATCAACTCCCTCGACGGTGGACTTACCCCGTCGAACGCTTTTAGCACCGGCACACCATATCCGAACGGGGTCCTTTCTCCGACCGGCGCATCGCTAGGATTGCTAACCAACATCGGCAATGGCGTGGGCTACGACTGGCGTACGCGCCGCATTCCATTTTCTCAGCAGTGGATCGTCGGCATTCAGCAGGCGTTACCCGGAAGCATTCTTCTGGACGTGGCCTACAGCGGAAACTACACCAGCAGAATGACCATGTCGGAGCAGTGGGATGTCATCAGCAACGACCAGCAAGCCGCATGTCAGGCCAACAACAATCTGTGCAATCAGTTGGTTCCTAATCCCTTCTATGGCGTGCTGCCGAAAAACAGCAGCCTTGGTTCGTCATCGAAAATTCAGGCGTGGAATTTAATGCGCGGACCTTTTCCTGAATTCAACGGCGTAACCGAGTTCACAAATCCAGGCGCGAGTTCTCGTTGGGACGCACTGCTTGTCAAAGTCGAAAAACGTGTCTCGCACGGCCTGACATTACTGAGTGCTTTCACTTACCAAAAAGAGTTCGAGCGAAATCACTGGCTAAATAATGGACGGTTCCGCGACGTGACTCCAATCCGCGAGGTCGCCTACTTCGACCGCACGCTGGTTTGGCGTTTTAGCGGAGTATGGAACCTGCCTTTCGGTGCCCAGCAGCATCTCTTAAGTGGCGCACACGGCGCTTTGGGATTTCTTATCAACCACTGGAATATCGACTGGATTTACACCGAGGCTTCCGGCTCACCGATGAGCCTGCCGGATGCTTACTTCAACTGTTCCAGTATTTCGGTACCACACCCAACTTTCGGGCAGTGGTTCAACAATAATCCATCTTGCTGGCAGGCACGGCCACAGTGGACCCGCCGCGTCTTGCCGGATCGCGTGGGATGGATACGCAATCCGTATGTGCCCAACCTCGACCTAGCTTTACAGAAACGCTTCCACCTCACGGAGAAATTCAGCCTGCAATTCCGAGGTGAGGCATTCAACCTGACCAACACGCCAGTCTTTCCCGGACCAAGCACCGACATTTTCACGCCGCCGCATCAGCTTGCCAACGGCTCTTGGATCGGCTTGGGCACGGTGCCTTTCAGCCAGCAGAACTTCCCGCGGAACATTCAGTTCTCGTTAAAGTTCATGTACTGAGAGTAACGATTTGGGGAGGGATTTTGTTTTCGCCCCTCCCCAAACCCCGTCCAACGTATGTCACTTTGCGAATCTCGTTGTATTTTTCTCGGACGATCCGAAAGTTGAGGGAGATCGTTATGCAAGGCACGGTTAGTTGGTTCGCTTGGAACTTATTCGGGCAGAATGGTTTCTGGTTGCGGAGGTCACATTTGAACTGACGACCTTCGGGATATGAGAACGGAGTTGGGCATCTAGGTTCGCTGATTCTGGGCGATTTAGCTCCTAGACCTGCAGCGACACTTTTGTCCCAAATTTGTCCCAGCCATTCTCTAGAATATCGTGTACAACGGTGTGGCAAATCTAGTCCGCACTGCTCCTGTTGCACGGAATCAAATCACTTAGCCTCAACATAGGTCTTGCTGTTCGGGGGAAATCATGCCATTCGCGGACAAACATGCACCAAGATGCATACGACTTAACTCTGCTTCTCGTTCTCGCCGACTTCCTCGTCGCTGGCAAATAATAACAAGTCATGGGACACGGTAAATTTGTTCTGAAGGATCGCTGGAGAAATTCATACGATTGGCTGGTTCCGGTCACACTCCGCCATGCGGTGTGATCCTTTTTGATGCCTCAGTTGATCGGCAGGTATTCGGCTGCACAGAGCGCTGCTGCGTGCCGTGTAGTGTTTACTCTGCTGCGCGCCGAGAGTCCAGGAAAGAAGCTGAGTCGTTCTCCGATGGTGCCTATTTCAGGTGACAGGCGCAAGAGTTCTCGCTCATCCGCAGGTAATCGAATACCAAACGCACGGGGAGTCTGAAAAAATCTTAGAAAAATCATAAGGAGGAACAGTAGTCATGGCAGCAAAGCAGATTGTGACGGGAGAGCATTCGTCCATTTTGCGGGGCGTCAACCTCTTGGCGGATGCCGTCAAGATCACGCTCGGTCCGAAAGGCCGCAACGCGGTGATTGACAAGAAGTTCGGCGCACCGGTAATCACGAAAGATGGCGTCACAGTTGCAAAAGAAATTGAACTGAAGGACTGCGGAAGCGCTCGTGGCTGAGCAGATTGGGCTTCACCCGTCTTCATAATTCCTACGTCAGTCACCTCGGGACGATCAACGCTGAGGGTTCAAAATTCCAGTCGACGAGTGCATCCCAGCGCAGGGAGTTCGTGTCGCGAGACAATTCGGCTTTGGATCAGCATAAGGCAGAGCATTTGTAGATCGGCGGCGCGGCGACGGAAAGCGTGTGCGGAAAGAAATGTGATCGGAGCGGCGCCGGTGATCTAAAAATGGGTTGGACTAAACCGTGGCAAGAGCTTTGCCCTATGGGCTTTGTTCGATGAATGCGGGAGGAGAGGGAGAGAGCAAGCGGGGAGTAATGCCGGCAGTTGATTATGAGCATGCAAACAGCAGCAACAAGAACA
>MNIJ01000100.1 GCA_001919715.1 Acidobacteria bacterium 13_1_20CM_58_21
CCTCGCTGGCGGAGACGGCGGGGCGATACGGGTCGTATCGAAGCGCGAATTTGGCGGATTGGCACCCCACAAAACGCGAAATGCTGATCGCCACGCGATTTGCGGAGACCCCGCAACTTCATGTGGTGAAAATGCCGGGAGGGACGCGGCAACAGTTGACTTTTTTCGCGGACTCCGTCGGGAGCGGGCGCTTTCATCCGCATGGCGGTGACTACATTCTTTTTGCGAAGGACATCGGCGGCGGGGAGTGGTACCAGCTCTATCGTTACGACCTGGCCGCTGGCGATGTGACATTGCTGACAGACGGGAGGTCGCGGAACCTCGCCGGACCGTGGTCATCGAGCGGCGACCAGATCGCCTACATGTCCACGAGGCGCACGGGAAAAGATACGGATTTGTGGGTGATGAATCCGAGCGATCCTAAGACGGATCATTTGTTGACCCAGCTCGCCGGCGGTGGTTGGCAACCGCAGGATTGGTCGCCGGATGACAAGAGAATTCTGTTGGAGGAAGAGCTTTCCATCAACGAATCGTACCTCTGGCTTGTGGACGCGGCGACTGGCGAGAAATTAGAGCTTACACCTAGAAATATGACCGAAAAAGTCTCTTATGGCGAAGGACGGTTCAGCAAAGACGGCAAGGGGATTTACGTCACCACGGACAAGGATTCGGAGTTTCACCGCCTGGCTTACATTGCTCTGGCAACGAAGCAGCAAGAGTACCTGACGACGAACATTCCGTGGGACGTGGAGTCGTTCGACGTAACGCAGGACGGAAAGATGATTGCGTTCATGACCGATGAAGAGGGCGTAAGCATATTGCATGTGATGGACGCCTCCACGAAAAAGGAAATACCGTTGCCCAAGCTACCGGCGGGAGTTATGGGTTCCCTGCACTGGCATAAGAATGGGCATGAGCTCGGATTCTCGCTGAACAATGCGCGTGACCCGGGAGATGTGTATTCGCTGGATGTGACGAATGGAAAAGTGGAACGATGGACGACCAGCGAAATGGCGGTGAAGACGGATAGGTTTCCGCAAGCGGAGTTAGTTCGGTGGAAGAGTTTCGACGGGAAGATGATTTCCGGGTTTTTGTACCAGCCGCCGGCGACGTTTACTGGCAAGCGGCCGGTGCTGGTAGTGATTCATGGCGGCCCCGAGGGGCAGTCGCAACCAACATTTCTCGGACGCGCCAATTACCTTCTGAACGAACTGGGGATTTCGCTGATCTATCCGAACGTGCGAGGGTCGACGGGGTACGGGAAGACGTTCTCGCTGTTGGACAATGGATTTAAGCGCGAGGACACCTACAAGGACGTCAACGCGCTGTTTGACTGGATTGCGACGCAGCCGGGACTGGATAGCGAGCGGATTGCCGTGACCGGCGGAAGTTACGGCGGACACATGACGCTGGCTGTCTCGACGTTTTACAGCGACCGGATTCGCTGCTCGGTGGACATCGTGGGAATGTCAAACCTCGTGACGTTTCTCGAGCACACCGAGGCGTACCGGCGGGAGTTGCGGCGTGTGGAATACGGCGACGAGCGCGACCCGAAGACGCGGGGGTTCCTGGAAAAAATCGCCCCCATGAATAACATCGACAAGATCAAGAAGCCCATGTTGGTGATCGCAGGAAAGAACGATCCGCGTGTGCCGGTGAGCGAATCGCAGCAGATCGCCGATGCACTGAAAAAGCAGGGGACGCCGGTATGGCTGCTGATCGCGAAAGACGAAGGCCACGGATACCGAAAAAAGCCCAACCAGGATTTTCAGTTCTATGCGACGGTCGAGTTCTTGCAAGAATATTTGCTGAAGTAATTTCGACCCTGCTGACGCGTCGCGGCTACCGGGCGCAGCATTCTCCCGGCCCTGCACAAAGTCACAACTACAGAGGGATGTTGCCGTGTTTCTTGCGGGGGTTCGTGTCCTTCTTGTTTTCGAGGGCGCGGAGGGCAGTAATGATGCGGGCGCGTGTGTCGGCGGGCTCGATGACCGCGTCGATGTAGCCGCGCTCGGCGGCCACGAAGGGATTGGCAAAACGGTCGCGGAACTCGGCGATTTTTTCCTGGCGCAGTTTCTCGCGGTCCGATTCGGGAACTTTGTCGAGATCGCGCTTGTGAACGATGTTTACGGCGCTCTCAGGACCCATGACTGCGATTTCCGCGCTGGGCCAGGCGAAATTGGCATCCGTTCGAATGTGTTTCGAAGCCATGACGCAGTATGCGCCACCGTAGGCCTTACGCGTGATGACGGTGATTTTCGGAACGGTGGCCTCGGCGAAGGCAAAGAGCAGCTTCGCGCCGTGCTTGATGATGCCTCCGAATTCCTGCTGCGTGCCGGGGAGAAAACCGGGAACGTCTTCGAAGGTGACGAGCGGAATGTTGAAAGCGTCGCAGAAACGGACGAAGCGCGCACCCTTCACGGAAGCGTTGATATCCAGAACCCCGGCGAGAAACGCAGGCTGATTGGCGACGATGCCAATGGGACGGCCGTCGAGGCTTGCAAATCCGACGACCAGGTTCTTCGCGTAATGTTCGTGGACTTCGAAGAAAAAACCATCGTCAACAACCGAGTGAATGGCATCTTTCATGTCATAAGGCTTCTGCGGGTCGGCCGGAACCAGACTGTTGAGCGAGCCATCGCGGCGAGCCGGGGAGTCTGAGGTAGCTCGGCGCGGCGGATCTTCCAGATTGTTGGAGGGGAGAAAACTCATCAATTCGCGGATCATGGCCAGGCAATCGGCATCGTCCCGCGAGACAAAGTGAGCGACGCCACTGGTGGCGTTGTGGGTCATAGCGCCACCGAGTTCCTGCTTGGTGACTTCCTCGTGCGTGACCGTCTTGATGACGTCGGGGCCGGTAACGAACATGTAAGAGGTGTCGCGAGTCATGAAGATGAAATCGGTGATGGCGGGCGAGTAGACGGCGCCGCCCGCGCAAGGGCCCATGATGGCGCTGATCTGTGGGATGACTCCGCTGGCCAGCGTGTTGCGGAGGAATATATCGGCGTAACCCGCGAGCGACGCGACGCCTTCCTGAATGCGTGCGCCACCGGAATCGTTGAGGCCGATGACCGGAGCTCCGGAGCGCATGGCGAGGTCCATAATCTTGCAGATTTTCTGGGCGTTCGTTTCAGAGAGCGAACCGCCGAAAACAGTAAAGTCCTGCGCGAAAACATAAACCAGACGGCCATCGATGCGGCCGAAACCGGTAACAAACCCGTCGCCAGCGGGACGCTGCTCCTGCATGCCAAAATCGACGCAGCGATGGCGGACAAATTTGTCGAGCTCCTCGAAGGTGCCCTCGTCCAGAAGAAGATGAATGCGCTCGCGAGCGGTGAGCTTCCCGGCTTGGTGTTCACGCTCGCGGCGCTCCGGGCCGCCGCCGGCCTGGGCTTCCTCGGAAATGCGGCGAAGCTCTTCCATCCGGTCACCGTGACTGGCTTCGGGAATCAAACTGGGCTTGGGCTCAGACAACGGTTCCTCCCTCGGAAGCGGATTTCTGCGGTCCAAAAATGCGCACGGCAAGATGGGTGGCGAGCCAGACGGTTCCCATGAGTAGCACGACACCCAGGAGCAGTTCCGCGCCCATGGCAGCGGCGCGCTGCACGGGAGATTCGAGCGAAGTCACGTACACGGTGGCTCGCACGAGAATAAACATGGCCCCGAGGGTCATCATCACGATAAGGATGGTGGTCAGAACGGAAGCGAGGATCATTTTCATTAGACTCGGATCGGTACGCCCGGCAGCGGCATGAAGAAGGATAGCGCAACCGGGGGGAAAGCAGAACGCATAAGGCCGTCAGGCGGCGCAGGGCGATCAGCGCAGACCGGACCAGTCGTCGGCGACGAGAATGGAATCGCTGGGATTGGAAGCATCGTACTTGATGCTGGCCGGCTGGCCCGCCACGAGCCGTTCCAGGCGAATCTGGCTTTCAAGGCCGGTGATGTCCTGCGCCGTCTGATAGGTGACGCCGGAAATCAAGTAACTGTAGGAAACCAGATGGCGCGGGCGCATGTCTCGAAGCGGGGGCGCGCCTGCTCTGAACAAACCCTTGCGCGGCGCTTGCGATTCGGGCGGGTGTTCGACGAGCTCAACGATCTGCCCTTCGGCAATGCGGCCGATCTGGTTCACATGGAGCCGCCGCTTGCGCTCCTCCTCTTCGGGATTCACGGGGGGACGTAGAAATGCATAAGCGACCATGGCCAGCGCAGCGATCGCGGCAGCACCCATGGCCAGGATTAGTTTCCAATCGGCAAGCCAGGCCTTCAATGAATAGACTCCCAAATGGGTGGAATTGCGCACGGCGTACGAAAAATTGCCTCCACGCAGTGTGGCGGAGGAACTCCCTCGATCCGCCGATGCCCCACTGATGCGTATTCTACCGAAACCCTGAGGTATACGTGAAACTACGCTTGGGGGGCGTGCACCGGATTGCGCAACACGCCAATACCCGCAACACCGACCTCGACCGTATCGCCAGCGACCAGCGGACCGACGCCAGCGGGTGTACCGGTGGCGATGACGTCGCCGGGCATCAAGGTCATCATACGGGAGATCCAACGGACAAGAAATGCGGGCGCATAGGTCATCAGCGAAGTGACGCCGGACTGGCGGCGGGTGCCGTTGACGTGCGTCTCGACCAGCACGTTTGACGCGTCGAGGGCAGTTTCAATGTGCGGACCGACGGCGCAAAAGGTATCGAAACCCTTGGCACGAGTGAATTGAACATCACTTTTCTGAAGGTCGCGGGCGGTGACATCGTTGAGGCAGCTATAACCCATGACCCAGGAGAGTGCGTCGTCGGTATCGCGCAACTGCGAGCAGCGGCGGCCAATAACCAGGGCGAGTTCGCCTTCGTGTTCCACGCGTTGGGAATATTTTGTCAACACGATCGCTTCTTCCGGGCCGATGATGGAGGAAGGTGGCTTGAGAAACATCAACGGCTCTTTTGGGACTTCGTTGCCCATCTCCGCGGCGTGGGCCGCATAATTGCGGCCGATGCAAACGATCTTCGAAGGCTCAACCGGAGCGAGCAGCCGAACATCGGCGAGGCGCGAAGAACGCGAGCCACGCGACCAGGGCGCCCAGGGTGGGGCAGAGATCTCGATGACGTTTTCTCCTTCGATCAGTCCATAGCGCGGCGAAGCAGAGTCCGAAGAGGAAGGGTGGCGCATCAGGTAGCGGCAGATTTTCATCGGTGGTCAACTCGCATGGTGGTTGGGATGAGAAGCATGCGATTCACGCGCTCTCCAGATCGTGGCAACAATCCAGCAAAGCGTGGTGAGAATCATATAGACGACGGCGCCTAGCATGAAAACATGGAACGTGCTGAGCCGCAGACTGAGCCCGCGGAAGATCAGACAGAGCGCACGATAGCTAAGGCTGAAAATGAGCCACGCCAGGAGGCTCGATGCCAGGAGATGTCCCGGCAAGCGCAGAAACCGAAAAACGGGAACGGCAGCGAGGAAGCCGAGAAGCGCGGCGGCGCCGATGTTGCGCTCCAGCGCAAAGCGTTCCAGGAACGGGGCATGATTGGCAATAACGAGCCATGCGGTGAAAACCAAAGTCAGGCAAACCCCCACGTAAACACCGGTGCGTACCGCCGCGTTGCGGAAGACGTGGAACCAACGATAACCGGGCAGCTGCGGGTGAACCGACATCGAGTGCAGAGCTCCCAAGATGCAAGCAATCGTTTAACCCCGAGTTACGGCGATCGTGGCGTGACGTCGACAACGACTGGCGCGTCGGGCGCGCTCTCATTCCCCGCGCGGTCTACGGCGGTCACGGTGTACCAATAGCGGTGGCCGGGCCCTACAGAGGTATCACGAACCGCGGGTGTGGGCAACAAATCCGGGGTGAGAAGCTGGCCCCTAGTGCCCTCCTGCTCACTTCTATAGACGCGATATCCGGCCAGATCGGTTTCAAGATTTATGGACCAGGAAAGGTCAACAAGAACCGTGCCGGGGGCCGAGCCGGGAAGCAAGGCGGCCACCAGGCCCTGCGGGGCCGCGGGGGGAAAAGTGTCGCGCGGAGTGACCGTCACCGGCTGAGAGTCGGAGGACTCCAGCTCATTGCCTTCCACCTGTATGACACTGCGCACGACGTAGAGGTAGGTATGGTCGAAAACAATGGAAGTGTCGCGGTAGCTGTTGGTTTGGGAAGAAGCCAGCTGCGCCGCCTGGGATTCTGGAATATCTTGCAGAGGCGAAGCGGGAGCGGAAGGATGAATTTCTGAGCGGTAGATTCGATAGCCGGTGATGGCCGGCATGGGCTCCCCGGCGGCGCGGGCCGGCATCAGCCATGTTAATTCGACCGCCGACTCAGTAACCCGAGCCTCCACCCCAGTGATCGGAGCCGGCGCGGGAAACAGGCGCAGCGTAACAGCGTTCGAATCAGCGGAGGCGCGTTTCGGCGAAGCGCGCGTTCGCACGATGTAGGCGGCCGCGGCGCCGGGATGCGACTTGGTTTCCTCGGGCGATAGGGGATCTGTAAAGCGCACCCGGCCCTCGGCGCGATAACTGTCCAGGAGCGCTCCGGGAATCGTGTAAACAACCCTGAAAGACTTGGAGTCGGCCAAGCCGTCGGACTTAACGGTGCCACGGAGTATCTCGACCGCAGGCGGCGCCGGCAGTTTTTCCCCGGAGATGGAATTCGCCGGGAGAGTAAAGGAAAGTTGCACGCCGTCCCCGGCCTGGTGGACGGTGAGATCCCTGACCGCAACGGGAACTGGGGGGGAAGGCGGAACGGGATCGCCTGGAGCGCCGCAGCCGGCGGTTAGCAGAAGAATGGAAAATGGAAGATAGGAAATGGCCAAGACTTGCGCAGGACGACTCGCGATGCGAATTCCGGCCCCTTTTCTAGTTTCCATTTTCCGATTTCAGGAGCTACAGGATGTAGCGGCTCAGATCCTGGTTCTTGACGATGTCCGCGAGCTGCCTGGTGACGTAGGCGGCATCAACCTTGACGTTCTTCTTCTTGAGGTCGGGCGCTTCGAACGAGATTTCGTCCAGAACCTTTTCGAGGATGGTGTGGAGGCGGCGGGCGCCGATATTTTCGGTCTGCTCGTTCACGCTGGTGGCGAAGCGGGCGACGGCAGCGACCGCGTCTTCGGTGATGTTGAGCTTGACACCTTCGGTCTCCAGGAGCGCAACGTACTGCTTGATGAGCGCATTCTTCGGCTCGGTCAGAATACGAACAAAATCTTCTTCCTTGAGCGAATGCAGCTCGACGCGAATGGGAAGGCGCCCCTGAAGCTCGGGGATCAGATCGGACGGCTTAGTGACGTGAAAAGCACCAGCCGCGATGAACAGGATGTGATCCGTGCGAATCATGCCGTAGCGTGTGTTGACGGTGGTGCCTTCGATGATGGGCAGAATGTCGCGCTGCACGCCTTCCCGGGAGACGTCCGGGCCGTGGCCGGATTCGCGGCCGGCAACCTTATCGATTTCATCGATGAAGATGATCCCCATCTGTTCGGCGCGCTCCACGGCCACGCGCGTGACCTGGTCCATGTCCAGCAGCTTGTTTTCTTCTTCCTGGATCAGGTATTCGAAAGCGTCGGCCACGCTCATTTTGCGTTTCTTCTTCTGCTGGCCGAACATGCCGGAAAGCATGTCCTTGATGTTGACGTCCATCTCCTCGACGCCCTGATTGGAGATGATTTCAAACGAGGGCATGGCGCGCTCGCGGACTTCGAGGTCGACCATGCGCTGGTCGAGCTTGCCTTCGCGCAGCTGGAGGCGCAGTTTTTCTCGTGTGCGCTGGGTCTGTTCACGCTGCGCGGCAATCTCGGCGTCTGGAGTGCCGGGCGCGGGAGGAGGCGCCGGCGGAAGCAAGAGATCGAGCACGCGTTCTTCCGCGGCCTGCTCGGCGCGGTCCGCGACTTCGTCGAGTTTTTCCTCTCGGATCATGTCGATGGAGGTTTCCACAAGATCGCGGACCATCGATTCCACATCGCGCCCCACGTAACCAACTTCCGTGTATTTCGAAGCTTCGACCTTGATGAAGGGGCAGCCCGCGAGGCGGGCCAAGCGGCGCGCGATTTCTGTCTTTCCCACGCCGGTGGGGCCAATCATCAGAATGTTCTTGGGCAAAACGTCTTCGGCGATTTCCGGCGGAAGCTTCTGGCGGCGGACTCGATTGCGCAGAGCGACAGCGACGGCGCGCTTCGCGGCGGTTTGCCCGACGATGTATTTGTCGAGCTCGGCGACGATTTCGCGCGGCGTCATATCATCGAGAGCGGGGAGAAGTTCCTGCCCCTCGACGGGCTCGGCGCCGTTGCCTCCCGGTGCGTAGGTCAATTCCTTTTCGGACTTACTGGTCATGAGTTGCTCGGTTCCTTTGATGCGCGAAAACATCTTGTCGTGTTCTCGCGTTGTGCAACTAGATTCCTGCCCGCCAATACTTACGCTATCCGTCGTTTCTTTCCACTCCGTGTCCGGCGCCTGCCCCCATCCGGCCGAGGTGCTCTCGCCGGAACTCTGTGTTAAACATTTTTCTCTGGACCCCAATAACACTCGAACTATTTATGGTTATCTCCGAGACACCACACTAGAGCTCTTCGACAGTAAAATTAGCGTTGGTGAAAATGCAAATCTCGCTGGCGATGCGCATGGCCTCCATGGCCAGATCCTTGGCGGTCAGCTTCGAATGCTTCAGAAGCGCACGAGCAGCAGCGAGAGCATACGTGCCGCCCGACCCGATGGCCACAAGACCGTCGTCCGGCTCAATCACGTCGCCAGTACCAGAAAGTATGAAAGTCCCCTTGGTGTCGGCCACGATCAGCAGCGCTTCCAGATGGCGAAGCGCCCGGTCCTTGCGCCATTCCTTGGCCAGTTCCACCGAGGCTTTCTGAAGATTGCCGGAAAACTCTTGCAGCTTGCCTTCGAAGCGCTCAAAAAGGGTAATGGCGTCGGCCGTGGAACCGGCGAAACCAGCCACAACCTTGTCGTTGAAAAGTCGACGCGTCTTGCGCGCGGTGTGCTTCATCACGTGATCGCCCAGGGTCACCTGTCCATCGGCGATGAGCACCACCTTGTTGTCCTTGCGCACGCACAGAACCGTGGTGCCATGCATCGGTGGGCTTTCCTGGCGATTACGCATCCGCCCATTATAGCGCCCCGCGACTCCTTCCGCCAAAAGCAGAGAAGAGCAGAAGGCTAGACGGGATGCCGAAATCGTTCCCGGCGGAAACGCACTTACTGCGAGATTTCGTGGAAAGAGAGAATCTTGAAGTTGGAGCTAGGCTGCGACCTTTGAATCCAACAACTGCTGTATCGAACGCCATAGCCTTGCATACTATCGGAGAATTGTACGGATGCCCCCCCTAAATTCGAGCCTGGCAAGAGATTCCCTAGAGAGTTGCGCGTCTTGGCAACCAGCATTGCGCCGTTGATTTGTTTGAACTGCGCATGGCTTCCGTCGACTTGGCCTTGCCCGATCACCAGGATGATGCCATTCCAAGTCGTATCCGGGTCGTAGGTAAATTTACCTAGGACCAGGAGAAGCCCGTATCCATCGTTGCTCCAGTTGCTGATGTCTAGATTGCCGTTGACGACGACCGTGAGGAGATTCGTGGAAGACATGCCCAGGGGCGTCAAGGCGGATCCCGTGACCGTGGGCAGAGGATAAGTTATGGGGCCCGAGGGGATCGTAACGTCTGCGTATTGAGCAATGGTTTGTGCGAGCGCATCGAGCTGGCTTGGTGTTTCCAGGCTTAGAGGGAACGCCGGGGTGATGTTGGCCACGTCGGGCGCCGAGTTGAAACCGGTGTAGCTAGCCCGAACAGCGGGCGGAATTCCGTTAACGACTGCATTCTTGTCCGAATTGGTGAAAACACCGACCGCCAGATAGTTCAATCCGGTAAGGGTGCCGTCACAATCCTGGTCATTCCCCTTGACCGCGTATAAGGAATTGGAGGCTGGCGCATGAAAGTCCACACCGTTAGCCGGGCTGCCGGAAAGGGTCAACGCGGCAAGAAAGGGAGGCAAGGCAATGGGGACGGGAGCGGCGAGGTACTGCACGAGCTTCTGGCTGCCGTTCGGAAGGGCGGCCAAGGAGGTGATCTCCAGCACCTGTGGTCCAACAGATGGGTTATTGCTGAAGTGTGCGCCGTCGTAGTACAGGGGAGTGAGCGAATCGGGGTTGCCATCCGCATCGACGTCGATATTCAAAGACTTTTCCGAGACCGCATTGATGCGGGCCCATTTATAGAGGGGACCTGGAATGTTCAATCCGTTTAGCGGACTGCGGTTCCAAACCGAGTTGGTCGTCGTGACTGTCGCTCCAGCGAGTGACCCGCCGCCAAACTCGTTGTCGTATTCTGTGTCGGGATAGGTGGTCAGTATGTTCGCGGCTAGTTCCGTTGGAGCAGGGTTCAGAACGTAGGCCACGGATCCAATGGCGAGAGTGATCCCCGGTGAAGGGAGAAACCCGGGGGCCGTGGTCGTGAAAGAATCTGGATTCTTCGACAGCAGGCGCCCGCGTGCTTCCTCCAGACCAGAGAGTGCCGCGTAGTACACTCCGGTCGAAGAACGATAGTTGCCCGCCAGCGCAGATTCCGTGCCGGAGGAAACGACTAAAGCAATGGCGACAACACTGATCAGTAGCAACACGAAAATCGAAATGAGCAGCGCAATTCCCTCGTCTGTCCGTCTCTTTCGATGCGTGCGTCGCCCCTTGATTTCGATTTGCATCGTCTTATTAATTGGGATTGATACGGCGGCCTCGTCCGACTAATTGTACGATACGCGGCTCGCCGGTGGTGGCATCGGGAAGAGCAGTGGCAACGATGAGGGTGACGACGACGTCGCGGATGTTCGACGGTGAATTATCGATGCCAGCCGCAGGACACGCCAGCGGAACATTTCCGGTATCGCAGGTGTAAGAAAAGATGGGCACAGGATTTCCGGTCGGAAACATGCCGGGGTACGCTGCCTGGTATTGAGCGATTTGCGTGGCCGAAGAATTATTCACGACGTTTTGTACCAGGGGAGCGAGGAAGGCGGCGGTATCGATGGCAGGATCATTGCCGGGCTGCTTCAGAGCCGCGCCCCGCATGAGCGTAGTTCCTTGAAGCTGGTAACGAATCCACTGGACCTGGCTGGTGGGATCCTGAGGCGTGGGATTTGTTTCGATGATGATATCGAAATCGCCGGGGGTGATACAGGACCCGTCAATCGTGCAGGTCGTTGGGACGGTGTAGTTGGGGCTCCAGGCAAAGGGCGTGCTTGCGAATTTTGTAGGATCGGTCCCGGCATAGGTGGGCGGGGGATAGCCGGCATCGTTGACATCGCGCACGATCTGGTCCAGCGCGAGCCGCGCTTCCTGAAAGGAATTCAGCACTTGGGATTCGGTCTGGTAGCGCTGTTGCGACGAGGCCAGCAAGGTGAACGCCGCAGCGCAGACGAGAAAAAAAATCCCGAGGGCGGTGATCAACTCGATAAGCGTAAAACCGAATTGGGGCGAATGGCGACTTGCCGGGGTCATTTTTCCACCGTGGTATCAAGCGTGATGGGCTGAAAATAGCCGTTGCCACCCTGCTGCCGTATCCCCAGGATGAAGCGCTTGCTGGAAACAGTGGACCCGTTTCCCGTAACGATTACGGCCCAGCGCACGTCGTAGGAGATGCCGCTCGGATCCGAGGGGTCCTGATAGGGAATGGCAAAACTATAGTTGGGTACCAATGTTCGTGTGAAATCGATGACCACTTGATTGTTGACGACCGCAAGAGAACTGCCCTGCACGGTATTTACAGGTGTGGCATTGCCGAGGGCACAGGTATTCCCGATCGCATCGGTAAAGGAAGTCAGGAAAAGCGGCTGATCTAGGAACTGATCCAATTCGCGCTGCGCAAAAACCAGTGCCGAAGAGTCCGTGCGGTTCCGGAAGTTCAGGAGGATGGTAGCCGGCACGAGCTGCGCGATGGCCACGAAGCCCACCAGCAAAATGACGGTGGCGAGCATCATCTCAAGGAGGCTGAAGCCCGCTTTGCTTCTGCGGCGTATTGTGAATGTGAACGGCATTACTGTTTCGTCTGGTTTCGTGTCCCAACTAGCCAATTCTCTGCCAGGTGCCGCCGCCAGGAGCCGTCCAAATCTGCGTGGCCCCCGAAGGAAGCAAAATCACCGCGCGATAGCCGAATTCAGGACTGTTCGCGCTGCCCAGGTACAACACGTAAGCCGCCAGCGGAGATACCGCGCCTCGGGCATCGAATGTGAGGCTGCCGGCCGCGCCGGATTTTGAAGCGTCCAAGGAGGACGTAGCGCCCAACTTGGCGAGGATGGAGGCCGGACTAGGCGGTGTGCCGGACGGCAGGAGGGTCACAATTCCGTGGATCAGAATCTGCTTCTCGGTCGGATCAATTGATCCGTTGTTATTCGAATCGGTTCCCGCGATCCAATCAGCTCCGGACGACAGGATAAGGAAGTTGACTTGCGTGTTTCGGCGCACCGCTTCGAATCGCGTAAATTTCAGCATGTCGGACAAGCGCGCGGCCGCGTCGTTCAGCTGGTAGGCTCGAAGCGAGTGCATAAGACTGGGGATGGCGATGGCCGTCAGAATCAGAAGCACGGTCAGGGAAACTGCCAATTCAACCGTGCTGAATCCAGCAATGCGGCTGCGACGAGTGCGGGGGTCTAGGGCACTCTTATACAAAGTCGTTTCCTCGAGCTAAGGCAGAATCAGCAATCCAGCCGGCAAGGGCGGCTAACAGACCAATTCAGTGCAGTTACGATTCCAGGGACAGCCAGACGCAACTGCCGCCAAAGATAGTACTTTCTTGAATTATACCGTTACATCTTATTACAAGCTACGAGGGAATGGGTGGATAGGTAACAAATTGAAACACCCAGGCTCAGGGGAAGTTATTTCTCTCCTCAGTAATCATAATCCAGCGGCAGCCGGGAGAGCGCATTTTCTACCGGTTCCTGTGACTTTGCTAGTTCTTGCTCTTTTTGGCGAGGGATTGCGAACCCTGCTTGGAGAGGGACGACTTGTCGAAGAGTTCGTCGGAAAAGCCGGGATTGTACCTGCATGTGTCGAAGAAAATCTGAACGGCACGGCGTCCGTTGTGTTCCCGGGAGATCTGCAGCGGCGTCCAGACGCTGTCTTTCAACTGATAGTTTGAGTAGATGGAAACGTCTTCGTTGATCTGCTGGGTTTCTTCGTCCTTGGTGATGACAACGGCGCGCACCAGCAGGTGAGTAGAACGGTCCACGGCAAGGCGGAACGTGCGTTCGTCCCGGTCGTTGATCTCCACCCAATCCACATGCTTGAGGTCCACAGTATCGTCGCCGCCGAAGCGCATGGCCAGCCCTGCTTCCTTGAGACGGAGACGGAGCAGATTGTCGATGTTGCGTTTTGTCTGTTCCTGAAAATCACTGACCGCCGTAGCGGGCATTTCATTTACGCCACTGCGATCGAAAGTCCAGCCGTGGTCTCCGTTATACAGCGTTATGACGATGCCGCCATGAGCCCAGTCGAGACCGTCGATACCCACCAAGAAAGGAAGAATCGTATTGTGGCCCTTGCCGATATATTCGACGCGGTCTTTGTCCGGGAAGCGCCGGTAGTCGTTGAAATCGATGTAACCGGTTAATTCGCCATTGTGGCCGAACAGCGCCCGGCGCCCCTGGCAGAGGCTCTCGCGAACTTCAGAGTAGCCGGGACCGCCCAGGCCATTGACGAGCTCGCTGAGAACCTGCTTGCCCTTCGCGGCGCTTTGCTCGGGCATCATGGTATCGGGCCGCTGCGCCGAAGCGCCCGAAGCAAACGCCGTGCATCCGGCAAGCATGAGCAGAGCGACAGCGACAATCCTTACCCGCACAAGACGGAACCTCCATTTACATTGATGATTTCGCCGGTCATGAAGTTGGCCAGGTCGGAGGCTACAAAGAGGATGGGGCCGGCGATTTCTTCGGCGGTGGCGGCGCGACCGAGCGGGATGACTGAAAAAGCCATCTTCTGGCCCGCTTTCGTCTCTAGCACGGGAACGGACATGTCCGTAGAAACCCAGCCGGGAGCGACGGAGTTCACGAGAATATTGTGTCGAGCGAGTTCCGTAGCGAGGCCCTTGGTGAGGCTGATGATGCCTCCTTTGGAGGCGCCGTAATGGGTGTGGAGAGATTCGCCGCGCTGCCCGGCGGTAGAACTGATGGGGATGATCTTGCCGGCCTTCTGCTTGATCATGTGGGGGACGGTAAAGTGGATGATCGAGTAGACGCTCTTGAGGTTGATGCGAATCATGTCGTCCCACTGCTTTTCAGTCATTTTTTCGATGGGCAGATCTTCAAGGTTCCAGACGCCAGCGTTGGCGACAAGAATATCCAGCCGCCCGAGCCGGGCGAGGCAATGCTCGACAAGTTTTTGATTGTCGGCATGCTTGCCGACATCGGCTTTGAACGCTTCCACGCGAGTGCCGTGCTTCGCAGCTTCCTGTTGCACCTGGAGTGCGGCATCTTTGGCTTTGACGTAATTGAAAACCACGTCGGCACCAGCCTGCGCGAAGAGTTTGACGGCTGCCGCGCCGATGCCGCGTGAACCGCCGGTGATGAGTGCCGCCTTGCCTGCGAGTGAGATCATGAACCCCCCGAAAATGGAAACTCCAAAGACCGTCCGCCTCAGCGGTGCGCGGCGGCTGTGCGCGTTGCTTGCACCAGCGCGCGGAAAAGTGCCGCGGCTAGTGCATCGCCCTTCATGCGCTCCGGGTGCCACTGCACGCCGACGACCCAGTGTTTATGCGGCTCATGTTCGACTGCTTCGATCACTCCGTCCGGGGCGACTGCGGCAACGCGCAGGCCGTGACCCACATCCCGGACGGATTGGTGATGCGACGTGTTGATCTGCACGTGGAATCCCCCGTCGCGATTGACAAGTCCGGAAATGGCAGCGAGTTGAGCAATTTCGCCGCCCGACTCGATCCGCGCGGGATGCATGGGGTCAGGCGCATCAGGCGGAAGTCCATTTCTACTGTGCTCGATGCCGGTGCGGAGTTCGTCGGCGATGTCCTGGTAGAGCGTGCCCCCCAGAAAAACGTTGAGGCTCTCGCAACCATAGCAAATAGCAAGCACTGGTTTCCCCGAGGCGAAGGCGTGCTCGAGGATTCTGAAATCTGTTTCCTCGCGATGCGCATCGGCGGCATGGGTTTTTTCCCGGCGCGTGGCACGGTAGAGCACCGGGTTTAGGTCCGCGGGACCCCCGGGAAGAACGAAACCATCCAGGTCCTTGATTTCGGCGGCAAGTTGCCCCGGCGAGAGCTGCAGGGATAAGGGAACGTGTTCGCCAGCAGCATCCTGAACGGCATCAAAATAATACTGCAGCTTGTTGGTAATCCCCTGGACCTCTTCGTGAGAGGTGCGCCAAGGAATGCCCACACGTGGCCGGTGGGCAGTGCTCAGTTGGGGATCAGCAGGGGTCATGGAACACTAAATCGTAGCATCCAGAGGGGAGGGCGGCAACCAGAGCCAAGGTGACTTGGCTGGTCATCGCCGACTCGTGTTAGTACCGAAATGCCCTGAATGCCTGGCCGTTCTGCGGTTATTAAAGCCGCAGAAGTTGTTCGCCTGGGTCGAGACCGGTAATCCTGCTCGAGGTTGCTTCCTTCAAGCCTTTCACCCCAGCACCACAAACGCCGGGCATAGGACCCGGGATGTGAGCTTCGCAGCGCGAAGCCCTGGGGTGGAGATCCAAGCATTGGCCGAGAAGTCAGGAGCGCAGGGACGCCGAGGGAGCGAGGGCGACGTCGAGGCAGAAATCGGGGCGATGGAAGAAGGCGGGGAGTTCGGAGAGGCGGAGCGCGAGGCGTTCGGGGGAAGCGGCACGGAGGGTAACGTGGCCCAGCTTGCGGCCAGGACGCGGGGATTTTCCGTAGAGGTGCAGATGCGCGTCGGGGACAGCCAGGACTTCGGAGGATTTGGGAAGGTCGCCGATAAGGTTGAGCATGGCGCAGTTGCCAGCAGGTCCCGTGGAGCCGAGCGGCAGTCCGAGGACGGCGCGCAGATGGTTCTCGAACTGGCTAGTGACGGCACCCTCGATAGTCCAGTGGCCGGAATTGTGGACGCGCGGAGCCATTTCATTGGCTAAGAGTTCGCCCTGGTGTTCGAAAAACTCGATGGCCAGCATGCCGACATAGTTCAGAGATTCGAGAACGCGACGGGCGGCGTTTTCCGCGGCGCGCTGGATGGGGGCCTCTAGGCGCGGAGCCGGCGCGAGAGAGAGCCGGAGTATGCCGCTGCGGTGATGGTTTTCCACCAGCGGGTAAATGGCGGTTTCGCCATTGCTCGAGCGGACGGCGAGAACGGAGAGTTCGCGAGTGAAGGGCACAAAACGCTCCAGGATCAGTTCTACGGGAAGCAGTTCGGACTTGGCTTTCGCGAGGTCCTGCGCCGTGCGAAGAATCCACTGCCCTTTGCCGTCATAGCCCAGGCGAGAAGTTTTCAGGACGGCAGGAAGGCCGAGCGCTTTGGCGGCGGAGTCGAGTTCGCCGGGATTGGAAACCGCGGCGAATGCGGTGGTGGCGATGCCCAGTTCGCGGAACAGACTTTTCTCGGCGAGGCGATCCTGCGCGGCCTCGAGCGCAGCAGGCGGAGGATAGACTGGAACGCGCTCGGCAAGAAACCTGGCGGCTTCCACCGGCACGTTTTCGAATTCGTAGGTGACCAGCTCGAGGCCGCTGGAGAACTTTTCGAGGGCGGCTTGATCGGTGTAATCGGCGGTGACACGCTGGGCGATGCGGCCTACGGGAGCTTCCGGAGAAGGATCGAGAAAACGGAAATGCAAACCGAGGGGATAACCCGCGAGAGCGAGCATGTAGCCGAGCTGTCCGCCGCCGAGGATGCCGATGGTCACGCGCGCTTCCCCTTCTTCTCTGGCGGCGCGGCCACGGACGGATCGGGGTTTGCCAGCACGCGGCCGGTTTGTTCGGTGCGAAATCTTCGAAAGGCTTCGCGGAAGACAGGATGTTTTGCGCCCAGGATGGCGGCGGCGAGGAGCGCGGCATTGATAGCGCCAGCCTTGCCGATGGCCAGTGTTCCCACCGGGATGCCGCCAGGCATTTGAGCGATGGAGAGGAGTGAATCGAGGCCCTTGAGGGCTCTGGATTCGACCGGCACGCCAAGGACGGGAAGAACCGTCTTCGATGCGGTCATGCCGGGAAGATGCGCGGCGCCACCGGCGCCAGCGATGATCACCTCGATTCCGCGCTTCTCGGCTGCGGAGGCGTACTCGAACAGGAGATTGGGCGTGCGATGGGCGGAGACGACTCGTGTTTCATGTGGAACACCAAGGCCGGTGAGAGTCCTGGAGGTGTATTTCATGGTGTCCCAATCGGAGCCGGAGCCCATGATGATGCCGACGAGAGGATGCTCATCGGCGCCGGCTTGCCCGTCTCCTCGAATGGATTCCTTGGGTTTCTTCCGCACCATAACTGTCCATCATGCTAGAGAAATAATGCCGGTTAGGAAGCCGGCGTTACAAAGGCCCTAGAGAACCGGAGGCGATATTCTACGGTTTTTTTTAGCGCATGGCGACTTGCGCGCGTTGCTTCCAATAGTGGCGGAGCTGGCCGACCAAATAGAGAGAACCGGTGATGAAAATGGCGTCTTCCGGCGCAGCTTGGGCGAGCGCGCGCTCGAAGGCGCGCTCGGCGTCCGGGATTACGGAAAAACGCGCGGCATGATGGCCGGCAATTTCCGCGAGTTGCGGGGCGGAAACGGCGCGCGAAATGCGCGCCGCGGTGAAGATGACTTCTGCGGCATGCGGGAAAAGAAGCCCGGCTACTTCGTCGACGGCTTTATCGCGAAGGGCGGCGTAGACCAGCCAGACTTTGCGGCCCGCGAAGTTCTGTTCGAGGAAATGGGCGAGTTCGCGGGCGGCGCCGGGATTGTGCGCACCATCGAGGTAAACGGCAGGGTCGGATTGCAATTTTTCTAGGCGACCGGGCCAGACGGTTTCTGCGATCCCCCGCATGACTGCGTCATCGATGATTTGGAAGCCCCGGCTATGGAGGAGTCGTGCAGTGGCGACGGCGTTCAGGGCATTCTGGAGCTGG
This sequence comes from Acidobacteria bacterium 13_1_20CM_58_21, assembly GCA_001919715.1. Lineage (GTDB taxonomy): Bacteria > Acidobacteriota > Terriglobia > Acidiferrales > UBA7541 > Acidiferrum. Next base: position 18,048 of record MNIJ01000100.1, read on the forward strand.
AAACGACCGGGAAGGTTTGGAGCGATTTCGAAGGTTGCCCCAGAATCCACCTCAATGACGCGTGCGCGGACGCAGCCGTCTTCCATGGATTCTTGAGTAACTTGAAAGACTTCCGACGGCTCGACGACCGGGCAGCCGAGTTCCGTAGCGCGAGAAACAATCACTTCACGGGCTTCCTGCCGTTGCTCGGCAAGGACCACCGGGACTCCGGGTTTCAAGATCCCGGCTTTTTCGGCCGCGATTTCGCGCAGAGAATGGCCAAGGAAGCTTTCGTGGTCAAAATCGATCCTGGTAATGATGGTGACGAGTGGTGAAAGGATGTTGGTGGCATCGAGGCGGCCGCCCAGGCCGACTTCGAAGACACCGAAATTGACGCGCTCGCGGGCAAAATGCGCGAAAGCCATGGCGGTGACACATTCGAAATAGGTTGGATGGGCACGCAGTTTGCCCGCCGCGAGGAGCTCTTCGATGAGCGCATGGATGTGAGTGAGAGTTTCGGCAAAGGGTTCGTCGCTGATTTCTTGGCCATTGATGCGGATGCGTTCGTTGATTTTCTCGAGATGCGGCGAAGTGTTGAGTCCAGTTCGCAAACCAGCATGGCGAAGGATGGATTCGAGGAACGCGGCTGCTGAGCCTTTGCCGTTAGTGCCGGCGATGTGCGTGCTGGGATAGGCGCGCTCCGGATGGCCGAGGCGCTCGGCGAGGGCGAGGATGTTTTCGAGATCGAATTTTGCGGCGGCGGCCTGCGTGGGCGCGGCCAATTCCCTTCCGAGGGAGAGCAAGTAGCGGACCGCGGCCTCGTATCTCATCGCTCAGCTCAACAGCAAGTCGAGGATGCTAGCGATGAAGGACTTGAGCTCCTTGCGATGGACGACGGCGTCGAGAAACCCGTGTTCCAACAGGAATTCGGAGCGCTGAAATCCTTCGGGGAGTTTCTGGCGGATGGTCTGCTCGATCACGCGCGGACCGGCAAACCCGATGAGCGCGCCGGGTTCCCCGATGTTGAGGTCGCCGAGCATGGCGAAGCTGGCGGTGACGCCGCCGGTGGTGGGATCGGTGAGCACAGAGATATAGGGCAGCTTTTCGTCGTCGAGCCGGGCGAGGGCGGCAGATACTTTCGCAAGTTGCATGAGGCTGATGGTACCTTCCATCATGCGCGCGCCGCCAGAGCAGGATACGGCGATGAACGGCTGGCGGGTCTCGATCGACAGTTCGATTCCGCGAGTGACTTTTTCGCCGACCACCGCGCCCATGGAGCCGCCGATGAAGCCGAACTCCATGGCGCAAAGAACGACGGGCCGGCCGTTGAGCTGGCCTTCGGCGGTGATCACCGCGTCATTCATGCCGAGTTTTTTCTTGGCTTCCTTCAGACGCGCGGCATAGGGCTTGGTATCGACAAATTTGAGCGGGTCGGTGGAGGTCATGCCCGCGTCGTGCTCGGTCCAGCGGCCATCCAGGAGCATTTCGAGGCGCTGCTTGGCGTTCATTTTGAAGTGAAACTGGCACTTGGGGCAGACGTAGAGATTGGCTTCGAGGTCCTTGCGAAAGACGATGGTGCGGCAGGATTCGCACTTGACCCAGAGGCCCTCGGTGCGCACGCGGCGCTCTTCGGGCGGGGTGGATTGCTCGATCGATTTTTTGTCGCGCTTGAACCAGGCCATGGGAGAAAGTTGTCAGTGTCAGTTTTCAGTTGTTAGTCTTCAGTTGAGTGAAGAGAAAACTGCGCCAGCTGATCTGTTCGCCTCTTCGAACCACTAGACTCCAACATCCACCCGCTAGTAATCGATTCCTCGTTGAGCCAGTATACCCTTGGTGTAAGGGTGTTTCACCTCGCGCATTTCGGTGACCAGGTCGGCAAGCTCAACGAGCTGGGGATGGGCGTTGCGGCCGGTGCAGATGACGTGGACGCGCTCCGGCCGATTTTTCAACGCTTCGACGACTTCTTCGGCGTCAAGCATTTTGTAACTGATGGTGTAATTGATTTCATCGAGGACCACGAGGTCGTACTTGCCGCTGTAGATGGCGTCGCGGCCGGACTGCCAGCATTCCTGCGCAAGCTTGACGTCGGCAGGGTCGGTTTCAGCGCCGCCGATTTTGACGAAGCCGCGGCCCATGGGGCGGATTTCAAACTTGCCGTGGCCAAGCATTTTGGCGGCATCGAGCTCGCCGTAGTGCCAAGAACCCTTAATGAATTGCACCATGAGCACTTTGAGGTCCTGGCCCACGGCGCGGAAGGCAGTGCCGAGCGCACAGGTCGTCTTGCCCTTGCCCGGCCCGGTATAAACGATGAGAAGTCCTTTTTCCTCGGCCATGGTCTCGCGACTCGCTGAACTCTTCCGAAGGGGGAGTCGAAAAGACTAGAGTCTGCGGAGTCCTGGGTTAAAGGTCAAGTTGGTGTGCAAGGCAGTCCATGACTGGTGGCTTAGGAGCATGGCCGTCACGCGACCTGGAGGCGCTTCACAAGCTCCTCGGCCGTCAGAGAGATGCGCGTTCGTGAATGGGCGGAGAGTTCGCGGCCTGGGGGGGAGTTTTTGTCGCGGAGGACGATCCACAGTCCGGGGCGATAGGTTT
>MNIJ01000212.1 GCA_001919715.1 Acidobacteria bacterium 13_1_20CM_58_21
TTTGAACGGATTCGACAAGAAGGTGATTGATGTACGTTTTGCCTTTGTAGGTTCGCGTCGATTTGCGAATGTACATTGGTCACTACATGTAGCATTCCCTCCTCATAATGTCAAGAGAAATCACAGTCACTTTAGTCACTATTATGACCACCTCACGCCATGCGCTGTGAAAACAAAACCTTTCTCCAAAACGATCCCGGTTTTTTGCAGGAAATCAGCTCGACTGCCGTGGAAGTTGGGTTAGTTTTCAGCAACTTACCAGTGAGCCAGAGCGCAATCACGCGTTTTCTAAACCGTTTCGGGGGTCCGGAAAACCTCCGACGAGCGTTCGAATCCCTCCCTCTCCGCCATGGTTAAATCCAATCTTTTTTTGGAGCTTACACGTTGTTTTCAACGCCGTAGGTGTACTACCGTTTATCCCAATTTATCCCCATGCGAGTGCAGCGGTCCGTGAAACCGTTGGATTTGACGTTCTCTTGCGGATCTATATGTCGTACCTATTTTGTGTATGTAGGTCGAAGGAGGAGGCCAGGGCCGACGTTCTCCGTTGCGAACGAGGACAAATCTAAAGCTAAGGCGCGGCTTCACTTAGATTTTTTTTATCTTCTGAATTGCCCCACTCGCCCCACCAAGCAATGATGCAGCTCTTTTAATCGGCAGACATGTAGCGGTGCCCGGGCGCGGGTGTGTCGCGAGTACCTGACAACGGGCGCTGTCCACGTCAAAATCGCGGTCGCCGTGCGTTACGAGTAGCTCCAACTCACCCCTCCAAGCCTGGCAGTTGCCTGCCCAGGTGTTTCTCCTATTGACAACCAGTGGAAGAAGAGTATCTTCCTCCTGGTAGCCAAGGGGAAGAAGGTTGATGCCAGGCACATCTTCCAATCCTACCGGGCACCGTACTGCGCTTGACGGGTGTGCCGCATGACCTTTTTGGCGGTGTCGAAGGCGGTCAGGAGATCTTTCAGATTGCCGGACGGTTGGCGAAATTTTCTAGCGCGCGGAGAAAACAATGACGTGAGCTAGTTACCCCATCGACCATCAGGGGGGCATACTTCCGGCAAGCCGAGCCCCTTATCCGGTCATTCACGACAATTTACAGTACCTATCGACGCAGTCTTTTTCACAACGCCGTGCAACTGCATTTGCGTTTAGTGCTACTATGTGTAAATATAGTTTCGTATGGTACACAGGCGATTCTGGCTGAAACTGCTCGAACGCGCGTGGAAGGCGCGATCCGTCGTCTGGCTCGCTGGCGTGCGGCGGGTTGGAAAAACCTGCCTTTGTCAGGATCTCCCCGAAGTTGAATATTTCGACTGTGAACTCCCTCGCGTTCGCCGCATGATGCTTGACGCAGAGAGCTTTCTCGACGGTCTGGTCGGTAAGCGCATCGTGCTCGATGAAATCCACCGACTGCAGAACCCGTCAGAATTGCTCAAAATTGGAGCCGACCATCACTCACGCACACACATTGTGGCGACTGGTTCTTCGACTCTGGGGGCTTCGAAAAAATTCAGAGACACGCTGGCGGGGCGGAAGAGGGACCTATGGCTGGCGCCGATGTGTCTGCTCGACATGGATGACGCGAACCAGACGGATCTAAAGCATCGTTTTCTGCGGGGCGGCCTTCCTCCCTTCTTTCTGCCGGAGAAACACCCGGAACGCGACTTTCAGGAATGGATGGACGCTTACTGGGCTAAGGATATCCAGGAACTGTTCCGTCTGGAGCGGCGAGATTCGTTCCAGCGATTCACCGAGCTTGTCATGGCACAAAGCGGCGGCATCTTTGACGCAACTCGATTTGCCCGCCCTTGCGAGGTAAGCCGGCCAACTATCACAAACTACCTCCGAGTTCTTGAGGCAACGTTCGTCGCGCAGGTCGTTCGGCCCTTCAGCACTCGTCGGCCCACTGAGATAGTCGCCGCGCCTAAAGTCTATGGCTTCGATACCGGTTTCATTTGTTACTACCGTGGTTGGCAGGACTTGCGGGATGATGACCTGGGGACGCTATGGGAGCATTTCGTACTGAATGAAATTATGGCGCGCTCGCAGAGCCGGGAAGTGTTCTATTGGCGCGACAAGCGCGGGCACGAGGTGGACTTTGTCATCGCGACTCACCGAAAGAGACCAGCAGCCATCGAGTGCAAATGGTCCGCGAACAATTTCGATCCCGCAAATCTTGTTGCATTCCGGTACCAACATCCGGAAGGCGACAACCTCGTCCTCGCTCACGATGTGGAGCGTGCCTTCACCCGCAGCTATGGAGACCTAAGAGTGCGCTTTGATGGCATTCGGTCCTTCGCCGATTCGCTTTCTTCGTAGGCCAAGTGAAGTGCCCTAGGAAAAGGCGGGGTTCCCGGTGGTGAAATCCACAACCTCGAAGTCCAGACAAGCACATATACGCCTTGGCATTTGTGGACCTTTCTGGCTACCGCACCAGGCTCGAAATCCTCTATCACAGCATTCACTACTTCGATCTGATTCGCTCGTGGCTAGGCAATCCTCAGGGCATCTACGGTAAAGAACCCCCACACGGCGAACCTCGCAAATTCATCCCCATCTTTGCTTCGCAGATTGTCCGTTGGTAGTCCAGCTTTCTGTATCAGTTTGATTGCCTCCGGCCGGACCTTCCCGGTTGCCTGGCTTCCCGCGCTGTACGCGGTGAAGTTGGGCCTGCCCTTATGGTTCATGATTGCTTCGGCCATGATCGAGCGCGCCGAATTGCCGGTGCAGAGGAATAGAACCGTTGTAGCGGCCCTGCATTTGTCACTCCCTTGGGCGCGGATTGGCGGACTCCGCTAACGGCGGACATCCGCCTCGCCCGCCGCAGCAATTCTCCATTAGGAACCCCGTCAGGCGGTTGACGTTGTCCAGCTTCGCGGAATAAGCGATGGACCGTCCGTTCTTATCTGGCCGAACGAGCCCAGCTGCGGCCAGCACTTAAAGTGAAAGGAAAGCGTTGGGCCGGGCTACCGGAGGCGGTGCGCGATTGTTCCTGCCGGAAGTCCGTTGGGCGCGTGCCGCACGAGCAAGCGAAAAATATTGAGACGCGTTTCTTGTGCCAGAGCAGCCATCGAATCGATCGTTATCTCGTCTTAGTCGGGTTGGATCCAAATTCCGAATCCCCCGGCATTTACGCCGACTCTCTCGTTCGCTCAGCCTTTCATTTGGCGGCGAGTTTTTGTCTTGTCAATTCGGCGCGGAATTCCTGTTCCTTTTGGGCAATATACTTTTTGTAGCCACTAGGATCGACGAACGCGTTCGCGCCTCCCTTTTTCATAAGAGGGTACTTTTCTTCGAGTCCGAAGTAGTTACCATGGGCACCGAGGAAAATATCGCAGGGCAATGACTTCAGAACGCCCCACATGCGCTCGTAGTCTTCGGCGATCTGCGGGTAAGCTGAGTTGTCGACCAGTTTGTAGCCAGCGTTCACATTGGGGCTGCCGAGGATCACCACGTTGTATGTCTTACCGCGTTCTGTCACCTCCATCGTCCAGGTAGTGCAGCCTTTGGTGTGTCCTGGAGTGAGGTGCGCGACGAGCACGGCACTACCAAGTCTCACTTCGTCGCCATCGTGCAATACGCGGTCCACCTTGACGGGCCGATAGAGGGAAGTGGGACTGTTGCCATACTCGAAATCAGTCTTGCCACCAGATTCGACGACAGGCACGTCCGCATCCATCACCATGTACGTCGCACCGGTCAATTCCTTGATCGTAGCGCTCCCGGCGTCGTGATCCCAGTGCGCGTGACTGATTAGCAGAATCTTGGTGTCCTTGAACTTGAATCCGAGTTTCTCGATGCTCGCCTCAATCATCGGCACATTACTTTCCAGATCGCTGTTGATAAGGATGTTCCCTCGCGGTGTGGCGACCAGGTAATTCGCCAGCCCCTTACTCCCAACGTAGTACAGGTTGTCTGCGATGTGAAATGGTGGGAACGGTTCGCTCCAGTCGGGATTGGCCTGAGCGAAAACACTAGCGGCAGCGGACAGGACGAAGATTAATAGGCGGGGAACGATCGGTATGCCTTGCCCCATGGGCGGAGTATAAGCCAAGTCATCGGCATGAGCGAGTATCACAACCCTGGAAAGGATCGTCGGCCAGCCCGTACCGTCGCTTCGCCAACCGCCGCTTCGGCATAACCATCGACATCCCGCTGCTCTTCTTCCTGCACTTTACCGCAACCATGGATCGCTGAGATCCCGCGTTGACCGACGGTTTGCCCGGGACCGCGAAGTGATCTTGTTCAACAACGCCGGGGTCTCCAGCTCTAACGGTGATGTTCCAACTTTGATTGAAGAGATGGCGCAGCACGCAGCTGCCTTCCTCGAGGCGCTCGGCGTTCTGCATTTGCCGGTGCGCGATCAGCCGATTCCTCCGCGAGTAGCGGATCAATTCTTGATCCCCGAAGATCGGTAGTCCTGCCAGATGTACTGAAGGGCTTCGGAGAGTGTCTGTTGTTTCACCGCTCGGTCAACGTGTCCGGCGTTGCGGGCAAATACGAACTGGTAGTGATAGCCCTTGGCAGCGAGTACGCTAGCCATATGCTCGTTTGCGAGAACCCAATCGTGCATATTGTCGCGCATCACGTTCGGATTCAAGAGATCGCGGTCACCAACTTCCATCCAGATTCGTATCGGCTTGGCTGGGGTGTCCGGGATAAGATGCTCGTGAAACTCCCAAGCACCGTGCGGCGTTTGCGGATTGTACGGCCACTGCTGGTTTACAAATGTTCCGGAATAGGTGAGAACGCGGTGATAAAGCTCGGGGTGATACCAAGCCATGATCAACGCGCAAGAGCCTCCTGAGCTGCCACCCATGGTTGCCCTGCCGTCCGGATCCTTAGTGAGTTTCACGTGAGCTTCGGTTTCCACCAGAGGCAAAACTTCGCTCTCCACAAACTCGGCATAGACTCCGGAAATTGTGTCGTACTCAAGACCGCGTTCACTCCCCTGCGCGTCCCCGCCTCCGTTGCCGATAGAAATGGCAATCATCACCGGGACCTTATGTTGAGCAATCAAGGTCTCCACAGCCGAAAAAAGCAACGGGTCAGGCCCGTCTGCCCCGACCATGAAAGGGGCGACGCTACCCGGCACGTATTGCTTGGGAACATAGACGCTCACCCTCCGCGTGTACGGAGCGGGGTGGCTTGTGGTCACCACGAGCTTTGCGGGATTAGCAGGATCAATAGTTCCGCTGGTGCCGGGGTCACGTGCAATGCCTGGATAGACCTTGCTGTCCGACGAGTTCATAGTGAACTCCGTCACCGTTCCCCTAGGTATGCCGTCCTGGACAGACATCTCGGGAGGAACATCGTGGGTAGGCCCGATGATGAAATTACCGTCCGCATTGGCCGGAGGGTTTGAGCCGTCGGGCAAGTCTTGGGCCCTGACATACCCGGGACTATTGGGATTGCGTGTTGGCGGCGTCGGGCGTTCCGCGTGTTGAGCTGACGGAGGAGACTGGCCGGAGACTGGATTGAGAATCGCGACTAGGCTAACCAGAAGTGAGGTGCTCAGAGAGCGCGGGACTCGAGTCATGTTCTCATTTTGCAGTATTCCGACCTTCGGGGGAATGCTTGGTTTTGAGTTCCGCGCCGTTACGTGAATGGCCTTCGTCGCCTCGACTGACGAGCCGTACCGAAGTTGGGGATCGGGAGCCATCGGTCATCGCCTAACGCTGCCAGTAACGGATAAAATCCGGTCCCGTGGAAACAGGGTCTCCGTTGGCCTAGAACTTTGCCTCGGGCGCGTGTGTCAACTCTTTTCGAGTCTCGACATCATTGGATGCCCCTGCTGGATTGCTCATTCCGAGCAGCCTCTCAATCGTTGTGAACAGCTCGTTTGTCCGAATGGGCTTTGAAATGTAAGCGTCCATCCCCGCTGACAAGCAGCGCTCCTCATCACTCTTGAGGGCATGTGCAGTCATGGCTACGATGGGGGTGTGCCTGCCTGTAGACCGTTCCCTCTGCCGGATTGCCGCAGTGGCCTCGAGACCGTCCATCTCAGGCATTTGGACGTCCATAAGCACAAGGTCAATGTTCTTGTTATCGTAAGCCGCTAGTGTCTCCCGGCCGTTGACCGCGACGGAAACCATGTACCCACGCTTTTCGAGTAAGCGCACCGCGAGCGCTTGATTTATCGCGTTGTCTTCCGCCAACAGGATTCGCGATCGGTTCCGCACCTCTCGCAGCGTATGACGGGTCACCAATGGAGCATTCTTCTGAATCGAAAGATTCAAGACATTACATATTGCTTGCAGCAACTCTCCCTGGCGGATCGGTTTTACAAGGTAGGCGGAAATTCCCAGCTCACGGCAACGGGCCGCGTCGCCAAGGTGTCCCGCCGAGGTCAGCATCATGATGGTGGCGCCGACCAGATGCGGATCTTTCTTTATCCTTTCAGCGAGGGTAAAACCGTCCATTTCCGGCATCTCTCCATCCAACAGAATAAGGGGAAAGGGACGACCGGTGCTTTTTGCGACTTCGAGCGCCTGAAGCGCAGCTCGGCCACCCTCGACCTCGGTCGGCTTCATTCCCCAACCAGTCAGAATCCCGTTGAGAACTCTTCGGTTGGTGAAGTTATCGTCCACAATCAAAGCATGCAGATCACGCAACTGTTCTGGCTGTAGAGGATCAGAACGGAGGGGAGGCGAGTCCTGCTCAGCCAAGCGGAGTGTGAAATGAAACGTACTACCTTGGTCAAGCTGGCTCTCCACCCAAATGGCTCCGCCCATCATGGTCACAAGTCTTGTGCAGATCGTGAGTCCCAACCCAGTGCCACCGTAACTTCGGGTCATCGAGCCATCGGCCTGGGAGAATGCTTCAAAGATTTTCACTTGCTTGTCGGTGGGGATGCCTATCCCAGTGTCTTTCACGGTAAAATGCAGGCAGGTGATGGCGGCGGCGGATTCTTCAACTACGGTGACAAGCACTTCACCACGTTCCGTGAACTTGATCGCATTCCCGATCAAATTTATCAGAATCTGTCGAATCCTACCGGGATCGCCAAGGATGGCCTCTGGAACGTCCGCTCGAACGTCATAAATTAGTTCCAGGCCTTTTTGATGCGCGCGAAAACCAAGTGACTTCATCGTTTCGCCGAGACTCTCGCGCAAATCAAACGGGATTGATTCGAGCGCCAGCTTGCCAGCCTCAACCTTGGAGAAGTCCAAAATATCGTTAATCACGGTGAGGAGTGACTCGGCTGAGAATTTGACGAGGCCGAGGCAATCGCGCTGTTCGACCGTTAGTTCTGTGTCCAAAACAAGGTCGGTCATTCCGAGGATGCCGTTCATCGGTGTGCGAATTTCATGGCTCATATTGGCGAGAAACTCGCTCTTCGAGTGGCTAGAGGCCTCCGCGATTTCCTTCGCCTGCAACAACTCCATTTCGGCCCTGCTCTGCCTGCTCTGGATCACCAGCATTCTTCCAATGGCACAAAGAAAAGAAACGGTCATGATGGTCGCAGCCAAGAGGACGCGCTGTCGGATAATAAGCAAGGACATCCCGAGCACCAGAAGCGGGCATAGCAATGCGAATAATTGCTTCGCCACAATTCCTTTGCGAGCCGCGGATTTCCCGGATGCGCGGTCAGATTTTTCTGGCTGGCTCCAGGTGGTTGCAGTCATCAGGGGTATGACATTGATGAGAACCCATACGACGTCGAACCAACTGCCGGAGCGCAGGTTCCTGCCCGGGTAGGTGTAATAGGCATCCATGAGGCCGGCCAAGAGAAAATATGCGCTCATTCTTCCGAACAACTTAAGAACAACATGGGAGTCCGCCAAGATCGCGCGCAATAGAAAGGCGCCCGACAAAACGGCGTCATAGATGAGTGAACGCCGCCACAAGGCCCAGGCGAGTTCCTGAGCTGATTGCGAGTGTGACGAAATATCGGAAAAATAGAGAGACACCGCCGCCCAAAACACAAATGCTTGAATAAAATCGAAGATATTAAGTCGGTCGAAGTGCGCTGGCTCGAAGTCTGAATCCAGGAACAGCGCCATGCTCATGGCCCCATACCAGAACACAAACAACGTGCTGGAAAGCCACTGCCAAAAGGGAGAGAGACCTACGACATCGTCTAGAGTCTGAAGGACCTGGGCCAGAAGCATTAATGTAAAGGAAAATACCGCTAGTTGCCAGAATGTTCGCCCCAGAGCGTTGGATCGCCGAGCCGCCCTGAACGACGCTGCGATACATAATATTAGGATGACTACCTGAACCGAGTCGGACAGTAAAGGACCCGGAGGACGGCTCCCAAAGTAGAAGAGTGCTGCAAGCTGAATCGCCAAGAGGACAGAAACTGCTAAGACCGTTTTTTGCACCTGCGTCATAGGAGAACTCACCTGCAATCGTGAACCACGCGCTGGAATTGGTACGCCTTCAGTCATCTCAGGTTGGCGCTCGGGTAGAAAATGCTGGGCACGCCGGGGGCCAACGGAGATGCAGGCGCGAACTCGAATCCCTGTTGTAGCAACGGAATACAGGTGGTTGAAGGCTGAATGATCTAGCTCGCAGGTCGGCAACTGTGCCGGAACGGGACAACTGGCCTAACCTGTACCGGACTGAACCCTAAGCTTCTGACTCGAGTTAGAGGGGCGGTCCGGGGGTTGCTTCCAATCCGCCCTTGCCGGAAGGATTTTGTCCGCACCTGAATCATTCAATCCAAACAACAGGACCTAGGACGGTTCAGGCTTGCTAAACCGTTTTGAGGGCTAAGACCTCGCAGGCGGCGCGAAGAGTATCACGGATTGCGCCAACACAGGCGCTGCTGCGATACGAGCAGGTCTCCGAGAGCCGCAACAAAACATGAAAGCAGCCCCGTCTCGGCCCCGCCGCTCCGTCGCATAGGGCATCGAGCAACCTTGCTACTCCCAACGAAAAACCCTCGTCGCGAGCGCTGTGCAAACGGCAAACAACACGGCCAGTGCCGCTACGTCGCCCACGTGGCTTGACCAGGCGTCGCCGTTCCAGATTCCCTGGAGTAGTGCCACCGCGTAGCTTAGCGGCAGCACTCGCGCCACCGCGTGAAGCACTGGCGGCAGCGAGTCTACCCGCACGAAGAGCCCCGAGACGGCGATCATAGGATACAGAATAATCGCCCCGATCGGCTGCGCAAAGCGGGCCGTGGGAACGATGCTGGCGATGAGAAAACCGATCGACAGGATGCTCCAAGTGCTGATTAGCAGCGCAAGCATGAAAGAGAACAATGGAGCATGAACGTCGACGGGGTAGTAGCGTTTGCCGGCCAGGACCATTACGGCCAGCGTGGCCGCGGTGAGTATCAGCTTCACGATCACGTGGGCGGTAAGGATGGTATGCGGGCGCAGCGGCGTGGCGCGTAGTCGCTTGAGGATGCCGCCTTCGCGGTAGATGGAGATTATCGTGACCAGCGAAAGCACAGCGCTGACGGCGATCAGCACCGAAGCCAGGACTGGTAGAGTCACGAGAATAAAACTGCTGGCAGCGAGTGGAGGTGGTGCGAGTCTGCGGCCGGCTACACGGCCCAACAAGAGGAAAACCAGAACAGGGAAACCGATCGTGCCAAATGCGCCAAGCGGTTCGCGCAGGAAGATCTTGATCTCGATCCAAGTCAGTTTCCAGAGTCCACGCATCATTATCGAACCTACTCGCGAATCGAGTGACCGGTCAGCTTGAGAAAGACGTCCTCAAGGTTGGGGAGAATCGTGCGGAAATCCGTGACCCGGATCCGATTCTCGGACAGACAACGAATCAGCTCGGTCACTAGGTCGTCGCCCCGACCGCGAATGGTGAATCGCAAGTCAGTCAAGATCACCGCCTCAACTCCGGGGATGGCCCGGAAGCGGTCTTCAGCGATGGGGTCGTCCGTAGCGAGAATCACGGTTCGCTCAGGGCAGTGTCGGTCGACGAGCTGCTCCGGCCTGTCGATGTCGATGATCCGTCCATGCTCGATGATTGCTACCCGATCACACAACCGTTCGGCCTCTTCCATCAGATGAGTGGTCAAAAAGACTGTCTTGCCGCGGGCGCGGATGCCGCGCACCAGATCCCAGATTGCCCGCCGGGACTGCGGGTCCAGCCCGGTGGTCAGCTCGTCGAGAAACACCACCTCCGGATCGTTGATCAGTGCAAGGGCGATAAACAGACGCTGCTTCTGGCCTCCGGAGAGGTTCATGAACCAGGCACCCCGCTTATCGGCGAGACCGAGTTGTTCGAGTAAGTGTTCACCGTCGATCGCTTTCTTCTGGTAAAGCGAAGCCCACAGGTCTACCGCCTCCCACACTTTTATCCGCTTCTGCAACTGCGCCTGCTGGAGCTGAACCCCGATGCGGTCCTGCAGCTTGTAGACGTGACGAAAGGGATCAAGACCTAAGACCGAGATGGTACCCTGGTCGGGCGTGCGCAGACCTTCGATGCACTCCATGGTGGTGGTTTTTCCCGCGCCGTTGGGCCCGATTAAACCGAAAATCTCACCTTCGTTTACCTCGAACGACACCTCGTCGACAGCCACCGTTTTGCCATAGGTCTTGCGGACTCCCGAAACTTGAATGACTGGACGCATGATAGTTTGTTATCGTGGATGCACTGAGCCGGACCGAAAGTTTATATCACGGACTTAGGGTAAGTCCTGATTGCAGCGCATTATCTCTTGGAATGCGATATCAATAATTTGCCCGTAATTTCCCGGCGATACTCGGGAATCCTGGCTAAAGAGAAAACCGCGTCCCCCTCGGAAATAGATGCGCAATTGTTCCAAATACAGGGTATAAACGGACCCTTGATCGACTGGCGTGACTCTCGAACTGACTTCGTGGCGGCCACGCGGGGACGGCATGTTCCGGATGCAACGGGAGTTGCTGTCATGGTAGCTTTGGACTGAATATGGATGAAGGAATAGGCCGCCCTTCGACATTAGCTGATTGAGACAAGCTTCTGCGGCGAGATTGCCGTGAAGAAGTGATGCTCCATGATCAAAAGAAACAAACCCTTGCAACCGGCTAAGAAGCGTTCCGTTCGGCGTTGTCCGCTGGTCGCTTCTGCCGAGGTGACCGAGCCGCGTTCCGGGGCGCTACTCTCGGCGCGCACATCGGAACTGGGCCTGGGGGGCTGCTATATTGACGCGCTAAATCCGTTCCCCGAGGGGACCCTGGTGGGGTTGCGGATTCTGAGGGATCAGGGCGTCTTCGAGACCAAGGCCAAGGTGGTCTACTGCGACCCGCGATTTGGGATGGGCCTTGCGTTCACAGAGATGACGCCCGACCAGCGGTCACTACTAGAAGCCTGGTTGGGCGAGATCGTTAGCCAACTCAGGCCGATTTCATAGCTTCGGCTGTGTTGGTTCCTAGGCCTTAGGATCCACACGCGCGCACTTCCGACCGCCAACTCCTGATCATCGGAACATGCGCTCCTTCAGGGTGGATCCTCTTTCACTTGTGCTGCTACATTGGCTGCTATGGTCCTTCCGGTCCGTTGCGACGCGCACAAATTAGTTTAAGATTGAGCGATGAGGTATAGAGGCACCCATGTCCCCTTCCTACACATCCCCAAACATGCGCGGAAAAGTCGCCCTAGTGGCAGGTGCAAGCCGGGGGGCTGGCCGAGGAATCGCGGTAGCCTTGGGAGAGGCCGGCGCGACGGTGTACTGCACGGGGCGCAGTTCGCGGGCAACTAGAAATTCGACGCGAAGCGCTTCGATGAGGCTCGAGACGGTTGAAGAAACGGCCGAGAGGGTGACGTTGCGCGGGGGGCTGGGTATCCCGGTCTTCGTCGACCATACCAACCGCGGAGCCGTCCAGATGCTCATCGCCCGGATCGAGAAGGAGCACGGCAAGCTCGACATCCTAGTCAATAACATCTGGGGTGGAGATCCGTTCCTGGAATTTGGGAAACCCTTCTGGCAGCTCGACCTGCCAAAAGGCTTCCAGATGATGGAAGGCGCCCTTTACACGCACATCATTACGTGCCATTTCGCCGCCCCCTTGCTCATCGAATCTGCAAAAAAATCGAGCGGGGGCCTGATCGTGGAAGTGACTGACGGCGATTCGTATCAGTACCGGGGGAATTTATTCTACGATCTGGTGAAGACCAGCGTCATCCGCATGGCGTTTGCCATGGCTCGTGAGCTGCGTCGCAAGAATGTGACAGTACTTGCGCTTACTCCCGGTTTTCTACGGTCCGAATCGATGCTGGAGCACTTCGGGGTAACCGAAGCCAATTGGCGGGAGGCCGCGAAGAAGGATCCCAATTTTGAGGAGTCCGAGACGCCGCTGTATTCCGGACGGGCCGTGGTTGCGCTGGCCGCGGATCCCCACATTGCCAAGAAGTCGGGGCGGGTGTTCAGCTCATGGGGGCTGTCCGACGAGTACGGTTTCTGCGACGCCGACGGCAGGAAACCCCACTGGGGCAGCCACGCGAAAAAGAAATATGGTGATGTAATGAGGCCCTGCGACGAAGGCTTTTATCAGTATTGGACAGGCGGAATGATAGATTCGATTTCTCCGAATTGGCCGTGAGATGGGAAGTCGGATTACTGGACATCTACCCGACTGATTTTGGCGCGGCCCTCACGCTGAGAACTTCGCCGAAGCGGGGCGCGGCGAGAAGCAGAAAGACGCAGATTGAACATAGCCCGGAGTTATACCACGATGGTGTTCTTTCATCCCGCTCGAGTGGCTGTAGCGGACCGAGATCTTCGGTGTTGAGGAGTTCTGGCGGCCCACAGGCGTGAGCTCAACGCCTCAATCGTGAAGGCCGAAGCGAGTCTGCATTTCACGTCGGCCAGCTCTGGTGATGGTCAAGGCGCGACTATCGAGATCCCGGATCACCCATTTTCGGTGCAGGGCCACGTTCAGCACCGCCGCTCCGACCGCGCCACCGACATGCGGTCGTCGCTCACTCCAGTCCACGCAGGCGTAGGCGAAACGACGCCGCAGTTTCCGAGTTGCCTCGATATCAATACCAAGAGCTTCGAACGCCTGCACTCCACCTGGTGTGAGGTCGTAAGGGTTATCGGCACCTGAGCCGCCTGACAGCCAGCCCAGTGCCTTGAAGCGGTCATGCAGCGAGACGCCCAGTGTGCCCGCGATGTGATCGTAGCAAGTTCGTGCGGCGCGCAGCGGATGGGGCGTGTTGGGCACAAATACGTCGGGGGATCCGCCGGCCAGCACGCTCAGGGATTCGAGCGCGACGGCCACACTGGCTCCTTCCAGGCTGTAGTAGCGATGTTTCCCCTGCGCGAACACCTTCACCAATCGCTGCGACTTGAGCCGCTGCAGGTGCACGCTGGCGGTTGACGGCGTTACGCGAGCGACCATCGCAAGCTCGGTGCTCGTTCGTGCGCGTCCGTCCACCAGGCAGTACAGCATGCGGGCGCGCGCCGGCTCACCGATGGTCGCGGCAATTCCGGAGGCCGCACGGTCCGCATGATCTTCGACATTCATACTTTGATGGTAGACGAAGTGTTCATGTCAGGCAACTGGCATGCTGCCGTGCATGCAACCAACAAAGCCCACAACTGTGCCTATCAGCCGCCGCGAAGCTATCGGCGGCATCTTGGCAACGGTCGCGGCGCCGACCGCCGGCTGCGATACACCGGCCAGACCGGCCATGAAGGGGATACCAATGACGATCATGTGCGTCATACGCTACCAGATCGATCCATTACAGCGAGATGCGTTCAAGAAGTACGCCGAGAATTGGGGCCGCATCGTTCCTCGATGCGGCGGACATCTGGTCGGGTATTTTCTACCCCATGAAGGAACAAATGATGTTGCATGGGGGTTGATCGCATTCGACAGCCTGACTTCATATGAGGCGTACCGAATACGCCTAAAGGCGGATTCGGAGGGGCGTGAGAATTTCGCGACGTCGCAATCAAAGCGTTTCATTTTTCGCGAAGAAAGAAACTTCGTTGAAGTGGTCGATGGAACCTTTGGCGTTCCCGCTGCACTGCCAGCCGCACCGTAAGGCCGAACATGTTGACGCAAGCCGAAAAGGGTGCAGCCTTTCATGCGCTTCACAGACAGGTTGGCGCATTCATCATTCCGAATCCATGGGACATCGGCACGGCGCGGCTGCTGGCTCGTCTGGGCTTTGAGGCGCTGGCCACCACCAGTGCTGGTTATGCCTTCTCCGTCGGGCAACCCGACAGCACCGTTGGTCGTGACGAAACCATGGCCCACGTGGCCGCCATCGTCTCGGCGACCGACCTGCCTGTCAGCGCCGATCTCGAGAATGGTTTCGGAGACACCCCTCAGATCGTAGCGGAGACCATCAAGCTCGCCGCGCAGGCCGGGCTTGTTGGCGGCTCGATTGAAGACGTGTCCGGGCGCGTGAATTGTACGGTGTATGAGCTTGGGCATGCCGCCGAGCGAATCCTCGCGGCCGCGGAAGCGGTGCGCCACCTTCCGTTTCGCTTTACCTTGACCGCGCGTGCGGAAAACTTCGTCGTCGGAAGGCCTGACTTGAACGACACGATCAAGCGTTTGCAAGCCTACCAGGAGGCCGGCGCCGACGTCCTCTACGCCCCCGGCGTGTCTACCAAGGATGACATTGCCGCGGTCGTGGGGTCAGTGGATCGCCCCGTGAACGTGGTAATGGGTCTAGAAGGCGTTCAATTGTCTCGCGCGGCCTTGTCAGCCCTCCACGTCAAGCGGATCAGCGTTGGCAGTGCCCTAGCGCGTGCCGCCTTCGGAGCCTTCCTGCGCGCCGCCCGCGAGATGCGCGAGCGCGGCACGTTTGAATTCGCGAACGAAGCCGTAGGTTACCGCGAAATTAACGCCATGTTCGACGACTGACTCAGGCAAAGACTTAAAGTGCCGGGCTTCTCGCCACGGGGTCCCCGGGACGATCAGTCGGATTTTGCTGCCTCGCCGGGGCAAGGTAAGATTCTCCCTGACGAAGGGTCCGTCCGCCTTCTTGACAGAGTTCGGGAATCGCGTGACCAACGAATCCTTGGAAAAAATGGTTCCTTTTCGCAAAACACAAATCACATTGATGCATCTGATCGAACATCTGGCGAACCATTCGACTTACCATCCAGGTCAAGCGGCACTGATGACGGCTGCAGGTTAGAGGTCTCATGGAGCGAGCCCAGTCTAGTTTTAGCCAAGTTCGAAAGTCTATGAGCGCCTCAGGAGTGACTTCGGGACCGCGGGCGGATAGGGTGATGCGATGGCTCCTGGATGGAGACCCGGCCATTCGTTGGCAGGTCCTGCGGGATTTGGTGCAGACGGCAGAACGCACCGTCGACCGAGAGCGGCGAAGGGTTGCGCACGATGGCTGGGGGGCCCGTCTACTTGCTAAGCAGGACCCGGAGGGCACATGGGCTGGTGGGCAAGCGTCGGACGGCGGGCTCTACTCGCCAAAGTGGATCTCGACCACCTATACGATGCTGATGCTCCGTGACTTCGGTTTACTACCCCGCACCCGGCAGGCGCGAAGGGCCTGTAAGCTTCTTCTCGATGGCGGGCTCCAGCAGGATGGCGGTATCAACTATGGCCTCTGGGCAAAATGGACAGGTCGGAGCGAGACGTGCGTCACGGGGATGGCCCTATCCGTCCTCTCGTACTTCGAGTATGAAGACTCCCGTCTCGACACCATTGCTAACCACCTGCTAGAGCAACAGATGCCCGACGGCGGGTGGAATTGCCAGCGCTCGAATGGCGCAACTCATGCTTCGGTGCACACGACGATAAATGTACTGGAGGCCCTGCGGTTCTACGAATTGCACTGTGGACGCGAAGTCCGGGAAGTGCGGGCCGCGCAGCGCCGCGGCCGGGAATTCCTCTTGGTACACCGGCTCTTTCGCTCCCATCGTACCGGCCAAATCATCAAGCCGGTATTCACGCGCTTCTCATTTCCGCCCAGATGGCACTACGACATCCTCCGCGCGCTCGATTACTTCCAAGCCGTCAACGCGCCTGGCGACCCGCGCCTAGCTGAGGCCATCGACATCGTCCATAGCAGCCAGCAGAAGGACGGACGCTGGTCGCTCGAACACGCATACAAAGGGAGGACGTATTTCGAGCTTGAACGCCTCGGCGCGCCGAGCCGCTGGAATACTCTGCGCGCGCTGCGGGTGCTGAGGTGGTGGGATCGGGTAGCGTGAGGGATTGATGGCGAGACGCGTGACGCCATCGAAGTCTCGGGCGTATTCCCTGACCTAAAGTAGGGCGGGCGGTTATCATTCCATTGAACGGCGTACCCACATCGGCTTTCAAGTACCGATTGGTGATCCGTTCGCGCTCGGGATGCTGGCGAAGCCAGCCCTTACCAAGCCGTCGCAGCTAAACTTCAGGAGCAGATGTGATGGCCAGCGATACGTCCGAGGACTCCGGCGGAAGCGACTTAGCCATTTCCAGGGTGACGCGCTCTTTGCGGCGATAAGAGATGTTCGCCATGTGCGCGGCCATCGCCGAGCGGTAGCCAATCTCAACTGACGCATTCGGGATCTTACGGGTACGCACGCAATCGATCCAATTGGCCATATGATTTTGATTCGGAGTTTCTCCGGAAAGTGTAGTCCCTTCACGCCGGTTGGCCTTCTCAGGAAAATAACGAATGCCCTCTGCAGACTTTCCGGTCGCCATGTCGGTTACCCCGGACATATGTTCGATGGTGCCGTCGCTTCCGAGCAGGCGCTCGCCCAAGCCGTAGTGGCTGTTGCTGAAAGTGGATTGCCAGGTGACAACTGTGTCCGCGGGATATTCGAGCGTAACTACAATCGTGTCCGGCACTTCGCGTCCGTCTTTCTCGGAGAACACGCCCCCGGACATAAACGCTGCGCTGGGTTCCGGCAGATCGAGGGCCGTCATAATCCAAGCGATTTGGTGCACCATGTTCTCGGTCACGTTTCCGCCTGAAAACTCCCAGTACAACCTCCAGTTGATAAACTTGAATGGATCGAATTCGCGATCGGGGCGCCCGTTCAGAAAAGCCTTCCAATTGACATTTTGCGCCGTGCAGTTCGAGGGCACCTTGCGCACCCACTGACCTCTGCCGTGGGGCGTGTTGCGGCTCATCCAAGACTCCACTTGGGCAACTGGCCCTACAATTCCGTCCTTGATCCACTTCCGGGTGTCCGCCAGTGATCCAGAACTCTCATGCTGTAGTCCGATTTGAACGACCCGGTCGGAACTCTTCGCCGCTGCCAGGCATTGCTCCGCTTCCGGAATGGACCAAGTCATAGTTTTTTCGCAGTAAAGGTCTTTGCCGGCCGCCAGCGTATCCACAAAATGCCGGCAGTGGATGTGCAGCGGGCTGGCTACAATGACGGCGTCAATATCCTTCCTATCAAGCAGACGGCGGTGATCATCAAGGGTCTGAATGCCGGGCGCCATCTGTTTGGCTTCCTCGCGGCTGCCCGTGTAAACGTCGGCAATGGCGACGAGTTGTGCGCTCGCAACTCCCAGGACCTGTTTGAGCAATTCTTGCCCGCGTCCACCCACACCGATCATTCCCACACGCACGCGGTCATTTGCGCCGAGCACTCGCGAAGGTGGGTAGACGAGCATCGCCACGCTACCCAAGGCGCTCCGTTTTATGAAATTACGCCTGGTGTTGTCCGCCATTTTCGGCCTCCTCCAGCCTAAATCGCTCCAGCCTCTTGCAGCTCTTTTTTCATCCCTGTCCAACTCTGCCGCGTCGATTCTTCCGGGGTGCCCGCTCCGCGCCAG
The DNA here is from genome assembly GCA_001919715.1 of Acidobacteria bacterium 13_1_20CM_58_21. GTDB lineage: Bacteria > Acidobacteriota > Terriglobia > Acidiferrales > UBA7541 > Acidiferrum. The sequence goes on from MNIJ01000212.1 coordinate 17,661, forward strand.
TGAGTCTCCAGGCTCACGGCGAAATGATAGCCGTCCCGTTTGAGCGCACTAAACTGGCCGGCCCAATCGATGATGCCCTGTCCCATGGCGGCCCATCCATACGTCTTGCCGTCGGGCTTTTTCACCGCGTCCTTGCAATGACAGTGGCCAATTCGCGCTTTCGGCAGAAGATCATATCCATCCGGGTAAGGCTTCTCACCCTGGGTGGCTGCGTTTCCGGGATCCCAGTTGAGCAGGAGGTTGGGCGAGGGAACCCCGCCAAGGACCTTGGCTGCTTCCGCCGCCGTCGCCGTATTACAAGCAGGTTCATTCTCGAGAACTAGAATGACATCCTTCTTGGCGGCTGCTTCCGCCGCGTTCCGCAACTTTTCATTTATGGCCGTGCGATGCGGCGCCTGATCCTCGAGCCGCCAGAAATCGAAGAATCGGACGCGATCGGTGTGGAAGGCCTTGGCCAGCTCGATACTTCGTTCCAGCACTTCATCCTGCTGCTCAAACGTAAAGTCTGCGTTGAATTGATCGCGCTTAGGGCTGTACTTCGACTTCGGTGCGCCCGGCCAATCCACCTTGAAAAGGGGGCTAGCGATATCGGTCACACGCAACTTGTTTTTTTCCAATATGCGCCGCGCCTCTTCGACTTCCTTGGCGTCCAGCTTGAGCAGGTTCTTGTTCCACATGCCGCGCAGCTCGATCCATTCCATGCCAAATTCCCGCGAGGCCACCTCGCAGGCGTGGCCGAAGTCCTGGCTGATCTCGTCATTGATTACCGCGACTCGGAAGGGCGAAGTCATACGGTCACCCCGAGCTTTTCTTCGAGATATTTCTTGCTAATGGCTCCCGACTCTTTGGGTGTGCGTGTCTTGTCGGGCACGACGTCTAGCTCGACGATAGCCCAGCCCCGGAAATTCACCTTGCGCAGTGCCTCGAACACGGCAGGGAGATCCACCTTTCCCCGGCCGAGCTCGACAAAACGATAGGGACGCTTGGCGGCCGCGTTGGGGGGCGCCGGCTCGACATCCTTTATATGCATGAACAGCAGCCGGTCACTGTATTTCTCAATGGCCTTGGCCGGATCGCCGCCCCCCTGGAAGTAGTGCGCCACATCCAACTCCAATTTGGCATAGCGCGGGTCCGCGGCTTCGAGAATTTGCTCCACTTCTTCGGGATGCTCTCCCAGCGAGCCCATGTGGTTGTGATATCCGAGCGAGACCCCCAGGTCGGCGGTACGTTTCCCAATTTCCGAAATCAGCCGTCCCAGTTGCTTATAGTCCGCCGCGGTGATGGCGCGGTCTTTAGGACGTTCGTCGGTGACTTGCAGATACAGCCCTCCTACATCGCGCACAAATTTTGCATTAGCTGTGTGCTTGGCAATTTCTTCGGCTTGGAGTGCCGGGTCGATGCGCACGCCCCCGCTGGAGAGCGCAATCATCTGCAGTTGGTGCTTGTCGAGCAAGTCCCGCAATTCCGCTGCGCCGCCAAATTCCTGGAGGACATTGGCACGCAATTGAATTCCGCGGAAGCCCAATGAGCGAATGTCTTCGATCGCCCGCCGGTCGTTTCCGCCCCAAGTGATGGACGCGTATCCGAAGAGAATGTCAGCCGGCGCGGGCGAAATCGGCGTATCAAAATACGACAAATCCATCGGCGGATAGAGCGGCGGATTCCAAGATGCATAGCCTGGGATTGCGGGAAGGGCGGTCATCACCCCCAGACCACTGAGAAACGCACGACGTGAAACGTGAAGCGTCATGTTGGGCTCTCCTACTCGATGCCATTAATGTGGGGATCTTAATTGGCCAGCAATTTCACATTCCCTGAACCGTTAATCGAATGTCGCGCGCAACGGCCACTGGGGCCCTCCAGCCGGCACCTTCCGAACGTCGCTGCCGGCCTGATCAGAAGTTGAACTTTGCGCCGAGTTGAAGTTGGCGGCCGCCGCTGGCACTGGTGATCTGGCCAAAGCTACTGCTGGCCAGCGTTATCCCGGCCGAGTTGCCGCCGTTAGAGGCGAAGTAAAACTGCGGCGTATTGGTGGCGCCAAAAGCCTCCAAACGCAGGTCCACATTGTAGCGCTCCGTAAACCGGATCGATTTAGAGAGTGCAGCATCTAGGTTGAAAAAGCCGGGCCCGCTGAGATAGTTCCGCCCCACATTGCCGAAGGTAGCGGCCGCCGGAGCGGCGAAGCTCGATGTGCTGAACCAAGGATTACCGGGGCCGATACCGTGAAGGATCCGCACGGGAGCAACCAAATCCGGCGTTTGGGTGTTGCCCGGCGCCAGAAGGGAGGCGGAACTAGCGTTAAAGTAAAGCGGAAGACCCGACATCAGCGTGAGAAAACTGGAGATGCGCCAGCCACCCAGCACTGCGGCGCCAACTCCGGAAGAAACCAAGCGTTTGCCCCTTCCAAACGGCAGATCGTACACAATACTTTGCACAAAGGTATGCGTGCGATCGAAGTCGTTCCGCGCGTAGTTGCGGCGTTGATTGATATAGAATGCCAGGCCGCCATCGTCGCCC
>MNIJ01000071.1 GCA_001919715.1 Acidobacteria bacterium 13_1_20CM_58_21
GATTTTGCGGGATCCATCGCTGGACTGGACAGGGCATTCCATACACTGGCCGCAGGCGAGGAAGCGGGACCTTGCGCATATCCGCAAGCGGCAAAAAGAGATGCCAGAACAATCGAGAGGAAAGCTCGGCGAATCATAAAGATGTCTCCCGCTGCCTGCCCAGAAACTACCTTGTCTTAGCTTCACAGGCAAGTACCGCGCGATGAACCTGAGACCGGAGGCCGAAACGAGATAGGGAATGCCGGCGGAGGGCCGCGCGTTCGTGACAACGAGGGGAGTTGAGGTAGTCTAGGCGGGCCATGAAAGCCATCCACCAGGTCGAGGAAGGTCGGGAGAAGAAGGGGGCGGCGCTCCTGAGCGTGGGCTCGGCTCTGCTGTTAGTCTCCCTCAAAGCGTTTTTGGTCGTCCGGACGGGAAGCTTGGGCGTTCTTTCAGAAGCCTTACACTCCGGTCTCGACTTGCTCGCCGCGATCATCACCTTTCTCTCCGTGCGCATGTCCGACCAGCCGGCGGATGAGAGGCATCCCTACGGGCACGGAAAGTTTGAGAACTTCTCCGCATTTGTGGAGACCGGGCTTCTCGCGCTGACGGCTCTGTACATCGTTTATGAGGCGTTTCACCGGCTGTTCTTCAGCAACGTGCATATCCAGCCGAGCATCACCGCGATCTTGGTGCTGCTGGTTGCTTTGTCGATCGATCTAACGCGAGCGCGGGCCCTCGGACGTGTGGCTCGCAAATATTCCAGCGACGCCCTGGAGGCGGATGCGCTGCATTTTTCGACCGATGTATGGAGCACCATCGTCGTTATCGCCGGCATCGGGCTGGTCTGGGCCGGTGAAGCGTGGAACTTGCCCTGGTTGAACTACGCCGACGCCTTGGCGGGGCTGACCGTTGCGGCCGTCATTTTATGGGTGGGCGCACAGCTCGGCAGGCGCACGCTGGATGCCTTGTTGGACGCGGCACCGCAAGGCTTGCAGCAGGAAATCGCCAAGGCCGTGGCGCGCATGGATGGGGTGCTGGATGTCGATCGCGTACGCGTGCGCCGGGCCGGCAATCGCCACTTTGTCGACGCGACCGTGAGTGTGGCGCGGACGGCGAGCCTCGAACAGGTCCACGCTCTAAGCGACGCCATCGAAAAACGCATTGGCGAGATCGTTCCCGCAGACGTGATGGTGCACGCCGAACCTCGCGCACCTCAAGGCGAGCACTTATTCGAAGCGATTCGCGCGGCGGCCCAGAGCCTGGGCCTGGCGATTCATGACTTGACCGCCGTCCAACAGGAGGGGCAACTCTTCATTGAGTTGCACCTGGAGGTTGATGAGAATTTGAGCCTCGGCGAGGCGCATCGCCAATCCACCGAGCTGGAAGAGAAGATTCGCGAGCTGCGCGACGGCCACGTGGAAGTGAATATCCACATCGAGCCGCTGGGCCGGCACATTGCCACGCCGGACACGGGTGTTGGCGAGTTGAAGCAGCTTTCGCGGGCCATCGAGGAGTTTCTGAACAAGCTGACGCTGGAATTTGACGAGCTCGTGAATTGCCACGACGTGCGCGCGCGCCAGGTGGAACACCACCTGCTGGTTTCGTGCCACTGCATGATGAAGAGCGACCTACGCATCACCCAAAGCCATGATGTGACCGCCGTATTGGAAGACCGCGTGAAGGAAAAGTTTCCGCAGATCGATCGCGTCACAATTCACCCCGAACCATTCGAGGAAAAGTAGCAGCACAGCTTAAAGCCTGTGCTACCGTACCCCGGAACGGCGAGCCAAGACCTGCGCGCCCAGCGCGATCAATGCTGGAAAACAAACCAGAACATAGCGTGGCTCGGGCGTCTCCAGGGTAGTCAGGAAGGCCGTGCGGAGTGCCATGAATAGCCCGAGGAACGCAACCACCGGCCGGGCCGCTGGATTCGAGCGCCAAAGCCGCAGGGCGCCCCACGCGCCTAGCCCAACATAAAACAAATTCAGCACAAAAAAAAGGCTGGTGACTTGCTGATCGACGGGGTCATCCTCGCGCATTTGCGCCAGCGGAAAAACGTGTCCTGAAACCGGCAGCAATTCAATGCGCGGAGTAAACCAGATGGCGACGGCACGCGCCGCGGGCAACCAGAGATACGTTCGCAAGGGATGGCGCGCCACGCGTTGGCGCGCCAGCTGAGCAAACGCGGCGTCTTCGTCCGGCGTCAGCGTCAGATCATTGTTGTACTGCTCGAGAATCATCGCCACGCGCTGTTTTTCCTCCGGCGTGTCAAAGGCGCGCGTGGGGATGTCCTCCACGGAGATGGCTTCTTCATTCAGCTTCCACGGCACCAAATAGCAATCGCGGACACGGTAGAGCCAGGTCTTTTCCCAGGCCATGAAGCCGTTGGGAACCAGTTCCCCGGGCAGATTTGAGTTCTTAGGAGCGAGGAATTGCGGCTCGCCCAATGTCATCCAGTTGCGCAACGCCCAGGGAGAGAGCACCACTAAACAACCAAGCGCCATTGCCAGAACAGTCGAGAGCCCACGCCGGAAACTCCGGAAAAAGAAGAGTCCACCAAACACGATTGCCGCGGCGAAGAGCAAGATCGGTGTTTCAGGACGAAACAGCGTACCCACACCGGCAGTCAATCCGCCTTCCAGGGCGGTGTATTCCACGCTCCTCGGTAGGGGCAGATGCGACGCGGTGACGAGAAAGCCAGGCTTCTTGACTCGCCGGAGAGCGAGCACAAGAGCGCAACAGGCCAGCCCCGTCCACAAAGAAGCAAAGACTTCGGTCAGCGGCACTGCCGTGTAGTTGGCGGTGAAGGGACACAAAGCGGCGAGCCAGAGCGCCATGCAATAGGCACGTTTGTTCGGCGCGGAGTCTAGCGAGGTGCACGCCAAGAGTGCCGCCAGCCTGGCGATCACTAGGCAGGAAAGAAGATCCACGCCGATCTGCGCCAGCAGCACGCCCGTGCGCGCGTCCGCGCCGGTGCGTCCCGTCAGGGCATAGATGATAACGAGAAACGCCGGATAACCCGGCATGCGCAGATCAACCGGCGTGATCTCGCCGCCGACGGTCATCGCGTAGACGTGGTGTTTCAACCAGTTTGTGGCAATCTGCTCGTAAAGAACCGTGTCGCCGGAGTTGGCGGGAAACTTCAGCACGAAAAACAGCCGCAGGCAGAGGCCCGCGGTTAAGGCGGCAAGGGGATTCGAGAAAACTCGCTTCATCAATGCCACGCATCTTACAATAGAGCAGACGGAATCGCGCAGACGGACTGGAGCCCCAGCCAGATCTATATTTGCCTGCCGTGCCGCCGGGTTGAAAGGTGAAATGAAGGAACGCGGTCCCATATTCTATGACGCGGAACGTGTACGCTGGCGCCGCACCCGCCGCGTAATGGAAATTACCGGCGTTCTGCTAACCCTTTTGCTCGCCTATTTTTTCGTGACTATCGCGGTCAGCGTGGACTTGCCCGCAGGGCTGCTGCCGGATACAAAACCCAAATATCAGGCGCTCAAGTCGAAAAAGAAACCAGGGCCCACGCGGGAAGGCCGGCATCGCCGCGTGGCCAACATCGGAACTTTGCCGGCGAGTTACGATCCGTTGCGAGCGGCATTTTTTGTGAGCTGGGATCCCAATAGTCTCGCGTCGCTGAAAAAACACTACAAGGACATTGACCTTCTGATTCCCGAGCAACTCCATGCGGTCTCCGCGGATGGCGCGCTGACCGTCGTGGATTATGAGCGCGGGCAGAATACCGTCAAAGCGTCGCCCGCAGAGGCCATCACGCTGCTGAAGGACGACAAGCTCCACCAGTGGATGAAATCGTTCAATCCCCCGATCGAGCTCCCTTTGATGGGTCTGTTGAACAATTACGACGGCGCGGAGTGGCACATCAAGGAAATGGCGCAAATGCTTCAGAGCCCCGCTGCGCGGCAGAGACTGGTGCGGGACGTTGCTGAATACGCAGCAGAGTCGCACGAGGCAGGCATCGTCGTCGATCTTGAAGAGGTTCCCGATGCCAGCCAAGCGCACCTCCGCGCACTCATCGGCGCGTTGGCGCCCGCGCTCCACTCCAAGGGCTTGAAATTAATGATCGCCTTGCCCGCCCGCGACGACTCTTACGACTACGAATATTTTGGCAAGAAGTGCGACGCCATCGTACTGATGAATTACGACCAGCACTGGCCGTATTCCCCGCCGGGCCCCATCGCGGCACAGGACTGGTTCGTGGAAAACCTGCGCCAAGTGCGTGAAGTCGTTCCCGCGCAAAAAATCGTCGTGGGGATTGCCAGCTATGCCTACGACTGGGCTGCCGCGCCGAAAAAAGAGTACGGGACCGCCGAGGAGTGGAGCATCCAGGAAGCTTTGCTGCACGCCGAAGAATCGGATGCCGACGTCGAATTCGACGGCGATTCCCTGAATCCTCACTACTCGTATTTCGACGAGCACAACCGCGTGCATCAGGTGTGGTTGCTCGACGCCGTAACCGCCTACAACGAATTGCGCGCCAGCGAAAGGCTCGGAGTTCAAGGCACAGCGCTATGGCGGCTCGGGTCAGCCGATACTTCGCTCTGGCAGATCTGGGACGCGGTACGGGCCGATGATGGGGCTCGCCAAAAACTCGCCGATCTGCCGCCCGGTCCCGATCTAGTCCTCGAAGGCGACGGCGACATCTGGCATATCACGGACACCCCCAAACACGGCAAGCGCTCGTTCCAATATGACCCGGCCAGCGATTTATTCACCGATGAGTCGTTCGACGCGATTCCCCTCTCCTATAACATCGATCGCCTGGGCGGGGCGGTTAAGAAGATTGCCATCTCCTTCGATGATGGCCCTGATCCACGCTGGACCCCGAAGATCCTGGACATACTGGAAGAAAAGAAAGCACCGGGCGTCTTCTTTGTCATCGGCGACGAGGCAAATAAAAGGCCAGATATCCTAAGACGCGAATTCGCCGAGGGTCACGAAATCGGGAATCACACTTTTACGCATCCGAAGTTCGACGAGATTTCACACACGCAAATCCGCTGGGAATTGAATCTGACACAGCGTCTGATTGAAAGCACCCTGGGCGTCAAGACCATTCTCTTCCGCCCCCCCTACGGCATCGATCATCAGCCCGAGTATGCAGAGGAAGTAGCACAGCTTCCCCTAGCTCAGGAGATGGGTTACTTGATTGTGGGCCAGCGCATCGACCCCGACGATTGGAGCCTGCGCGGAGGCAAGCCCATCCCTGCAAAGGACATTGTCGACAGCGTTCTGAGACAAGCAGATAAAGGAAACATCATACTCCTGCACGATGGTGGCGGCGATCGTACCCAGACGGTGATCGCTCTTCCTCAGATCATCGACGCGTTGCGTGCACATGGATACCAGCTTGTTTCCGTTTCAGACCTGATTGGAAAAACGCGCGCCGAAGTGATGCTGACTCTCTCACCCGAAGAGAGATTCGAGGCGCGCGCCGATGGATTTATCTTCACGTTGTACCAGTGGCTTCGTTTCTTCATTGGCATGATCTTCATTCTCGGCATCGTGCTGGTGAGCGGGCGCGCGGTGATCATCGGCCTGCTCGCGCTGATCGAGAAGCTGCGGCCGGACCATTCCGTGATGCCCGATCCTCCGCCGAGCGTAACCGTACTGATCCCGGCGCACAACGAAGAGCGCGTCATCGTGCAGACTATCACCTCGGTCCTGCTCTCGGATCTCCAGGACTTGCAGATCATCGTTGTGGACGATGGCTCCACGGACAAAACGGGCGAGTTGCTGGATACGAACTTTTCGCTTGAGCCGCGCGTCCGCATCATTCATCAGGTGAATCGCGGAAAAGCGGCGGCCCTGAATCAAGCCATGTCCCTGGCGGATACCGAAATGGTGGTAACCATCGACGCAGACACAGAAATTGAGTCGGATGCTCTCGGCAAGCTAATTCGTCACTTTTCAGATCCCCAGGTTGGCGCGGTCGCCGGCAACGTGAAGGTTGGCAACCGCTCGCGCTGGCTCACGCGTTGGCAAGCGCTTGAGTACATCACCAGCCAGAACATGGAGAAGCGCGCGTTTGACCTCTTGAATTGCATTACCGTGGTGCCCGGAGCGCTTGGTGCATGGCGCAAAAAAGCCATTGAAGCCGCGGGCGGCATCACCGCGGACACCGTCGCCGAAGACGCCGATCTGACCATTGCTATCCGCCGCCTCGGTTGGCGCGTCAGCTACGACGAAGAGGCCATCGCCTGGACGGAAGCTCCGGAAACAGCCGGGCAGCTCATCCGCCAGCGCTTCCGCTGGACCTTCGGCACGTTGCAATCCTTCTGGAAGCACGGGGACACGCTGCTCCGGCCAAAATACGGAGCGCTCGGCTGGATCGCGCTGCCGAATATCTTCGTATTTCAGCTCGTGTTGCCGCTGATTTCGCCGATCATCGACCTCATGTTCTTTGGCTCGCTGCTGCTGTGGGTCCTGGCGCAGTTCCGTGTGACGCGGCTGCCGCAACTGTGGACCACCTCGGATGTGGAAAAATCGGTCCTCTTCTTCCTGGGCTTTTTGCTCATCGACGTACTCACGTGCATGGTGGCCTTCGCCTTGGAACACAAAGAAGACTGGACGCTGCTGATCCCCGTGTTGTTGCAGCGCTTCTACTACCGCCAGTTGATGTACGTGGTGCTGTTCCGCTCCGTGAAGGAAGCTGTGAGCGGCCGTCCCGTGGGTTGGCGCGGCGTCGAGTCGGAAGCTCCGCCACAAGCTCCCAAAACCCGGCCAAAACCCGCCCCGGCTGAGGGAAACTGACTTTGCTCACGCCCCGGGATGCCGGACGTCTGATTTGTTGGGTGCCGCACCCTTGTCCTCAAACTTCACACGCCGGAACTTCCTGAAGACTTCCGCCACGGCCGGGGCCGGCCTGCTCTTGCCCTTCCATATTTCGGGGCATGCTGGCAATTCCAAAAACGCAGGTCCTCTGGCAACCGCTCCGTTTTCTCCCAACGCCTGGCTGGAGCTTTCCCCGGAAGGCGATATAAAAATCTGGTGCGGCAAATCCGAGCTGGGACAAGGCGTTCGCACGGCACTCCCGGTGATCGTGGCCGAGGAACTTTGCTGCGAGTGGCGCCGCGTACGGGTCGTGCAAGCCGATCTGGAGCCGAAGTACGGTGAACAGCTCACCGGTGGAAGCCTGAGCGTTCGGACTTCCTATCAAAGCCTACGCAAGGCCGGCGCTGCCGCCCGCGAAATGCTGATCTCCGCAGCGGCCGCTGAATGGAATGTGTCCCGCTCCGAATGTCGCGCGGAATCCAGCTTCGTCACGTACCCACTCAGCGCAAGCTGGCCTTTGAACAACTCCTCGCCGAGGCTGCTCTTCTTCAGCCTCCAGCCGATCCGCCGTTGAAGAATCCTTCGGACTTTACGCTCATTGGCAAGCCCACACGCCGCGCCGACTCACTCGCCAAAGCAACCGGCACGCTAAGTTCGGTCTGGACACGCGGCTTCCGGAAATGCTCATCGCCTCCATGGAACGTAGCACCGTTTAGGGCGGCACGCCGCTGCGCTTCAACGCCGACGAGGTGAAATCCGCTCCGTACGTCCGCGCTGTTCTTGAAGTGAAGTCTGCTCACCTCACCCATCAATTCGGCGATACGTCCGGCCCCGGCAACCGCAACTACTCCTGTGCGGGCGTCGCCGTGGTCGCTGATTCCACCTGGGCCGCCGTCGAAACCTGCAAGCTTCTCAAGGTCGAATGGCACGAACCTCCTTCCGCCTCCGAAACTTCCGTCCGCCTCCGCGAAAAAATGTTGCGGCTCGCTTCCGAGCTTCCGAACCGTTATCCGCAATGACGGCGACTTCGACCAGGCTCATCGAGCCGCTGCAAACAAAATCGAAGCTGTCTACGAAATGCCTTTCCTGGCACACGCCACGATGGAACCGGTCAATTGCACCGCCCATGTTCGCGGCGATTCCTGCGAACTCTGTGCGGCGACGGGAAAACGCGTGCGGCGGCTGCCGATGCGTGCCGCCGACCTGCGCTCGGCTTAAAACGAGGTTCTGCGGATTTTCATCTTGACCGGTAGTTGTTGTAGGATATCGGTCTGCTAGAGGGAGGTCCCATGGCCATCAGTTTCACCTTGAACGGCAAAGCACAATCGGTCGACGTCAGCCCGGACATGCCGCTGCTCTGGGTCTTGCGCGACACGCTGAACATGACCGGCACGAAGTTTGGGTGCGGCATGGCGCTCTGCGGGGCTTGCACCGTGCACATTAACGGTGAAGCAACGCGCTCCTGCATCACTCCGGTCTCCAGCGTGGCCGGCAAGAAAATAACTACCATCGAAGGTCTCTCTGCCGATGGCAGCCACCCGGTGCAGCAAGCCTGGATGGAAGAAGACGTTCCGCAGTGCGGCTATTGCCAGTCCGGACAGATCATGTCCGCAGTGGCGCTGCTTTCCAAGAAACCCAACCCGACCGACTCCGATATCGACGATGCCATGAGCGGCAACATCTGCCGCTGCGGCACCTACCAACGCATACGCAAGGCCATCCACCGCGCCGCATCCATGCAGGCGGGCAAAGCGAAGTCCGCTGCTTAAGCTATCTTCAGCAACCACGGTTGCCGCAACACATCGCGAGGTGTCCCATGGCAATAGCTCCAGTTGTAAATCGCCGTGATTTTCTCAAGACGGGCGTCGCCGGGAGTGTGGCGCTGGTCATCGGCTTCCATCTTTCTCCTCGCGCTTTTGCCGATCAAGCCGAAGAGCAGGAAAAGAAGCCCCCTAACCCCTTCGACGCCTGGGTGCGCATCACGCCCGACAATCGCGTGACGCTCATTCTCGGCAAGTCGGAAATGGGCCAGGGCATCATGACCGCTCTTCCCATGATCCTGGCGGAAGAACTCTGCCTGGATTGGAAACATGTCAAGATAGAGCAAGCGCCGACCAATCCCAAGGTTTATGACCATGGAACAGGCGGAAGCGGCAGCGTCTCGGGCTCCTGGCTGCCTTTGCGCCGCGCGGGCGCAGCAGCGCGTGAAATGCTTATTGCTGCCGCAGCGGCCCGCTGGAAGGTGAGTCCTGATACCTGCAAAGCTCAGGACGGAGGCATTCTCCACGGCGCCCGCAAGAGTTTCCTCACCTATGGCGAACTGGTGTCCGACGCAGCCCAACTCCCGGTGCCGGACTTCAACACCGTCCCGCTCAAGAATTCCAACGATTTCACTGTCGTTGGCCATGACACGCGGCGTTTTGAAGGCCGCGACAAGGCTACCGGCGCCGCGATCTTCGGCCTCGATTCACGCGTGCCCGGCATGCTCTACGCGGTGGTCGCCCGCTGTCCGGTTTTCGCCGGAAAACTGAAATCCTTGGACGCCGCAAAAACCAAGGCGGTACCCGGCGTCCGCGACGTCTTTGCCATCGATCCCGTGGGCCAGGGGGCATTCACGGCCGGCGGTGTCGCCGTTCTCGCGGATAATTCCTGGGCGGCCATCCAGGGCCGCAAAGCCCTTCAGATCACCTGGGATGAAGGCCCAGCCGCATCGGAATCTTCCGCTTCGCTGCGCCAGCAGTTTCTTGACCACGCCGCAAAGCCGGGCAAGGTCGTTCGCCATGACGGCGATGCGGACGCCGCCCTCAACAGCTCCGTGAAAAGGGTCGAAGCCCTTTACGAATTTCCCTTCGCGGCTCACGCCACCATGGAGCCGATGAACTGCACCGTCCACATCCGGCCCGACGGCGCGGAAGCGTGGATACCCACGCAAGCGCCGCAGTGGGCACAAGGCGTCATCGCCGGCGTTTCCAAACTCCCTCCTGAATCCGTGGTTGTGCACACCACTCTCATGGGTGGCGGCTTCGGCCGGCGCTATCAGGCGGATTTCGTGATGGAAGCAGCGCAAGTAGCCAAGGTTTGCGGCAAGCCGGTCATGGTATTTTGGACCCGCGAAGACGATATGCAGCATGACTTCTATCGCCCCGCTTCTTATCATCATTTCGCGGGCGCGCTTGACGCCAAGGGTCAGCTGGCCGCTTGGAAACACTTCCAGACTTCTACCTCGATCGAGGCGATGTGGAGTCCGAAGGGCGAAGAAAACCCCGAAAAGTCCGAATTTGCCACCGCGGCGTTCATCCCCTATCAGACTCCGAACTATCGTATCGAATACACGCTCGCGAAGTCGTCGGTGCCGCGCGCCTGGTGGCGCTCCGTCGAGCATTCCACCAGCGGCTTCGTGGTCGAATCGTTTGTCGACGAGCTTGCGGCGGCCGCCGGCGCCGATCCGCTGGAATTTCGCCTGCGCCTCATCGGAGAGGATCGCAAAATCCCCGATTTCACCAACCCGAAAGAGGGCAGGCCCCTTGACACCGCTCGCCTCAAGGGTGTGTTGCGCCTCGCGGCGGAGAAAGCCGGTTGGGGCAAGCCGCTGCCAAAGGGTGTTTCACGCGGAATCGCCGGATACTATTCCTTTGAGAGCTACACTGCGGCGGTGGTGGAAGCCAGCGTTAAAAACGGCGGCGTGAAAGTGCATCGCATCGTTTACGCGGTAGATTGCGGCCGGCCGATCAATCCGGAGGGTGTCCGCGCGCAAGTCGAAAGCGCGGCCATTTATGGCCTCTCGGCTGCTTTGCATGACG
>MNIJ01000168.1 GCA_001919715.1 Acidobacteria bacterium 13_1_20CM_58_21
CTCTCACCACCTCGCGTTTGAAGTTAATGCCTTCGCCGCATTGGGCGCAGACCACGCGGGGGCCTTGGAAACCAGGCAGGTCTTCAGGTTGGACTTCGACCGTCACCCATTGTTTGTCAAAGAGAATATCGTCGGAGAGCTGCGCGTAGGCTTTTTGCTGGCCGACTCCGGTGACGAGTTCGGGAAACATTTCGCGGGCGGCTTGCTTGGAAGATTCCTTGGCGGCCACGCGCACGGCGCGGCCGGTCTGGAGGTCCACGAAGGTGGCGGCGACTTTGCCCCAGTCGCGAAATTTCAGGGCGCGCTTGCCGAGGCGGCAGTTGGCGACCAGCGCGACGGCATCGGTGACGCAACGGTCGATCTCCACGTAAGTAACCAGGCGTTTGCGCTCGGCGACGGGGTCGTCGATGCCAAGTTCGCGGAGGCCGAGCATGGCCAGGCGCACGCCCAGGACCTGGCCGGCGCAGAGGTGTCCGTGGGCGGCGGCGGCCAGTTCGAGGTATTCAGCGAGGGTTTTCATCGGAGCAAGTGCGGCTCAAGCTTTTTCCGGGGCCGTCCAAGGGTGCGGCCGGCGCGCTTCGATGAAGGCGAAAATGGTCATGAGCAGCGCCAGAGCCACCAGTGCGCCGTCACGCATGACCGTCTTGATGGTGAGCGGCTCGGGAGTGGCGAAGCAGCCGCAATTGATCTGCATGCCAAGGGCGTATGAGCGTACCACGGCGGCAAAGAATCCCAGCATGATCAAGGTGACGAGCGTGGCCCAAATGCGGAATCGCCAGCCGATGAGCAGCAGAAGACCGAGGCCGATTTCCGCGAAGGGCAGTGTGTGGGCGACCCACTTGACGCCCCAGGAGGGGAGAATCCGATAGGAATCCACCTGCAATGCAAAAAACGAAAGGGCCACTCCCAACGGCGGACGCGGACGCATTCCCATGGTCAGTTTGGCGTAGCCGGCATAGATGAAGATACCGGCAAGGACCAGGCGGCCGATCCAGATGATGGCGCGGCGTAGATTGAGTGGGCTGGAGGGCATCATTTTTCGGATTTCAGTTCTTCGTTCATTGAGCTCAGCAGCCAGGAGCTCTGCCGTTTTACCGCCGTGAAAAATGATTCCTTCATTTTTGTGCGAGCAGCTGCTCGAGAAACTGCTTGAGAATGTCGTAGGTCATGACCCCGGAGTAGGGATAGATCTGGCCCTTGCAATGAAATACGGTGGTGGGGGTTTGGTTGACGCGATAGGTCTGGCCCAGCGCGTAGTCTTTGTCAATGGCGGTGTCGAGCGAGTTGCCTTTGACAAGCGCGCGAACCTTGGTCATTTCCGCGGCGGAGAGCACGGCGGCCACCGTGCCGTCCACGTCGCCGTTCTGTTCCCACTTTTCCTGATTCTGGAACAGGGCTTGCTCCACGGACTCACCCTTGCCGAGCTGCGCGGCGGCGCGAGCGTAGCGCGCGGCTACACGCGAGTGCGCGTGCATGGGGAGCGGGAAATCCCGATGGATCAGGTAGACCTTGCCGCTGCTCACGTAATCTTCCATCAGCCGGCGATTCGTGGTGGTGAACAGGGTCTTGCAGGCTGGACACTGAAAATCGCTGAAGACCTCCATGGTCACGGGAGCGTTCTTCGAGCCAAAGGCTTTGTGCGGATCCACGTCGGGAATATCAGGAGAGTATTGCGAAGCGGCTTCTGTAGATAGCACCGCGAAAGCCACCACTACGCTGAGAAGAACTGCTCCAGCCAGAATGCCCCGATGTTTCACACGATCCTCCGAAATAGCTTGAGCGATTTGCCCCTGCGGGTAAGTAAGAGAATTCTACCTCGAAACGGCGGGAATGTAGCAGTGGTCGTCAACCGAAGTTCATCCGCCGACCGAACAAGACCTACCGGGACCCTGGTAGGTTGGTTGCGCTCGAAACCGTAAGAGTTGTGCGAGGCGGCGTCTGGCGGAACCATAACTCCCCACCTGTCGGTCTCTGATATTGGTGTGAATTCCGTTCTACAGGAGTTGCTCTGGAAGAGTTGGAACGCAGCCAAAAAAGACCCAACAGTTGCTGTAACTAGCTGATTATACATATGTTATATCTGTCTCAGTAAAACTTGACAAGAATACACTCAAGATGTATACTGCGACTCGAGCTGGGCTTGGGACGCGAGAACCGAGCTGGATTCGCCTTGCTCTCAAAGAGATACGGGCGAAGCCAAATGGCAAGAAGCTTCAGGAGGAATGGTAGCAATGAGCAAGATTATTGGAATTGACCTGGGAACAACCAACTCGGTCGTGGCGGTGATGCAGGGCGGCGAGCCAGTGGTCATCCCCAACCAGGAGGGTGCGCGGACGACGCCGTCCGTCGTGGCTATCACCAAAACCGGTGAGCGGCTGGTCGGGCAAGTGGCCAAGCGCCAAGCGGTGACCAATCCCGAAAACACGGTGTACTCCATCAAGCGGTTCATGGGCCGGCGCTACGATGAAGTTGGCGAAGAGACGCGTCGCGTGCCCTACAAGGTGGTTGCCGGACCGCATCAGGACGCGCGAGTGGAGATTTCGGGCAAGGCTTACAGTCCGCCGGAGGTTTCCGCCATGATCCTCGGCAAGCTGAAGTCCGCGGCGGAAGATTTTCTCGGCGAGAAGGTGGCCAAGGCGGTGATCACCGTCCCGGCGTATTTTAACGACGCGCAGAGGCAAGCCACCAAGCAGGCCGGCGAAATCGCCGGTCTGGAAGTGGTGCGCATCATCAATGAGCCGACCGCGGCGGCGCTGGCGTACGGTTTGGATAAGAAGAGCGACGAGACCATTGCGGTGTATGACTTGGGCGGCGGCACCTTCGACATTTCCGTGCTGGAAGTCGGCGCGGGCGTGGTGGAAGTGAAGTCCACCAACGGCGACACCCACCTAGGCGGCGATGACGTCGACCAGCGCATTGTGGACTCGCTGATTGACGAGTTCAAGAAGAAGAACAACATCGACCTAAGCAAGGACAAGATGGCGCTGCAAAGGCTGAAGGACGCGGCGGAAAAAGCCAAGATCGAGCTTTCCCAGATGATGGAGACGGAGATCAACCTGCCGTTCATCACCGCGGGGGCCAGCGGGCCAATTCACATGGAGGAGAAACTCACGCGCACGCGGCTCGAACAGATGATGAACGAGCTGCTTGAGCGCTCGATGAAACCGGTAAAGCAGGCGCTGGAAGACGCCAAAATGTCGCCAAACGACATCCAGGAAGTGGTTTTGGTGGGCGGCTCGACGCGCATCCCCAAGGTGCAGCAACTGGTTCGCAACTTCTTTGGCGGGAAAGAGCCGCACAAGGGCGTGAACCCCGACGAAGTGGTAGCCGTGGGTGCAGCGATCCAGGGCGCAGTGCTTGCCGGGGAGGTAAAGGACATCCTGCTGCTGGACGTCACGCCGCTTTCCTTGGGTGTGGAGACGCTCGGAGGAGTGATGACCGTGCAGATCCCGCGCAACACCACCATCCCCACGCGCAAGGTGGAAACGTACTCGACGGCGGCGGACAACCAGCCGGGCGTGGAAATCCACGTCATGCAGGGGGAGCGCAAGTTCGCCAATGACAACCGTTCGCTTGGCAAATTTAAGCTGGACGGGATTCCCCCGGCTCCGCGCGGGACGCCGCAGATCGAAGTCACGTTTGACATCGACGCCAACGGCATCCTGAACGTGAGTGCCAAGGACAAAGCCACCAACAAGGAGCAGAAGATCACCATCACCGCGTCGAGTGGTTTAACCAAGGAAGAGGCCGAGAAGATGAAGACGGAGGCCGAAGCGCACAGTGAAGACGACCGGCGTCGCATGGAAGAGGTCGAGGCGCGCAACCGCTTGGACGGCATTCTTTATCAATCGGAGAAGATGCTCCGCGAAAACCGCGAGAAGATCGCGGAAGCGGACGTGAAAAGGGCCGAAGAGGCCATCGAAGAGGCGAAAAAAGCCGTCAACGAAGGCGGCGTGGCACGGCTGCGGTCGGCCACGGAAAACGTGGAGCGCTCGCTGCACAAGATCGCCGAGGAACTGTACAAGACCACCCAAGCCGCCGGTGCCGAGGGGCAGGCCGGCGCGGCTGCGGGCGCCGGAGCGGGCGGAGGGTCTTCGGCCGGCTCGGGCGGCGCCCCGGAGAAAAAGCCCGGCGATGTGATCGACGCCGAGTACGTGGACGTGGACGAGTCGAAGCGGCCGAATTAAGTTGCCGTAGCGGTGGAGAGGGGCGCAGCCGGGCTGCGCCCCTCTCCGGTCTTTGCTCAAGGTCAAGATGCCGACGACAGCAAAAAGAGATTATTACGAACTGCTGGGAGTGGCGCGCAAGGCCAACGCCACTGATATCCGTGCGGCGTTTCGCAAGCTGGCGCGGAAGTATCACCCGGATTTGAACCCCGGCGACAAATCCGCGGAAGAGAAATTCAAGCAACTGCAGGAAGCCTACGATGTTCTCTCCGATTCCAAGAAACGGCAGATGTACGACCAGTACGGGTTCTACAGTGACAACCTTCCGCCGGGCGGGCCGGGTGGAGCAGGCGCCCACGGCGAGGAGCAGGACGTCAACTTTGATTTTGGCGGATTTGATTTTGGCGGTGGCTCGGGCGCGGCGGGCGGGGGAGCGAGCTTCCGCGATCTCTTCAGCCAGTTTTTTAGCGCTGGACGCGGAAGCGCGGGGAGCGAGCCGGAGCACGAACCCGGTGTCGACCTGGAATACCAGATTGAGATCGATTTCTGGGATGCCGTGCGCGGCGCGGTGAAAAAGGTTTCTATTACCAGACTGGATGCTTGCGAGACGTGCCATGGGACCGGCGCGGTAGGCGCGCCGCAAACGTGCACGGTCTGCGGGGGCACGGGCACGGTCCAGCAGGCCGCGGGCAAAATGCGCTTTAACGTGCCGTGCACACGGTGCGGCGGGACGGGCAAGCTGCGAACGGCGTGCAGGACGTGCGCCGGGGAAGGGCGCGTGCGGCGGGCGGAGACCATTGACGTGCGCATCCCGGCAGGCGTTGCGAATGGCGGGCGCGTGCGGGTCCCGGGCAAAGGCAACTCCGGAACCATGGGCGCGCCGGCGGGCGATTTGTATTTGCGCGTGGTGGTGCGGCGGCATGAGTTTTTCGAACGGCGCGGCAACGATTTGTACACCAAGATTCCAGTAACGGTGAGTGAAGCGACGCTGGGCGCAAAAATTGAAGTGCCCACGATAGACGGGCGGTCGATCGTTCGAATCCCGCCGGGAACGAACAGCGGAAATACGCTGCGGCTGAAAGAAAAAGGCGTGCCCAGCGCGAGGAACGGAGCGCGGGGCGACCAATATGTGGAGATTCAAGTGCTCGTGCCGCTGCCCACCGACGAGCGTGTGCGAAATTTGATGAAGGAATTGGAGCGAGTTGCGCCCGCGGATCCGCGGAAGGATTTGTTTGCTAAAGCCGGAGTGTGACGAGGAGTGCTCGGTTGCACGTGCGAGAAAAAATAGGGAACAGGCATTTAAGGTTTCCCATGCCTTTCTCTCTTCCTACTGACTATTGAGCACGGCGGACTGAAAAACGGAGAAGAGACAGGCAAGCATGCCTGTCCTAACCAAGATGCCAGCGCGAGCGAAAAAACGGGCCAAGGCGGGCTACATGATCAGCGCGGTGGCGGAGCTGTACAAGCTGCATCCGCAGACCTTGCGGCTGTACGAGCGCGTGGGGCTGCTGAAGCCGTCACGCTCGCAGGGGAACACGCGGCTGTACACGGATGCGGATCTGGAGCGGCTGGATGTGATCTTAACCCTGGCGCGGGATATGGGTGTAAACCTGGCGGGAATCGAAATTATTCTGAACATGCGCGAGAAGATGATCGAGATGGAGCGCCAGATGGGGGAGTTCGCGCAAGTGGTGCAACAGGAATTGTCGCGCGTGGTGGCGTCACACCTGCAAGAGAAAGCCCCGCGGCATGCGATCGTGCGGGCGACAACACCGACACCGCGGTTGATGCGCACATCCTCCCCGGGCTAAAGTCCGGCCTAAGCGATGGGTACCTTCGGTGGGTTCTCCTGCCCTGACGCACTTACCGCATGCCCGGCGCCTCGGCTATCTGCCCATGCCTGACCGCATCCTCCCCATGCTACCGGGCAGGGGCGGCCGGTGTTCTGCGGCGGCACGGCATAGCTAAAGTCCACTCGGTCTTCTACGGCAGTTGACGGCGCAGTTCGAGCGGGGTCCCGTCCAGGATAGCGCACTTGAGCCGAGACGCCCGCCCACCGGCGGGTCCGTCTCTAGGTGTGGAGGCTAGTGGCGCTGGGGTTTCGCTCCAGGAGAGGCAAAATGCGCGCAGGGCTAAGCCCGTAAGCGGGTAATTCCTTCGACAGTTTTCGGAAAGAGAACGCGCCATAGACAACTTGCCGTGAGCTGCTCGTGACCGTATGCTGTCTGGCGTGGCCAAGGGAACCGTTCTTCCCGGCAAGGCCAGAACGCGGAAGACGGGCCACAACAAAGACAACAGCAGGGCCGGCTGGAAGCCGGGGTTAGCTATGCCCCTGGAGAATTGTACGCTTTGCAGAGGGACGGGCTGGAAGCTGGTGCCGCGACAGGATGGCGCGGCGGGCAGCGTGGCCGTGGCGTGCGATTGCGGGATGGAGGAGCGTGCGTCGCGCGTCATGGAGCGCGCGCGAATTCCGAAACGCTACCAGCATTGCGATTTTGAGAGTTACGTCACCGACCTGACGGACGGGAAGACCTGGACGGCGCAGCACGCGCATTCGCTGAAGCAAGCGAAACTGTTCACCCAAGGGTTTGTGCGCGAGTATCCGGGCTCGTCCGAAAAGGGATTGCTGTTCATGGGACCCTCGGGGGTTGGAAAAACGCATCTGGCGGTTGCGGCATTGAAAGAACTGATTCACCGCGGGCATGCCGGGTTGTTTTGCGATTATCGTGAACTCCTCAAGGAAATTCAAGCGAGCTACAACCCCGCTAACGAATCGACGGAAATGAAGATTCTCGAGCCGATTCGCAACGTGGAGATTCTGGTGCTGGATGATCTCGGGGCCAGCAAGCCGTCGGACTGGGTGCGGGACACCGTGGGGATTGTCTTGAACGCACGATATAACGAGAACCGGACGACCATCATCACCACGAATTATCTTGATAACCCTGCTACGGAGGGCGAAGCGGCGCGGCTTCCGAGCGGCAAATTGATTGCGCCCACGCGTGAAGATGCGCTGGAACAACGAATCGGGAGCCGCATGCGGTCTAGACTGTATGAGATGTGTCGCACCGTGGAGGTTTCAGCACCAGACTTTCGCCGCGAAAAGACGCACGCCGGGCGCGCCTAGAGCTACTCAGCCACTCAGGGGATTCATTGACAGGGGGTTGAGGCGGCGAGTATCCTTTTGAGGTTGCAGCGTTTTTGACGCCCGCAGCATCGGTGTCCCAGTAACCGCTTTGCGGTTAACCTCCTTGCACTAAACCCAGACAGGGAATCAGCAAGGAATCTATTCGACTGAACGCGGGGCCGCCTAGCGGCGGCTCTAAGCGAAGTAATCTTCCGGAGGCCAACAACCATGTTTTCCGACCAAGATGACCTGCCCAATGCGGCAGCCACCGTGCCTGCACCCCAAACCGAAACCGCTCCGAACAGCGCGGAACCTGAAACAAATTCAATGATAGAGAATGCGGCCGAACAAGCGGCTCCTCGATCGGAGCATGCCGAGGCCCCAGACGCGGGGCACGAGCCGCCTGTGAGGGGGACGCCAGAGCAGACGGGCGCGTCTACCGATTCCGCGAGCGTGCATGCCCAGGCCGAAGCAAACGGAGCAGCGCACGCAGCGGATGCCGAATCGGCCACCGCCGATGAAGAAGCGGCCGGCTCGGAAGAGATGAGCAAGTTGTTGGAGCAGTACGACGAGAAGCAAGAAGCGGCTGCGTCGCACGAGGTGATCGAGGTCAAGGTTGTCGCCTACACGGAACATGGCGTCGTAGTGGATTTGGGAGGAAAGACGGAAGGGCTGATTCCGGCGGCGGAATTCACGGACACGGAAATACCGCGCCCTGAGCCGAACAGCACGATCGGGGTGCAACGCACCGGGGAGCACAAGGACGGCTTCACCATCCTGTCCTATTTGAAGGTGCTGCGCCGCCGCACGTGGGAGAAGATTGAAGCAGCGTTCAAGGCCAAGGAAACACTCACCGGCAAAGTGGTGGACCGCATCAAGGGCGGCCTGGTGGTGGATATCGGCGTGCGCGCCTTCCTGCCGGGCTCGCAATACGACTTGCGGCCGGCGCAGAACCTGGACGACCTGACTGGCACGGAACTCGAAGTGCGGGTCACCAAGCTGAACCGGCGCCGCGGCAACGTGGTGGTGAGCCGGCGCGCGCTGCTCGAAGAGGAACTGCATGCCAAGCGCGCCGCATTGATGGAAACGCTAAGCGAAGGCCAGATCGTGCACGGGCACGTGAAAAACGTTACGGAGTACGGGGCCTTCGTGGACCTCGGCGGAATTGACGGACTGCTGCACCTGACGGATTTGAGCTGGGGCCGCGTGAAGCATCCTTCAGACGTGGTAAAACCCGAGCAGGAAGTGGACGTCATCATTCTGAAGTTTGACAAGGAAAAGCAGCGCGTATCACTGGGACTGAAGCAATTGATGGCCGATCCCTGGGCGGGAGCGGCGGAAAAGTACCCCGCGGGCGGCAAGGTGAAGGGCAAGATCGTCGGTGTCGTGGATTACGGCGTGTTCGTGGAACTGGAGCAAGGGATCGAAGGCCTGGTACACGTCTCCGAGATGAGCTGGAACAAGAAAATCCAGCACCCGTCGAAGGTTGCCAAAGTTGGCGAAGAAGTGGATGTGGTGGTGCTGGACATCAAGCCGAGCGACCGTCGCGTTTCGCTGGGAATCAAGCAGGCCCAGCCGGATCCCTGGCTGCTGACTGCCGAAAAGTATCCGGTGGGCACGGTGGTGACCGGCAAGGTGCGGAACATCGCCGAGTTCGGCGCGTTCGTGGAGATCGAGGATGGCTTTGACGGGCTAGTGCACGTCGGGGATGTGAGCTGGACCGGCCGCGTGAAGAACCCGCACGAAGTGTTCAAGAAGGGCGAGGACGTTACCGCCAAGGTGCTGAAGATCGACCCGGAGAACCGCCGTGTGTCGCTGGGTATCAAGCAGGTGAACGACATCTGGGGCGACTGGTTCAAGCAGCACAGAGTCGGCCAAATCGTGAGGGGCAAGGTTTCGCGCATCGCCACCTTCGGCGCGTTTGTGGAATTGGGCGAAAACATTGAAGCGCTCTGCCACAACACGGAAATCGAGGAGCGCAAGCGCCGTGACGAAGGACCCTCGAGCTTCCGTCCGACCAGTGGGCCGCTGAAGAGTGCCGGGCCGCTCGAGCCGGGTAAAGAATACGACTTCAA
>MNIJ01000095.1 GCA_001919715.1 Acidobacteria bacterium 13_1_20CM_58_21
AACAGACCGAGGTGGATTCCAGGTTGATGGACGCCCCACAGTTGGAGCAATTCACAAACTGAACGTTCTGCCGCAACTCCTTGATCTGATCAGACGACAGTGGATGGATGAAATTTTTTTCTTTCAAGAACTCGAAAAAGCCGATGAAGCGACCGTGTTCGTTCCCGCATCGCCAATAAGTGAAAGGCATGTTTCGCTGCATGTCGTGCGCCAGCCGCAGCTTCGTTGCGCACCGCGGACAGGGGAGCGCGTCCGGCAGCGATGCCTTCCGCGGTGACGAGTGTTCACCGATAAACTTCATGAGCTTCAGTGTGGAGCCGGCAGAGAGCTGCAGGCTTTCGAACTGGTCGAACCAGAACGCCTGGCAAGTGGCGCACACATCGATGCTGACCTGTGCGCCTAAGTGGCCGCCCAGCGCCATGGCAGTCATCTCGATTCCGCAGCCCGGGCACTTCATAGACAAACATTGTAGCTGGTCGCCTAGACCAATTGCCATCGGTCGGGAAAGAACCTTCCGGGAAATCCTTGCCAGCCCACGGTCCAATAGGACTGCAATCCTGGGAAATGGCGGGCTGCTGATTCTAACGGAATCTTGCGGGCTTGCTCTCCGTGCCGGAAAAACCGCCGCCGGACGCAGGTATCTCCCCCATCCCCACAATGCCTCCCAAGTGAGATTCAGGAAACGCAGCCTCTCACCGTGACCCGCGCAGAAAAAGTTCAAGCTATTCGCGGATGGGCAAAAATGCGGGCAGTGGCCGCGGGTTGGCGCAACGCACTCAACGAAACAAGCTAAAAGATAGGGACCAGAAACGAAAGCCCGCCCATCCGGAGAAGAAGGGCGGGACAGGAGCGGCGTCTAGACTCGATTACTTTTCGTGATTGAAGGAAAGCGGAAACTCAAAGATTACGCCGCCGACAGGGACGCGCAAGACAACCTGGTTTGATTTTGCGTCCCGTTCGAACCACACGGCTCCCGCGGTCTTCTCGTTTGCTTTCAGGGTACATTCTCTCAATGAGAGAGCATTGATTTCCCGGACCATGTTGACGAGCGCGGCCTGATTTTTCGCGGCGATCTCTTCGAGGGCCTGGTGCTGTGCGAGATAGTTGCGTGAGGGGTCAGAAGACGGAAGTCTGTAATTCACGGCGTACAGGTCGGTGCTAGATGAAGCCCGCTGCGGCTGCACGCCGCCAGATGGGCCTGCGCTGGCCGCGGTCCACAGGATCTGATGATTGGCGGCTTTGGCCACTTCCGCCGGATCCTGGTAGCGAAGCGGCCTCACCAGTGGCGCTATCTCATCCAGCGAGAGCAACCTCGGCTGCAAGTGGACCGGTTGCTGACCGACGTTGACCACGGCGACATTGGCGCGCATTTTCCATCCCGTGTCCTGCAGCGAAATCTGTACGGTGATGCCATTGGCGGTCAGTGATTCCACCAGCTTGTCCCCGTTCATAAATTCATAGCTGCCTTTGGAGCCAGACTGCCAGTGTGCCACGCCGTTATTCAGCGGTGCGTCATCCCCTGGTGTCGAAACATTTGCTTGCTTCCGGACCGGTTGGGTGAGATACATGCGCGCGACGTAACCATTCTTGCCGTCCGTGGTGTGGATATTTACCGTATATCCTTCGGCGTCGGACAGTACCCCGACTTCCTGGCCGCATTCTAGAGTGGCGATAACCTGGAGGGGGAGCGACTGTTCCTGATCGGCGGTCATGGGAACACTGAGGTATCCATTGCAACTAATTTTGCTGATGAGGACGGCGTTGAGGGGAGGAGCGCATGGAGTCCCAAGTTCTGCTGCCCGCGGAGAGGTGTTCAAAGCTAGGCTTGCAAGAGCACCGAGAAGAATGAATTTACCTGTCATCGTACCCCTTCCATCCGCCAGTGAATTTTGAAAGTATTGATCTCTGCTTCGACCACATCTTTGCGTTACGCAAGGTTTACGTCCATAGAGCCTCCGTACCAGAGTACAGTTAATGATTAGGGCACTGGCCGGGAGGGTGAGGGGTAGCTTCAATTCTCGGTCCTTAGTTGTTAGTTCTCGGGAAGAGGAAGGGGAGATCGATGGAGACTGTTTTCAAGCTGACTGCTCGTCTTGCCGTTACTTTGGCCGTGTGCGCCCACGGGCTATTTGCAGAGGCGCAGACCCAAGCCCCCGCGAAGGCGCCGGAGGATTGCGGGGAGTTGGCGGAGGTGAAGGCTAGGGTGGAAGCGCAAGAGAAGCGGCTGAAGGATTGGCCGGATCTCGCGCACTATCGGGATGCCAACGCCACAATGGCGACACTGGCGAAGGACGAACAGCGCGTCGTTTTCATGGGCGATTCGATTACGGACATGTGGGTGCTACCGCAATTCGGTGGATTTTTTCCAGGGAAGCCGTACCTGGGGAGGGGAATTGGCGGGCAGACGACACCGCAAATGTTACTGCGATTTCGCGCCGACGTGATCGCCCTGCGGCCGAAAGTTGTAGTGATTCTGGCGGGAACCAACGACATTGCTGGAAATACGGGTCCGATCACGCTAGAGGAAACGGAAGGGAACTTGGCGTCGATGGCGGAACTGGCGCGTGCCAACGGCATTCGCGTGGTGTTGTCCTCGGTAATGCCCGTGAGCAACTACGGGCACGACCGCGAAGGCCATCCTATCGATATGCGCATCAAGCGCCCACCGGAGAAGATTCTAGCATTGAACACCTGGATCAAAAAGTACGCTGCGGAGAAAGGTCATGTATATCTCGACTATTTTTCCATCATGGTGGACGACGAAGGGCTGCTCAAAAAGGAAATCAGCGGGGATGGCCTTCACCCCAACGCTGCCGGATACGCGGTGATGGCGCCGGTGGCTGAAAAGGCGATCCAAGCTGCGATGGCGGAAAGGGATTCAAAGTAGTGGAATGCTTATGACCTCTCTGGATCATATGGTTTCGCGTCAAGATTTCGCGTCAAGATTCTGCAACTTGACCCTGACGCGGGGGTCGGGTAGGGTGTAATGAGTTTCTCCCCTGCAGGAGGAATCCATCGGCCACCCGGTTCCGGTAACAGGAAAACTTTCCAATTGGATGCGGCGTACCGTTCACATTTCCGGACAAATCGAACCGTTTTTTGGCACGCTGGATGAAAATGTGCGCGTGCTCGAGGATTCGCTGCGCGTGCGCACGCATCTGCACGACACGCGGCTGACCATTGAGGGCGAGCAGGACAGTGTCGACCAGGCCGTGAAGATTGTGGAGGAGTACAACCATCTCACCCGGCATGGGCGGACTCTTTCCGCGGCGGAAGTGAAATCGCTGATGCGCGTGGCGACGGAAGAACCGCACGAATCGCCGCGCGGGATGTTTGAGCACAGTCGCACTCGCTCGTTCGGGAAGAAACAAGTTACACCGAAAAACGCCAGTCAACGGCGCTATATGGAAGAAATCGAGAAGCACGACATGATGTTCGGGATCGGGCCGGGCGGCACGGGAAAAACCTACATTGCCGTGGCCATGGCGGTGAGCGCGCTGCTTACGAAGCAAGTGAACCGCATCATCCTGGCGCGACCCGCAGTGGAAGCGGGAGAACGACTCGGCTTTCTGCCCGGGACACTGCAACAGAAGATCGATCCGTACATGCGGCCACTATACGATGCGCTGTACGACATGCTGGATGCGGACAAGTTGGAGCGCTTCCTGGAAAAGGGAATCATCGAAGTTGCGCCACTGGCGTTCATGCGGGGCCGCACGCTGAATGATTCATTCGTCATCCTCGACGAAGCGCAGAACACTACCAGCGAGCAGATGAAGATGTTCCTGACTAGGCTGGGCTTCAACTCCAAAGCGGTGATCACCGGCGACGTGACGCAAATCGACCTGCCGCAGGGGAAGAAGTCCGGCTTGGTCGAAGCGCTGGAAGTTTGCGGGAAGATCGACGGGATCGGTGTGGTGCAGTTCGGGGAGAAGGACGTGGTGCGGCACAACCTGGTGCAGCAGATCATCCGCGCCTATGAAGAGTATGATGTAGCTCACCCGCAGCGCGGTGGGAACACCGCCAAAGGCAAAGCGGGAACGCCGACGAGAGAATCCGGTAAAGAACGAGAACAAGAAACGCAACAAGGATGATTCTGAACCGCCAGCGGGCGGTGCGCCTGGTGCGGCGTCCACTCGAATCGTTTCTGCGCCACGTGAAAAACGAACTGGGGTTGGAAGAAGCGGGCCTAGCGGTTTGCCTGGTGAGCGATGCAGAGATCGCGCGGATGAACAAGACGTTTCGCAAAAAGAAGGGTCCTACCGACGTGCTTTCCTTTCCCGTGGTAGTGCGGCGAAAAGCGGTCCGGCTAGGACGCGGCCCAAAGACGGTCCGAGCCGGTGAATACCTGGGCGATATTGCCATCTCTCCGGCGACGGCACGGCGCTACGCGAAGAGACACGGGCGGAAGCTTTCGAGTGAGCTTCGAGTGTTGATTCTTCACGGCGTTTTGCATCTGCTGGGCTACGACCACGAAGCCGATCGCGGCGAAATGAACCGCATCGAGCGGAAGCTGCGAAAACGGCTCGGGCTCGCGTCATGAATTTAGGCTGGCTTTACGCATTCAGCGTCGTGCTTGTAGCTTTTACCCTGCCCATTTTCTCCTACCTGACACTGATTTATCGCGAACTGGGTCGCATGACTACGGGCCGCATCCATATGCATCTGGAAATCTTCGAAGCGGAGATCGAGCCAAAGCTGAAGATCAATCGCCGCAGCGGCGGGCGGACATTCCGAATCCTCGGGCATTTCTGGCTCGCGTTTCTGGTTCTGGAGACGACACGAGGGGTGGTGTACTTCGTGCCGGGCACCTGGGAGTCTTTTGTTGAGTTCTGCGTCTTTCTTGTGCTGGAAGTCGTCATCGCGATGCACTTTATGCCGGACATGCTGTTGTACCGCACCACCGGGCGCTGGCTGCTTCCACTCCTGCCGTTGATTCGCGCGGCGATGTGGTTCGTCTGGCCGGTGCGCGTATTCCTGGAAGGCGCGGAATCACTCGCGCGAATTTCGGAGTACGACGTCGAAAAGACCGACGAGCAGCGCACCGAAGAGGGAATCGAAGCGTTGGTTGAGGCCGCGGAAGAAGAAGGCATCATTGAGCCGGAACAGGCGGACTTGATCGAGCAAGTCGTCGAATTCAGCGACAAACGAGTACGTGAAGTCATGACGCCGCGGCCCGACATTGTGGCCATGCCGGCGGACGCAACGCTCGAAGATCTGCACGCAAAAGTTGTTGAGACGAGGTTGAATAAGATACCCGTGTATGAGAAAACGCTCGACGATATTTTCGGCGTCGTATACTCGCAGGACCTCTTGCAAATCGCGGACCAAGATTTGCCGAAACGCAGGGTGCGTGAACTGGTCAAGCCCGTTCTCTTCATACCGGAAACGAAGATTGGCTCGGAGTTGCTGCGCGAAATGCGCCAGAAGGGGCATCCGCTGGCGGTGGTTATCGACGAGCATGGAACCGTAGCCGGCATCGCGACCGTGGAAGACCTGGTGGAAGAGATCGTGGGCCAAAGCGGAAACTCGGGAAAGGCCCCGGCACCGGATGTCGTACGCGAACCGGATGGCGGGCTGGTGATGCGCGGCAGCATGCCAATCGGCGACGTCGAGGAATTGCTTGGCGTGAAGTTCGGGGACAAGACGGATGAGGCGGTCACCACCTTGGCAGGTTTGCTGAGCCATGTTTCCGGCAAGGTACCCGCGCCAGGTGACAAGATCGATCTGGTGGAACATCGCTTTGAAGTCCTGGAAGCAAACCAGAGAAAAGTGTTGCGCGTGCGAATTCGCAAACAGATGAAAGCCGTGCTCGCGAAGCCCTAGACATGCAGGACTCTCCAGTCAAGGACGAGAAGGGAAAGGCAAGCAATCGAAGTGCAGGGGGGGGGTAGAAGATGTTCGGTGTGGTGTTGAGGGTGGTTTGTATGGCCGCAGTCGGATGGACGCTGCCATTCCTGTTGGGGACGGCCCTGGCGAGTGGGCAGCAAGCCGGAGAGTCAACCATCGACATGCAATGGGCGGTGAAGATTCCGGCGCGCGACGGCGTGAAGCTGAACGCGACGGTGTTCACGCCGCACGGTCAGAACGAGCCGCTGCCAGTCGTCTTTACGTTTACGCCGTACATCGGAGATTCGTACACGGACCGCGCGATGTATTTTGCGAAGCACGGGTACGTATACGCGCTGGTGGACGTGCGGGGACGCGGAAATTCCGGCGGAGAATTCGAGCCGTTTGTAAATGAGGGTCAGGATGGATACGACGTCGTGGAATGGCTCGCCAAGCAATCGTATTGCAATGGCAAAGTGTCGATGTGGGGCGGCTCGTATGCGGGATTCGACCAGTGGACGGTCTTGAAGGAGTTTCCCCCGCACCTGGTGACCATCGTTCCGGCGGCGGCGGCGCATCCCGGTGTGGATTTTCCGTTCCAATACAACATTTTTGGACCGTACGACATGCAATGGCTGACTTTTACCAGCGGGGTCACGGGCAATGGCAAGCTATTTGGGGACAGTGGGTTCTGGGCGGCGAAGTCACGCGAGATGTACATGACGCACTCGGCGTTTCAGGATTACGACAAGCTGGTTGGGAACCGTTCGACGGTGTTTCAGAAATGGCTGATGCATCCGAGTCCCGACGCTTACTACGACGCGATGGTGCCGAATGCGGAGCAGTACAAGAGAATGAGTTTGCCGATCCTGACGATTACTGGACACTACGACGGAGATCAGCCGGGGGCGTTCACGTTTTACAAGCGGCACATGCAGTACGGAACGGCGGAAGCAAAGGCTAATCACTACCTGATTATCGGGCCGTGGGATCACGCGGGAACGCGCACGCCGAAAGCGGAAGTGGGGGGACTGAAATTCGGCCAAGCGAGCGTCCTGGATCTGAACAAGTTGCACGCAGAATGGTACGACTGGATGATGAAGGGCGGAGCCAAGCCAGAATTTCTGAAGAAACGCGTCGCCTATTACATGATGGGAGCGGAGGAATGGAAGTACGCGGACAATCTCGAGAGTGTCTCGAACGCAGCAAGGACGCTGTATCTCGGTTCGAATGTGGACGCCGCTGACGTGTTTCGATCAGGGGTACTGGCGGAGGGGAGGTCTCGAGCATCAGCGGTGATGGATTCGTGGAGTTACGATCCGCTTGATACCAGGGCCGGCAGTGCGGAGTCCGAAGACGAAGCCAACTCGCTGACGTCGCAGCGGGCGGTGCTGAATCTGTTTGGCGAGGGAGCGGTGTACCACACTGAGCCCTTCGCGGGGGCTATGGAGATCGCTGGATTCCCGAGGCTGACGGCATGGCTCAAGATGGACGTGCCGGATACCGATCTGGAAGCGGATCTCTACGAGATTTTGCCGGACGGAGAATCGGTGGCGCTCAGCAGCGCATCGATGCGGGCGAGGTACCGCGAATCGCTTCGCGAGGCCAAGCCGGTGGCGGCTGGAAAGATTGAAAAATACGTGTTCGACAATTTCACGTTCTTCGCGCGGCGAGTGGGAAAGGGCAGCCGGCTGCGACTATTGGTGCGCAGCATCAATTCGACGGGCGCCGAAAAGAATTACAACAGCGGCGGTATGGTCGCGGCGGAAACGGGGAGAGATGCCAAGACGGCGCACGTCGCGCTGATGCACGATTCGGAACACCCCAGTGCGCTCGAGCTGCCGATCATGAAACCTTGATGGCTGCAAAGGAAAACAGCGCGAGAAGACAGGATTTTAGATCCGGCTTTGTGGCCATCGTGGGGCGGCCGAACGCGGGGAAGTCCACGCTTGTGAATCGATTGGTCGGGCAGAAGATCGCAATCGTTACTTCCAAACCGCAGACCACTCGCAATCGCATCCAGGGGATTGCGACCAAACCGCAAGGGCAGATCATTTTTATCGATACGCCAGGTCTGCATGAAGCCGAGTCGGCGCTGGGACGGCAGATGATGCAGGAGGTGGCCGCTGCGCTGGAGGGGATCGACGTGCTGTTGTTGATGGTCGATGCCAGCCGGATGCATCCTCACGCGGACGAACTGCTGCTGGAAAAGGCAAGACGGTTTAGCGGAAAAACGATTCTTGCGCTGAACAAAGTTGATCGTTTGCCGAAGCCAAAGCTCCTGCCGTTGATCGATGCATTTCGGAAGGCGTTCGAATTTGCGGCCATCTTGCCCATCTCCGCGCTCGAGGGCGCTGGATGTGAAGAGCTAGTTGACGAGATTCTGAAACAATTGCCGCAGGGAGCGCCGTATTTCCCGGAAGACCAAGTGACAGACCAGCCGGAACGATTTCTAGCCGCCGAGATCATTCGAGAAAAGGCCATACAGGTGATGTACCACGAGGTGCCCTACGCGCTGGCGGTGGTGGTTGAAAGGTATGAAGAGACGCCCAAGCTATTGCGCATCGACGCGCTAATGAACGTTGAGCGCGATTCGCAGAAAAAAATACTGATCGGGCACAAGGGCGAGATGCTCAAGAAGATCGGAACGGAAGCCCGCAAGGAGCTCGAGACGATCCTCGGCAGCAAAATCTACCTGGGACTCTTTGTGAAAGTATCGCCGGCTTGGCGGGAAGATCCCCTAAAGGTGCGTGAACTCGACTGGCGTTACCAATTGGAGGGACTTGCCAGCGAGTTGGATGACAAAGAATGAGCAACACGCTTCCGGGAAGGATCGCGAGTTTGCGTCTTGAAGAACCCCAGGGTTCCTGGATTGCAGGATCAATAGTCTGAAGGGGCTCCTTGGCGCCCGTATCCTCCGAAAGACCAGCGCACGCCAAAGGTGGCATAAAGACCATTAGGGCCATTGGTGCGAAGGTCCGCCGCGCCGAGGGGATTGCCATAGCGCCCCAACCAATCCACCTGATGTTGCGTGGCGCGCAGTTCGAAATTTCTCGGCAATTGGAAAGCGATTCCAATGGAACGATCAAAAGCAATCGGCAGCATGGATGCCGTATACGTGAGCTGGGGGATATTTCTTCCAAAGCTGAATTTCGGTTCGAAGAATAGAAAGAAATGCCGCGCCAGAGTCCGGCCCAGCGGTTGAAACTCAATGTATCCGCTAAAGAGATAGCGTGCATAAGCTGTGCACGTAGAAGCCGCCCCGCCCGCACCGGCCGGCTGGGGAAACATGCAGCGTCCAAGATCCGGTTCGTTGTGCGACGGCGCGACGGAGAAATCCGTATAACCGCGGACCCAGTTATGCGGAAAAAATGTCCGTGACTGCGAGACGAAGTGAGATTCGCGACCCGATGCGGCGGCGGTGCTCTGCGCATGCGCGGCAAAATCCGAGACGGTTAAGCATGCCGTCAAAACAATAGCGATTCTCATCATCGGGGCTCCTCCCAGTTTCCCACGTGCGTGGTAAGGCGATTGGCCGGCCGGTGAAGATGTTTCAGAATTTTTCAGTGAGTGAAGCGGCGGTGGACCAAGAGCGTCCAGGTGAGAACCGCTGATCCAGTCAGTGTTGTGAAATGTGAGACACCGGTTGGAGAATTCTACACGAATTCAACGTTTCGCGGGAAAGAGAGAAATGGACTGCGGCCGAGCGTCGACCCGACTGGATCGACGAGTTCTAGTCCGGGGCAGCGATTCCCAGGGACTTCATTTTGCGGTAGAGGTGGCTACGTTCCAACCCCAGAGCGGTGGCCGTTTGCGTCATGTTCCAGCGGTGCTCCTGCAGTTTCCGCAGGATGAATTCCCGCTCATAGGCGCTGCGGGCTTCATGCAGCGTGGAGTATGGATGGTGGGGGCTTTCCGCGGCGCCACGGAAGAGTTCGGGCGGAAGATGATGCGGCTCGATGCGTTCCTGGGGGCACACGATGACCAACCGTTCGACCAGGTTTCGCAGTTCTCGAACATTTCCTGGCCAGGGATAGCGGGTGAGGATTTCCATGGCCGAGTCACTGAGCTCGCGCGTTTTCTTTCCGTAGGCCGAGCTGAATTCCCTTAGGAAATATCTTGCCAGCGTGGGAATATCCTCCTTGCGGTCGCGCAAGGCCGGAACGTAAAAGGGGATCACGTTCAAGCGATAGAAAAGATCCTGCCGAAAGGCGCCGCGCGCAATTTCCTGTTCGAGATGCTTGTTCGTTGCGGCGATGACGCGCGCGTCCACGCTCAAGGTTTCGTTGGAGCCCACGCGTTCGAAGCGCTGTTCCTCGAGAACCCGCAGAACTTTCGATTGCGTGCGCAGGCTCATGTCCCCGATTTCATCGAGAAAAAGCGTCCCTCCGTCGGCCTTTTGAAATTTGCCGATCTTGTCTTCCGTCGCGCCGGTGAAGCTGCCCTTGATGTGCCCGAAGAGCTCGGACTCGATCAGCTCCTCAGGAATC
>MNIJ01000166.1 GCA_001919715.1 Acidobacteria bacterium 13_1_20CM_58_21
AGCCTCCGTCGGCTCGCTCAGAAGTTCATCGAGTTCCTCGATATCGCGTACGGAAGTCCTCTGGCGCGATCTTGCCGTTCGTTGCTCTGGGTTCATGCGCATAAGCCGCCGAGCGATGACGCTGAAAATGTCGGGTGCGATTGTACTCGAAGCACCCAGGCATCGTCTTCCGGCTTTGTCTTCTCTGTTTCCGACTTTTCTCTGCGGTCCAGATTCCTCAAGAGGCAATTCGAATGGGTTTACAATCTCAATGAGGAATTCGGCAGCCATGCCCTTGCGCACTATGACCATGGCGGACATCCCGGCCGGATTGCGGCTGAAGGAGATCGCCGGTTGGAATCAGACCGCGGCAGACTGGAAACGGTTTCTGGAAGCCAGCCCGGAAGGTTGCTTTGTCGCGGAAGAAGATGGGCGGGTGTGCGGCACGGCAACGACTATCTCGTTTGAAAATCGATTTGCGTGGGTCGGAATGGTATTGGTTGACCCGCAATACCGCGGCCGAGGCATCGGAACCCAGCTTCTTAAAAGGGCCATCGAATATCTTGACGGGCTGAAAATTCCTGCAATCAAGCTCGACGCGACGCCGCAGGGGAAGCCGCTCTACGAAAAGCTGGAATTCGTGTGCGAATATGAGATTGAACGATGGACTCTGCGTAGGCCCCCCTCCGAAGCGGCGAAAGTGTCCGGTTTCGGCGCGCGCGCGCCGCTCTCCCCGGAACTCTTGGAATCCATCTGCAAGGCGGATCAAGAGATTTTTGGCGCAGACCGCAGTTTCTTGCTTAAGTCGCTCCACGAGGATGCGCCTGAGTTTACCGCCGGGATTGGGAACGATGGACTGATCGAGGGTTATGCATTCGGGCGGCGCGGATCTTTCGCGGATCATCTCGGTCCTTGGATGGCGAAAGATGCAACCGGAGCTTGTCAGCTTCTCGAAAGATTCGTGGCCCACTCCTCGCGTGGGGTTCAGACCGTGGATTACTTGAAATCAAACGCAATCGCTGGCGACCTGCTAAGGTCCTTCGGATTCTGTTTCTCCCGCTCGCTTACTCGAATGTACCGGGGATCGAATGACCATCCGGGACGACCGGAACTTCTTTGTGCAATTCTAGGCCCGGAGTTCGGCTGAGAATGTTGGGGCGCTGGACGCATCGTTCACTTCTTCTCTCCCGAACGTAAAATCCAGCTCCCGGGAAGACACGGGCTTTTATGACCAACCATCGATCAACGCGAATCTTTTACGGGTGGTGGATTGTGGTTGCTGCGTTCCTGAATCTTTTCTTCGCCGTCGGAATCATCTTTTACGGGTTTCCGGTTTTTTACCCCGCATTTGTGGAGTCCCTGGGGTTCCTGCGCGCTCAAGTCACCCAAGGCTTCCTCCTCGGGTTTCTTGTGGCGGGCCTGCCGTTTGGCTTGCTGGCCGGAGCGGTGATCGACCGGATAGGCGCGCGCGCGGTCATTCTGTCAGGAGCGGGCCTCAGCGGCATTTCCCTGCTGCTCATGGGGTCCATGACCAGACTCTGGCATTACGAACTATTCTGCATCATGGAGGTGCTCGGATATGTGCTCGCCGGGCCCATCGCCAATCAAGTCCTCGTGGCCCGCTGGTTCCATACGCGCCGGGGCCGGGCGATGGGTTACGCGTATCTCGGGTTGGGGCTGGGCGGAGTCATTTCCCCTCTGCTGGTTCATTTTTTGATGCGCAACTTCGGTTGGCGCCATGCCCTGGAGATTGTGGGCTCGCTCATTCTGCTCGTGCTCTTTCCGGTGGGGATCTGGATTACGCGCTCCACTCCGGGCGAAATGGGTCTGCTGCCAGATGGGGCGGAAAGCATTGGCCTGACCGAAGAGAGGAATAGCGCCACGGTTTCTCCCGCAAGCGGAGTCGGAGCTGCGATTCGCTCGGCCAACTTCTGGCTCATCCTGGCGGGGTCCACGCTCGTGATGGGCGCTATCGGCTCGGTGATTCAACATTTCATTCTTTTTCTCAAAGATCAGGGCTACTCGGCGACCGTGGCTGCTCGATTCTCGACAGCTCTGCTGGCGTCCAGTCTCGGCGGCCGGGTAGCCGTGGGCTATGTGGCAGACCGTTTTAGAAAAAAGAACACCATGGCGCTGTTCTACGCATTGCTCAGCGCATCGCTCCTGTTCCTCGGCATGGCCCGTTGGCCCGTTGCGGTTTGGACCTTCACATTGATTTTCGGCTTCTCCATGGGCGCAGACTATATGCTGATTCCGCTCGTCACGGCGGAATGCTTCGGGACCGCCTCGCTTGGCAAACTCTTGGCACTGATCATCATGGGTTATTCCCTTGGTCAGTGGGGAGCGCCATGGATGGCAGGAAGACTCTTCGATTCGCGGCACAGTTATGAATTGGCTTGGAAAATCATGGCTGCGGCGGGCTTGCTCGGAGCCGCTGCTATTTACGCGGTCTCGGATCGACAAAACACAAAGCGCGTCTAACCGCAAGAAGAGTGGCAGATCGAATCTAGCGATTTTCGGTGTACTGCCGAGTTGCACTAGTTTCTTGACGAGCCGATATCGGCGCAGTAGCGTAAAATAGATGCGCAAGGGGTGATGAGCGATTCATGAGAATTCTGTTTGTGGCATCGGAGGGGCTGCCGTTTTCGAAGACCGGCGGTCTAGCGGACGTCGTGGAAGCGCTGCCGAAGGCGCTCGTGGCCGGAGGCCACGAGGTAGCGGTGGTGTTGCCGCGCTACCGCGGGACGAAGGCCACTGCGGTGTTGATGCCGAGCCTGACGATTCCGATGGGTGGGAATCGACTGCGTTTTCCGGCGATTGCCGACGGCGCGCAGCTGAATGGTGTTCGCTACTATTTTGTGGATGATCCGGAGTATTTCGACCGCGATGGATTGTATGGTAGCAGCATCGCGGAATATCCGGACAATCCGGAGCGGTATGCCGAGTTCTGTCGCGCGGCGATTGAGGTGGCGAAGCATGTCTGGCCGGCGGATGTGATTCATTGCCATGACTGGCAAACGGCGTTGGTGCCGGTGTTGCTGCGAACGTCTCACGGCGATGATCCGCTGATGAAAGATGTTCCAGTAGTGTTCTCCATTCACAACATGGGTTATCACGGACAGTTCACCAAGGACGTGCTGGAGCGCATGGGAATTCCCCCCAGTGTATTTCATCCCGGCGGTCTGGAGTTCTTTGGAAATGTGAACCTGCTGAAGGGTGGACTGGTTTATTCGGATTATTTGACGACCGTGAGCAGGAAGTACGCTCAGGAAATCCAGACGCCGGAATACGGACACGGACTGGACGGCGTTGTGCGAAGCCGCGCGAACCGGCTCGTGGGAATATTAAACGGCGTGGATTACACGGCGTGGAACCCGGAGAAGGACAGGCTGATCGCCGTCACTTATTCGGCAAAAGATTTGAGCGGGAAGCAGGTGTGCAAGCAGGATCTGCTGGAAGTGTTTGGGTTGTCCCAGGAGTACCTGAGCTGGCCGCTGATCGGAATCGTGTCGCGCTTTGCGGATCAAAAGGGCTTCGATCTGATTGCGGAAAAGGCACACGAATTGATGCGCGAAGACCTGGTGCTGGTGGTGCTGGGATCGGGCGAGCGCAAGTACGAAGACTTGTTCCGGGCTTTGGCGGCGGCGTATCCGGGCCGCGTGGGCGTGAAGATCGCTTACGACAACCAGCTGGCGCACAAAGTCGAGGCCGGAGCCGATCTGTTCCTCATGCCTTCGCGCTACGAACCCTCCGGGTTGAATCAGATGTACAGCCTGAAGTATGGTACGGCGCCGATTGTCAGAGCAACCGGCGGGCTGGACGACAGTATCGAGCCGTTCGACGTGGAGCACGGCACCGGAACCGGGTTCAAGTTCAAAGAGTATACCGGCGAGGCGCTCTTGTTTTCGATTCGGCAGGCGCTGCATCACTACATGGATGAGCGGATCTGGAAGCGCATCCAGTTGAACGGGATGGCCAAGGACTTTTCGTGGAAGACGGCTGCGGCCGAATATGCGAAGCTGTATGAGGCCGCGCGAGCCCTTCGAGGTTCAGGCCAAGCCGCTCGGGGATTATCGTGGCCCGCGCAGAGTTCAGGAAAGGCCGCTTCGGGCTCGGGGCAAACGGGCCGCGGGGCGGTGCAAGCCACGCGAAACCAAAAGCCCGCGGGAACATCTAATAGAGTCGATTGAGGAGAGATTGGCGGCTGTCCGGCTGAGGCGGGCAAGCCGCTGAGGACAAAGGATATGGCTGACAATACGATTCAAACAGCGGATGACGGAAATTTCGAGGCTGAGGTGTTGACGGCCAGCAATTCGCAGCCCGTGATGGTGGACTTCTGGGCGGAATGGTGCCGTCCATGCCACATGCTCGCACCGACGGTGGCTGAGATCGCGCACGACTATGCAGGTAAGCTCAAAGTGATGAAGTTGAACGTTGATGAAGCCATGAATTCGGCAGGCCGCTATCGCGTTCAGGGTATCCCTACATTGCTGCTGTTCAAGAACGGACAGGTCGTCGAGCAGATCGTGGGAGCAGTGCCGAAGGAGCAGATCACCAAAGCGCTGGAGCGTCACATCGCTTAAATTCGAAGGCCATCGCGGGGCGCCCCTGATTCGATCGGGGCGCCCCTATTTTTAGTTGGTTACGCCTAGCGCTGCGGGCAAGACTACTGACATAATCCCGGCCGGCTAGGGTTGACTTTCTTGCGGCGGAGGAAGAGTGCACCATCTGCGACGCTTGCGGGCGGAACCGCAGGATTCACTTTCTCCAGCAGGTGCGCCGCCCAACTCTAACCCTCGATTCTTCTTCTGGTGTGTGGCCCTGGTTTTGGGTCTGTTGAACGTATGGGCGCGTCGCAATGAAGTGTCCCCCGATAGCATTTCGTATATCGAAATCGCCTGGGCTACTGCCCGCTCTGGCTTGCACCAGGTGGTCAACGCCTACTGGAGTCCACTCTATCCTTTTCTTCTGAGTCTCGTCTTTCGGTACCTGCATCCGCAGGTGCAGTGGGAATTTACGGCTGCGCATCTCCTGAATTTTGCGGTGTATGTCGCGAGCCTGGCCTCGTTTGAAATGTTTTTGAAGGAATTGATTCTGCAGCGGCAAACTGTCCGCGAATCGACCGAGAAGTCTTTGCCGGTCCCCTCGCGAACCGTGTGGATCTGGGGATACGTCTTTTTCCTGTGGGCTAGCTACTTTTGGCTGGGCCCGGTGTGGGTAACGCCGGACTTGTGCGTTGCCGTGCTGGTCTATCTCGCCACGACGCTGTTGTTTCGCATCTGGCGCGACCGGGGCGACTGGCTCGTTTTTGCGGGGCTTGGCGTATTGCTTGGTCTCGGCTACCTGGCGAAAGGGGCGATGTTTCCCTTGTCCTTCGTTTTTCTGTTCAGCGCTTTCTTGCTCAGCCGCATCGCTGGCGCATGTTTTCGCGCCGCGGCTCTCCGCGTGCTCTTGGCGGCTGCCGTGTATGCCTGCTTCGCGCTGCCACTGATTCTATCGCTATCGGCAATGAAGGGACGGCCGACGTTTGGTGACGCTGGACGCATAAACTACGCCGAATTTGTCAATCGCGCGACGAGATCCGTGCATTGGCAGGGGGGCCCTCCCGGAACTGGCACTCCCCTGCATCCCACGCGGAAAATCTTTTCCGACCCGGCTGCCTATGAGTTTATTTCTCCCGTACAAGGCTCGTATCCGCCTTGGTACGACCCCTCTTACTGGTATGACGGCGCGCGCCCGCATTTTTCAATCAGGGCCCAGTCCGGGGCCCTGTTCCGCGCGTCAAATATGTATTTGAAGATATTCTCGAAGAGCGGCGCGCTTTGGGTGGTGTTGCTGGCGGCGTGGGTTGCCAGGAGAAAAGCACTCACATGGGGAAAGTTTGCTTCAGGAGCGGGGCTAGTGGTTTTGCCTTCGGTTGCCGCGCTCGTTATGTACTCGCTCGTGCTCGTCGAGTTTCGCTATGTCGCGCCGTTCGCACTGATGTTGATGCTCTGGATGCTAGCGAGAATGAGGATTGTCATGGGGGCTGACCCGCAATTGCTCAGACGCTTCCATCTGGCGGTCAAGCTCGCTGCTGCGCTCACCGTGGCGTGGGCGGCGGGGCGCGATCTATATGATGCGATACGCAACAGGCCTTATGAGCCGTGGGTGGTTGCTCAACAGCTTCACGCTATGGGTATTCCACCAGGAACGGACGTCGGGTATATCGGCACCGGCCTGGACGCATACTGGGCGCATCTCGCGGGCGTGCGGATCATCGTGGAGATCCCGGACATCGAACAAGCGCGCTTCGTTGCTGCCGATGCTGAGCGCAGGCAGCAGGTGCTCGCGCTGTTTTCCTCCGTTGGGGCGAGAGCCGTCGTTACCAGGAATGCAGATGCCGCGAATCCTACCGACGGCTGGCGTCAAATTCCCGGGACGCATCATTTTATCTGGCAGCAGCCGTGGCTTATCGCGGTCCCCGGGAAGACGTGAGGATTACCGCAAGAGTGAAAGGCCATGACAGGAAGCCAGCAAATCAGCAGAGTGCGTTGTGACTGGGCGAGGAAGGAGCTGAATATTCCCTATCACGATGAGGAATGGGGTGTGCCCGTGCACGACGAGCAGAAATGGTTCGAGTTCCTGACCCTCGAAGGTGCGCAAGCGGGTTTGAGCTGGGACACGATCTTGAGGAAACGCGCGCGGTACCGCGAAGTGTTTGACGGATTTGATCCCACTAAAGTCGCCCGCTACGACAAGGAGAAGGTCCGCGAACTGCTCCGCGACGCCGGAATCGTCCGCAACCGCCTTAAAATCCACGCCACCGTCGGCAACGCCCGCGCCTTCCTTGAGGTCCAGAAAGAGTTCGGCACCTTTGACGCTTACATCTGGCGGTTCGTCGGCGGTCAGCCGAAGCAAAACGCCTGGAAAACCCATAAGCGCGTCCCCGCAAAGACACCTGAATCCGACGCCCTCAGCAAAGACCTCCAGAAGCGCGGTTTTCGGTTTGTGGGATCAACCATTTGTTACGCACTCATGCAAGCCACTGGCATGGTCAACGATCACCTATTCTCCTGTTTTCGTTTTGCGGAGCTTAAGAAGTGGAATTCCCGATGATTCCCTAAGGGTGAGGAATCAACGCGATGGCCCGACTTAACGATTGCGCGAAGTCGCTCCCGCGACTGCGCACGCGAGCCGGGTGTCACCGCACACGTGGTCTTTTATTTCGATCTTGCGCTCCGGCGGGAACTCTTCTGCTCTCCCCAATGCCCACTTCTTGCCTCTCTGATTGGCTTGATCGTTTGGCCCCGGTTTGCGAGAACGACCGTACTCGTCCCAGGTCTGAATTGCGCGTTTGCTTGCGTTGAGGGCGAGGCGAGCTTACGATAAAACCTGCCGTTTCTTGGTGCTTTCCAAAGCAGTAAAGGCGAAGTGAAAGTTGGACCGCTGAAGTGTGGTCGAGGAGAAGGATTGCATGAAATCGGTGGTGGTGGTGGGCGCGCAATGGGGCGACGAAGGCAAAGGCAAGGTGGTCGACTACCTTGCAGGATCGTTTGACTACATCGCGCGTGTCGCGGGCGGCCACAACGCGGGGCACACGGTCATCATCGGCAAGGACCGCTATGTGCTGCAGCTGATTCCGTGCGGCATTCTTCGGCCGAAGCAGCAAGCGGTGATCGGAACGGGCACGGTGGTGGATCCGGCGGCGCTGGTGGCGGAAATTGCGACACTCTCCAAGGCCGGGATAGACGTGAAGGGACGCCTGCATGTTAGCAATCGCGCGCATCTGATTTTTCCGTATCATCGGGAGCTGGACAAGGCAGCGGAAAGCGCTCGCGGCGCAAACAAAATTGGTACGACTTCCCGCGGGATCGGCCCGGCCTACGAAGACAAAATGGCGCGGCGCGGGCTAAGGATGTGCGATCTGCTGCAGCCGGAGTTGTTTCGAAGGAAAGCGGCCCACGTGGTCGCGGAGAAGAACCGGCTGGCGAAAGGCGCCTACGGCGCGGACATCGACTTTTCGCATGAAGTGGACGAAACCTTGAAGCTGGGCGAAAAGATTCGCGCGTACATTTGCGATACGGCGGAGCTGTTGAACCGCGCGCTGGACGCGGGGAAGTCCGTGTTGTTTGAAGGCGCGCAGGGGACCATGTTGGACATCGACCATGGAACGTATCCGTATGTAACGTCTTCCAGCGCCACGTCCGGCGGTGCGGCGACGGGCGTAGGCGTGCCGCCGACGAAAATCAAGCACGTACTTGGAATTTCGAAAGCGTACACAACCAGAGTGGGTGGCGGACCGTTTCCGACAGAGATGCCCGATCTCGATGCCAAAGAAGTTCGCGAACGAGGAAAAGAATTTGGCGCGGTGACGGGGCGCCCGCGGCGTTGCGGCTGGCTGGACTTGCAGGTCCTGCGATACGCGAAAATGATCAATGGGGTCGATTCGATGGTAATCACGAAACTGGATGTTTTTGATACCCAGCGGGAAATCCAGGTGTGCGTGGGGTACAAGTACAAAGGCACGCCGCTCGACGAAATGCCGGCGCTCGCGGAAGAATACGAGCACGTCATGCCAGAATACAAGACGCTGCCAGGGTGGAATGAAACAACCTACGGCCTGAAAGATGGGGCCAAGCTCCCAAGAGCTGCGCTCGACTATCTGCGCTTTATTTCCGATTTTCTACAAGTGGAGATTGGAATGATTTCGACTGGACCAGAACGCGACGCGACGATAGTGCCGGCGGGAACACTGTTAGCGCGGTGGCTGTGAAGGGATACTGAACCCAGAGACCGCAAGGCAAGGCAAGGCAAGGCAAAGGAAGAGAAGATGCAGTTCTGAAACGCGACGCCACAACACCTCACTCATGCTCAGCTACGAGCAAGCTCGGAACCGACTCATGGAAGAAATTGGAAGGAAGAAAGGACCGCGCGCAACTGCGGTTGTGAGCGTGTGGGATGCACTGGGGTTGGTG
Source organism: Acidobacteria bacterium 13_1_20CM_58_21 (assembly GCA_001919715.1). Taxonomy (GTDB): domain Bacteria; phylum Acidobacteriota; class Terriglobia; order Acidiferrales; family UBA7541; genus Acidiferrum. The sequence continues at coordinate 8,937 of MNIJ01000166.1, forward strand.
CTCGCACAGGAAGTTCGGACGGACCGCGAATATCCGCCGTTTGACCGCTCCACGCGCGATGGGTACGCGCTTCGTTCGAAAGAAGCCGTACCGGGCGCACAACTGAAGTGTATCGGAGAAATCAAAGCCGGCGACACGGTGAAGGAAGCCCTGGCCGCGGGAACCTGCCTGCAAATCATGACTGGCGCGGCGGTTCCGGCAGGCGCGGACGCGGTCGTGATGATTGAACACACAACTCGCGAAGGCGATCTCGTGCGGTTCGAACGAGCGGTCGAGCCCGGGCAGAACATCGTACCAAGGGGAAGTGAAGCGACCGCAGCGCAATCCATTTTGACGCCGGGCATGCGCCTCGGATATGCGGAGCTGGCGCTGGCGGCACAAGTTGGTGCCGTGCGCCTCGAATGCGCGCAGCGGCCACGCGTGGCCATCCTTTCAACCGGGGACGAAGTAGTCCTGATCGATGAATCACCGGGAGAGTTTCAGATACGCAACAGCAATAGCGTCTCCCTTGCTGCGCAGGTTCGCATTGCGGGCGGCCAGCCCGTTGTCCTGGGGAATGCGGCGGACCGAATCGAAGATTTGGGAGAGAAAATCGAGCGCGGACTCAAAGAAGATGCGCTGGTTCTGTCGGGCGGCGTTTCGATGGGAAAGTACGATCTCGTTGAGAGCGTGCTCAAAGCCATGGGAGCGGAATTCTTCTTCGATGCGGTGGCCATCCAGCCGGGGAAGCCGGCGGTGTTCGGAATGTGCCAGGGCAAACCGGTGTTCGGCTTGCCAGGAAACCCCGTCTCCACGATGGTGACATTCGAACTGTTTGTGGCGCCTGCGATTGATTTATTGAGCGGTGCGGAGGCCCGCGCGTTGCCGTTGGTCGAGGCACGGCTTGCGGAAGCTTTGAGGGAAAAGCCCGGGCTGACGCATTTTCTGCCCGCGCGCGTGGAGTGGCGAGAGCAGGCGCCGGAAGTGAAGGCGCTAAGGTGGCAAGGGTCGGGTGATATCGCGGCGCTGTCGAGGGCGAATTGCTTCTTGGTGGTGCCAGCAGACCGGGAAAAGATCGACATCGGCGAGAGCGTTTCCGTGCTACTGAGGAAGGACCTAGTATAGGCTCACGAACATGGCCAAGCTGTCCCATTACACACACAAAGGCGAAGTGCGGATGGTGGACGTTTCGGAGAAAGCGGTGACCACACGGACGGCGGCGGCGCGAGGTTTTGTGAAGATGAAGCCACGCGTCGTGAGCGCGGTCCGGAGGCTAAAAAATCCGAAAGGGAATCCGCTGGAAGTGGCGCGGATCGCGGGAATCGCGGCGGCGAAGAAGACCTCGGAGTGGATACCTCTTTGTCATCCACTGCCGTTGACGCACATTGATGTGACCGCACGGCTGTGCCAGAATGGCGTGGAAGTACGATCCACAGTGACCACGGCCGCCCAGACGGGCGTGGAAATGGAAGCCCTGGTCGCCGTTACCGCCGCGGCCCTCACAGTCTACGACATGTGCAAAGCCCTCGATAAAGGGATGGAAATCACGGACATCGTTCTCACCGAGAAGACCGGCGGGAAGAGCGGGGACTTCCGTCGGGGGAAGGCTGCCGAGAGGCGGACAGGATGAGCACGACGGGGCACAAAACGGTCCGGCTGCTCCTGGTGGATGATAACGCGCTAGTGCGCGAGTTGACCGTGAAGGGGCTTGAACCGTTCTGTGAAGTGGAGATTTCCACGGACGGCGCGGATGCGCTCCTGAAGGTCGTCGACGCACCCCCCGATGTGATTCTCTGCGATTACAAGATGCCCGGCCTGGACGGCAGGCAACTCTTTGAAAAACTGCGTGCACGCCAGTCGACACGGCACATTCCATTTTTGTTCATGGCCAGCCGCCCGGACATCGAGGAGCGTCTGAGACCGCTGGTAGACGGCGTAGAGGATTTCATCACCAAACCATTTTTGATCAAAGATCTGGTACGCATCACGAAAAAAGTGGTCGATCGATTGCACCTTGAAAAACTCCAGAAGAAAGCGTCACGGCCAGGTGTCATTCAGGGGCGGCTGGAAGAGATGAGCATGATCGATCTGATGCAGTCGCTGGAGATGGGCCAAAAGTCGTGCCGGTTGGTGGTGCAGCAAGGCAGCGCGCAGTGCGAACTGTATTTTGCAAGTGGGCAGTGCCGCGACGCGAAGATCGGTTCGGTAGAAGGGGATGACGCCGTTTACAAAGTTGTGTTGTGGACGGAAGGAGAGTTCGAAATCGATTTCAACGCCGCGAACGCCTCGACGCGTACGACCACAACACGCAACACAACGGGCCTGTTGATGGAAGCAATGCGGCTGATGGATGAGGCCAATCGCGACACGGTCCAGACGTCGTGAGTCTCCTCTGAAGAAACCTTCCCGATGCGCATATCGGTCCTAACGATCAGTGACTCCGTGACAAAGGGCGAGCGTGAGGATTTGTCCGGCCCCGCCGTTGTCGCGTTTTGCCGCGGGTTGGGCTGGGAAATCACCTCGTCGTTGCGCGTTTCGGACGATCCAGCAAATATCCGCGAACAGTTGCGCGCCGTGGCGGATTCCGGCCGCGTGGACGTCCTCTTGACGACGGGCGGCACGGGGCTCGGACCGCGAGATAACACGCCGGAGGCGACCCAGGCGGTGGCCGACCGGATCGTGCCCGGACTTTCCGAAGAGATGCGCCGCAAGGGCTTGCAGCACACGCCGACGGCCGTGCTGTCGCGCGCTACGGCTGCCGTGCGAACCAAGACGCTCATTCTCAATCTGCCGGGAAGCCCCAAAGGGGCGGTGGAATCGCTGGAAGCGGTAGCGCACCTGCTGCCCCACGCGGTGAAAGTTCTGCACGGGGCGGGGCACGACTAGTTCCACCGGCGTTTGCCGGACAGGGCCACTCGGAGGACACCAAGTCCGCTTGCGGGTGGTCTTCGACTGGACGACAAGCACGTACGGGCGGCCGGAAATCTCCGAGCGGCTACTTCCAATTTCCACAGCGATCCGCCAAAATGTTCGTCGCGATCCTTTCCTAGGACTCCGGGAATTCCTTCGGAATCCCCGGAGCATCATGTCGCGGATAATCAGCAACGACCAGCGATCGCCCAATATCTCGGACGGAAGCGTTCAGCGGACATCCCGACCGCCGCTTGGGACTGGCCTTCTTGTTGCGCATAATTCTACACTAGTATATTTTCACTTGCATTTAACAAGTAAGATGGGCACACTGCTTTGGTTTGCGCAAGGGCGATCCCTAGCCGAGCTTACAAGGAGTAAGTTATGAGCGGAGTACGGGTACTGGTTGGCACACGCAAGGGCGCGTTCGTCCTGACGTCGGACGGAAAGCGTCAACGTTGGGATGTAAGCGGCCCGCATTTTGCGGGCTGGGAGATTTACCACCTCAAGGGCTCGCCCGTCGACCCCCATCGGCTGTATGCGTCGCAATGCAGCGGCTGGTTCGGGCAGATCATTCAGCGGTCCGATGACGGCGGCAAAACTTGGACACAGCCGGGGACCCCGCCGGGCGAACGGAACACGCCAGAAGGAATGCCGAAAGGCGAGAGCAACAAGTTTGTGTACGACACTTCCTCGGGAACCGGCAAACCGCTCACCACGCATCAGTGGTACGACGGCACCCAGCATCCGTGGGAGTTCAAGCGCGTCTGGCATCTCGAACCGTCGCCTACCAATCCGGACACCGTCTACGCCGGAGTAGAAGACGCCGGCTTATTCCGCTCAACCGATGGCGGGCAGAACTGGCAAGAACTCGCCGGGCTGCGCGGTCATGGCACAGGGCCCAAGTGGCAG
>MNIJ01000016.1 GCA_001919715.1 Acidobacteria bacterium 13_1_20CM_58_21
ATCCACGCCCATGGTGTTGAAATAGTTTCCGGAGACAAGATGCACCTGGGCTCGCTCTGCTAGGCCGTTTGCAGATGGTGCGTCGGCCAACCGAACAGTTACCCTGTCTTCGCCGCTGCGAAACGCCGCTAAAGATTCGAAGGGAAGCCGCTGTTTGCGAAGGTAATCGGAGACCTCGGTCGAAAAAGCTTCCCAGCGGTTGCTTGGCGGATCGCCGCTGTATGATCCTTCGCCCAGGTTGTCTGTGAACAAAACCAGCCGAGAGGGTTCGCGCACCGGGAGCGATTCGAGCAGCACGGCGTCAAATATAGTGAATATTGCGGTGTTGGCACCAATGCCGAGAGCCAGTGTGAGTACGGCGACGGCCGTGAAGCTGGGTTTCTTGCGGAGTTGTCGAATACCGTAGCGACAAATCGGAGAGCACGGAGCGGAGCCAATTGCCAATCCGTTCTTCGCGAACCTGTTCTTTCACCCGTTCGATACCGCCAAGTTCAATCCGCGCGGCACGTTGCGCTTCCTTCGGCGGCATGCCCGCACGAATGGTTTCCTCTATCAGCATTTCGAGGTGGGAATGAACCTCTTGGTCGAGGTCTGTCTCCACATGACGAGACAAGAATAGATTTCGCAGGAAACTTCGGGCCTTCACAAAGAGCGGCATGTTAAGCACCTCTCAACGGCCAGGATAGTAGTCTAGTCGTAGCGCAGGGCGATGATTGGATCGACACGGGTGGCGCGATGGGCTGGAATCCAACAGGCCGCCAGCGAGATACACACATACAGAAGCGCCACAGTGAAAAAGGTGGCGGGGTCGGTTGAGCTAACTCCATATAGGACTCTGGCCACAAAACGGGTGAGCGCGCGCGATGCCACGAGGCCGATGCTGAGTCCAATTAGAACGAGTTTCATCCCGTCGCCGAGTACCAATGAGAGAAGATGAGCTTGTTGAGCGCCGAGGGCCATACGAATGCCGAGTTCAGCTGTCCTTTGCTGTACGGAGGAAACCAGCAGGGCGTATAACCCGACTAGGGCCAGCAAGAGAGCTGCGCCCGCAAAAACAGATAGGAGAAGCGTATGAAAGCGACGACCGGCGGTTGCTTCAGCTACAAGCTGATCCATTGTAGACATGTCCCCGAGGGCAAGAGCGGGATCGATCGCGTTCACTCCCTTGCGCACAGCAGAAGCGAGCGAGTCGGGCGACGCGTTCGTGCGAATGACGATGGAAGCGTCCGTGGTGCTCCCCTGCCAGAATGGGAGATAGGCTTGTAATCTGGGCGATTCTTCCAGGCTCGAGTGGCGGATATCCGCCACAACGCCAACGATCCTGTACCACGTGGGTGTGGGGCTCCCGTCTACGAAGTGGAAGCGCTTGCCCAAGACTTCCTGACCGCGAAAATATTTCTCGGCAAAAGACCGGTTGACAATTGCCACCAGTGGCCGACTGGCCGCATCGTCGTCCGTGAAGTATCTCCCTTCAAAGAGATGAATACCCATCGCCGAAAAATAATGAGGAGAAACTGATCTGGTCTGAAAAAATATCTTCTCATCAAACGGGGAGCCTTCCACTGTTAGCCAGCTCAAGGTTTCTCCGTGCCCGAATGGCAAGTTAGAGACCGCCCCGGCCGCTTGCACACCTGGCAACGCTGTGAGTTTGTCCAGTAGGCCGCGGTAAAACGCCGTCTGCCGTTCCGGCTGCGAGTATCTTGCGTCCAAGGAAAAATGCATCGTGACAGTCGAGTGCGCCTCGAAGCCCTTATCGACCGAATAGACTCTTTGCAGGCTGCGAATGAGCAGGCCTGATCCGATTAACAACACAACAGTCAAGGCCACTTGCGCGACGATCAGTCCCGCACGGAAGCGACTCCGCCCTCCCCTGACGCTTCTGTTCCCCGAATAATTCAGCACGGCAGCGGGATGGCAACGTGAGGCGGACAATGATGGGAACAGCCCGAACAACAAACCCGTAAGTGCCGAGAGGCCCACAGCAAAAAATAGAACAGTGGTGTCTAAAGATGCTTCTTCGAGACGCGGGATATTGCCAGGATCAAGGCGCATGAGGAGTCGACTCGACACGAACGCCAGGGAGCAGCCCAGCAGTCCGCCACCCACCACCAACAGGAAAGATTCGGTCAGTAACTGCCGAATCAGACGTGAACGCGACGCACCAAGGGCAACTCTAACGCCCATTTCGTAAGCCTTGCCTTCAGCACGAGCCATCACCAAACTCGCAACATTGCTGCACACGATCAACATGAGAAACGCGACGGCTCCCATCAAAAGAAGCAACTCGCGACGAGAGCCGCCGGTCACTGAAGCTACGAAGGGCCTGACTAGCGCGCCAAAACCCTGATCTTTCGATGGGCGAAGCGCATCGATTTTTGTCATGAGGGCACTCATTTCTGCCTGTGCCTGCCCCAGGGAAACGCCCTGGCGTAACCGGCCAATCGCATTCCCGGCACCCTCGTTCCGGTTAGCCTTTTGTTCCGGGGTCATGGCCCAAGGAATCCAGATATCGCTCACTTTCGCTGCATCCATTGCATCCGTCGCATGAGGGAACGCAAAACGGGCAGGCATGACACCGACAATGCGATAGGGTTTCGCGTCAACGAGAAGTGCGCGGCCCAATATGTTCAGCGTCGCCCCGAACTGGACCTCCCATAAGCGATGACTGATAACGACAACCTGCTCCCGCCCTGGTTGATCGTCTTCCTCATCCACGGTTCGTCCAAGTTCTGGTGTGACTCCCATCGTCTTAAAGAACTCGCCCGTCACGCGTGCCCCGCCCAGAGCATCGGCCCGCCCCTCACTTGCAACATTGAATCTCGCAGGGCCAAAGAGGGCCAGACTTCCAAGCGAGTGATTTTGTTTTTGTAGCTCGAAAAAATCGGCGTTCATCGGCGATAGGTATTCGACCGGCAATTGAAAGCGCGGATTGGGAGACCAGAGATAAACGAGACGTTCCGGCTCGCCATAGGGTAGCGAACGTATGAGCACGGCGTTGATTAAACTGAAAACGGAGGTGGTTGAACCGATGCCGAGGGCGAGGGTGAGGACGGCGACGGCAGTGAAGCCGCGGTTCTTGCGAAGTTGTCGAATACCGTAGCGACAATCGGAGAACACGGAGCGGAGCCAATTGCCAACTAGTTCTTCGCGAACCTGTTCTTTCAGCTGTTCGATACCGCCAAGTTCAATCCGCGCGGCACGTTGCGCTTCGTTCGGAGGCAGGCCCGCACGAATGTTTTCCTCTATCAGCATTTCGAGGTGAGAATGAACCTCCTGGTCGAGGTCTGCTTCCACACCACGAGTGGAAATGAGATTTCGCAGAAAACTTCGGACTTTCACAAAGAGCGGCACGCTAAGTACCTCCCTACGAGGCTTCCAAAGCTTGAGCGATCGCCCAGGAGATGCGACCCCATCGCTTGGTTTCCACTTCGAGCTGTTTCCGTCCAGGGCTGGTCAAGCGATAGTATTTCGCGCGGCGGTTGTTCTTGGAGTCTCCCCAAAAGGAGGAAATCCAACCTTCTTCTTCCATTCGGTGTAGAGCGGGAAAGAGCGATCCTGGCTTAACAACAAAAGTGCCGCCTGTAATCTGCTGGATTCTGCGCGAGATCCCCAGCCCGTGCATCTCGCCGACGACAAGCGATTTCAAGATCAGCAGGTCCAGAGTCCCTTGCAACAGGGTTGTCGGTTCAGAGTTCAAGACATATCTCCTATCGTTCTCCTATAGGAATAATATTGGTCTACATATAGAGTGTCAATAGGAAGGGAGCATCCCAAGGGAAGACAGGTCGCGACCTTCGTCAAGTTTTCATTTCGCAGGTATACGACCTTTTGCCTCGGAAAAGGACTAACAGTCTTGGCATGTTTTTTTTGGTAGCGTCGCTTCCGATACCGCGCCAGCGTGCGCCGGAATTCGCGTAGCCCATGGCGACATAGGGCGGCTAAAGGAGCGATCTTACGAAATCGACTGCTTTAACCACGTTGTCTTTGGCGACCCACCTGGGTGCACAGCTCTGAATGCCGATGTGTCCATCGAAATCACCGAATTTCGCTTGCATCGCCTTTGACAGCACCTTCAGTGGCCTACCGGCCCGATCTTCCCCAAGGCTACTAATTCGAACCGCCTTTTGAAGTAACTTGCTGTCTGAGCTCAGGGGAGCGGTCCGTGCCAATGCCACACGGCCCGCCGAAGCAGCACACAGGGTTGAACCTGGGATTTGCGCTAACTCCGGTTCCCCTCATTCATGTGCTATCAAGTACCCCACATCTACCAGGTAAACTTCAACGCGAATTGTATTTCTCGCGATGGGACCTGGAGGGACGTGAGCTGGCCAAATCCACTCACCGGGGCTCCACTGCCGTCGAGCGATTGAAGGTTGTCCAGAGGTGGCGCGAAGTTGGCGCGATTGAAGACATTGAAGAACTCAGTTCGGAATTGAACATTGAAATTTTCCGAGATTTTGGGAACTTTGGTGTTCTTAACCACAGAGAAATCCACGTTGACCAGCCCTGGCCCTATGACAGTGTTGCGCCCCAGGTTGCCGAGAAGGTTGATACACGTTGGGAAAGCGAAACTCTTGTCACAGTGCACGTTGTAAAAGTTTTGGTCCGGAGCCTGGGCATTGACGAAGCATGCAGGATTAATGTACTGGAGGCTGCCGTGACGCCCGGATGATGGGTTCGTCAGCGCGCATCCAGATACGCGATCCGGAATCGCGATGGGTGCGGAGTTGAGCTGCCCCATGGGGTCTCCACCGATGCCAGACAGAGCCCAGACAGGAACTCCGCTGCTTGCCTGAACGATACCGCCCAACTGCCAACCTTTGGCAATCACCCCAACGATGCCGGAAAGCGATTTTGACGCGGGCAGATCCCACAAGACGTTTACCGTCAAATTGCGCCTCACGTTGAAGTCTGCCAGCCCTCGGACGATTCTCAAATCCCACCACGGGGTGATGGCGGAGAGATTCGATGCGAAATTGTCGCCCGCGAAGCTGCCGGATGACGTATCGATGGTATTACTCCAGGTAAATGAGGACAGCACTTGCAGGCCATGGCTCAAGCGCTTTTCCACTTGCGCCTGGAGAGAGTTGTAATAAGACATGCTCGACCAAAGCGTCGTCTGGATCTGAGCGACATTCGCATTGATCAATTGCCCTGGAACGATGGCGTTGGTTGTTGAACTCACTTTCCCGCAGGCCCCTGGCACGCATCCGCTGCCGACCGGGTTCGGAAATAGCCAGCGCCCTTGAGTCAGCGTGGGGTAAACAGTGTTGATGTCGTCGAGTTGGAAGGGATTGTGGATTCCGCGTGAGCCGCTATAGGCCACTGTTAGAGAGAGTGTCCCCGTGAACTGCCTTTGCACGCTCAGGTTGTATTGGTAGATGTAGTTGCGCCTGATGTTGGTGTCCACATAGTTCCAGGTCTGGGCCGAGGCCGGCGGGTTGGTCAGCGGCAGCGCATGCGGAAATGAGCCCTGTGGAGCACAAGTCGGGTTCGACGTAAATTGGCAGCCGGTCACGATAGCGTTGACGTGGAACGGCGACGTTTGCGCATTGTTGATGACCAACTCGTAGGGAAGCGGTAGGGAATCAAACAAGCCGAAGCCCCCCCGAACCGCGGTCTTTCCGTTATGGAAGGGATCCCAGGCGAAGCCGATCCGCGGCTCGAAGTTTTTATTCGTTGGATTATGTGAGAAGTAGAACTTGTTGAAAGGACCGACGTTGGGATCGGTGGTAATGGTCGGCATGTTGGCGACAAGCCCGTTGGTCTCCGTCGGAATGGATTCCATCTCGTACCGCAAGCCCAGATTCAGGGTTAGGCTGGGACGCATCTTCCAGTCGTCCTGAACATATCCGGCGATAACCGAAGTGTGGTTATGGTGGGTCTTCACCGCGGAAAGGTCGGGGGGGCCAGTCACGTTATGAGGAATATTATTGAGAAAGTCCGACATCGAGGCAAACGAGGCCGTGCCATCCTCTATGAAAGGCGCAAAAAGGTTTAGATGATAGATAATGAGCGTGCCGCCGAACTTAACGTTGTGCTTTCCGATGTTGCGCACGGCATCGTCGTATATCTGATAGGTTTGCAGGAGGTAGTTCTGGACGGACTGGCCGTTAAGGCCACCACGGAACGCGGTAAGTCCCGGCACATTGATTCTCGGGGCGAAGAGACTCTGCGAGATTCCAAAGGAAAGATCTTTCGCCGCCGGGTTGATAGCCGCCGGGGTCAATTGGCCATCCGCATAGCTGCGGTTATAGCCAAAGCGGGTCGCATTGGCCAGGCCAGGGCTGAAGATGTGCGTCTCTTCAGCAGAAAAGCCTTGCCGGCCTACGACGAACTGATCCAATACCTGGTTCGTCCCGTCGGGCTGAGTGAATGTCGAGCGGTCATAATACCAACTGCCATTCAAAGTGTCCTTGTCCGAAAACTTTAGGTCGGCGCGGGTCGTGTAGTAGTTCTCGGGCACCACTTGCGCGCCCGAAAAGGCGTAACGCCCAGTATTGTTGCTTGGGCCAATCAGGCCGGCATTGAACACCGGATAAAATGTGAAAAACTTTGCGATCGTGCCATCGACGCAGGTGTTTGACTGCCCCGGGACAGGCAAGGTCGACCCCGCGGGACACGCGAAATTCGACGGTAAGGCGGGAAGCGGATTTCCAGTTGCGTCGTTAAGAATTCCGTTGCGCGCATTGGGCGAGGGGACGTTGGCGACGTGTGTGATGCCCTTGCTTTGCCGGAGTCCCTCGTAATCTCCAAAAATGAATATTTTGTCCTTCCAGATCGGGCCTCCAGCCGAGCCTCCGAACTGATTGCGGCGGAAAGCTGCCTTGGGGAGACTGTTGGCATTTTCAAAGAAATCCGCCGCGTCCAGCGCGCTGTTGCGAAGAAACTCATACGCACTGCCGTGAATCTGGTTGGTGCCCGAGCGGCTGATCGCATTGACGACGCCGCCGGAGGTGAAGCCGTACTCTGAGGTATAGTTGCTGGTCAGGACGGAGAACTCTTGAATCGCGTCTACGCCCAGATTCTGGCCAAGTACGCTTCCCGGACCGGCATTCGAGTAATCATTGATAATTACTCCATTGAGTCGGTAAGTGTTCTGCTGGGGCCGATTGCCGCCAATGCTCAATTGCATGCCTAGTCCGCGCGCATGTGAGCCAACTTGGGTTACCGACTCGTGAGTACGCACGGAAACCACTCCAGGCTGCAGCGTAGCCAAAGACGCCCAGTCGCGGCCGTTCAGAGGCAACTCGCGGACTTCTGATCCTTCTACGACTCCGCTGATCGTCGATGACGCGAGTTGAATCGTTGGGGCTTCTTCGGTCACCTGCACGGTTTGCTGCGACTGGCCGACCGCCATCCCAACGTCCAGTGAACGCTTCGCACCAACCGTCAGCGTAATGGACAAAACTTTGGTGGTAAAACCCGGAGCAGTCACTGTGAATTGGTAGTCCCCGGGAAGAAGGTTTGGAAAATTGTAAAAACCATCCGAATTGCTGGTGGTCGTAGTGGCAAGCGAGGTAGCGCCATTTTTTGCTGCAATCTGTGCATTGGCGATCACACCGCCCGACGAGTCAGTGACTGTACCTGTCACAGCTGCGCCCGCCACCTGCGCTTTCAAAGGAGCAGAAAATACAGGGCCCAAAAGCAACACCCCAAGCATCATCTTGAAGATCTTCGGATTCATCTAAGTCCCCTCCTTTGCCCATATGACTTGCATGGCGCCCCGCGCCGGAAAAACTACCGGAAATACCCTCACCCGCGACAGCGAAACCAAAAGCCCCGGAACTCTCCCGGACTTTCAAAGCCGCTATCCGTAGTCAGCGCGCCGCCCCTGACAAGTTTTCCATGCTCCGAAGAGAAATGAAATCGAAAGAAAGTGAGCCAAATGTGTACCAGGCGGTCCCAGGCCTTGCACCGCGATCTTTCAAGGCGCGGTTTCCAGCTGCCGGAGATCTTCGGGCGTAAGTTCGACGGCAGTGGCTCCGATGTTCTCTTCGAGGCGATGCAGCTTGGTCGAAGTATATCAGTCGCGGCCTATCGTTATACATCGCATCAGAGACGTGGGATTTGCTCGGGAGTATGGCTGTTATGGTGCCGGGGGACCGGATCGCACCATCATGGAACGCTGCGTAGGAGGAGATTCTATCCTCGGCTTTTTTGAGTCAATCAGTTATGTAATGTTCAGCAAAGAGTAGTAGTCTTCAGCGTGCTCTTATCCTATGCCTAACGCACAAATCAACATTACTCCGAAGCGTTCGGTGGCTTTCTTTGCCTTTCTTTCAATCTTCATGGTCGGGGTCTCCTATCTCTTGCTGCTCCTGCTCGCGGTGGCGTGCATCTATTTACCTTACCTGCTGCTCCTGAACACCCAGACCCTGCAGATGCAGGTGATTCTGCTGTTTTTGGGTGGGATCGCCGTCGCCGGCACAATGCTGTGGTCGCTTTTGCCTCGGCGCGACAAATTCGACCCACCTGGACCGCTTCTCGACCGCTCCACGCAGCCCAAACTCTTCCGTGAAATTGATAAGATCGCCGGTGCTCTGAATGAACAGGTTCCTTGTGAGGTCTACCTCGTCGGGCAGCCGAACGCCTTTGTCACAGATCGTGGCGGCACGCTCGGTTTTGGAAGCCGGCGGGTCATGGGCATCGGTCTCCCGCTGTTTTTTATTCTGAATGTCTCGGAACTCCGTGCGGTGCTCGCGCATGAGTTTGCGCATTTCTACAGCGGTGACACGTCGTTAGGCCCTTGGCTGTACAGAGCCCGCACAGTTCTGATTCGGAGCTTTCAAAATATGGCCAATTTGCAGGAAATTGGCCATATTCACATTCTTCGACTTTTGTTCACATTGGTTGCTGTTGTCATCAAGAGGTACCTCATCTTTTTCCTCGGCGTGACTAACTTCGTGTCTAGAAAGCAGGAACACCGCTCGGACGAGCTCGCCTGCCTGATTGCCGGCAAGCAACCTGCCATTCACGGATTGAAAAAGATTCATGGCGCGGCCCTGTTCTGGCCCGTGTATTGGGAAGGTGAAGTTGCGCCCATTATTGGTCGCAATTGCATCCCGGACATTGGAGAGGGCTTCCGCCGGTTCCTTGCGGCGCCATCTATCGCCGAGTTCGTTAATGCAAGCATCGCAGAAGAACCAAGATCTGCTCAGACGAGCCCCCTCGATACACACCCCCCTCTCGCTGACCGCATCGCCGCCATGGAACAGCTGCAGGCACAGGATCCTCAACCGGACGAGCTCCAAGCTTCATCTCTCTTCGATCAACCACAGTCCGCTGAGTTGTTGTTCGTAGAAAAGATGAATCAGCAGATTCCCAAGAGTACCCTTCGACACGTAGCCTGGGATGAGGTGGGAACTCTGGTCACCATTCCGTTCTGGCGTTCAGAAGTTGCCAAATTCGGTTCGCTGCTCCTTGGTAAGAAAGCCGTCTCCCTTCCGGATCTTCTGAAACAGCTGCCCCAAATTGGCTCACGCCTTCCGGATCCCAAGGGAACACTGTTGACTCCAAAGGAGCGCACGGACAGAGCGACTCATCTTCTCGGGATGGCTGTAAGCCTTATGCTTCTCGAAAAGGGCTGGAAATTATATACCCAGCCAGCTGTTTTTCACTTCCGCCGGGCCGAGGAAACGTTGGATGCTTTTGGACTGGTGAACGATCTCGTGGCCGGCAAGCTTTCGCCCGAAGATTGGGTTCAGAAATGCTCAGAACTGGGTATCGCGGAAGACACTCTCGGTGACCTTAAGCCCCAAACAATTCCAGTTTCTTCTGCCTAGTCGGCGTTGTCCTGCGTACTCAAGCTCACCGCGTCAAGGCCCTCGATCGACGCTTACCTAAATCCACTCTTTGTGGGCATCCAAAACGGGGAATTCAGGGCGTACAGAATCAGTCACTTGCGAGCCGGGTAGAAGTAGGGTTTCTGGGCAGCCTCGGCGTACTGATGGACTCTACGGTACGCTTGCCCGACTTTCTCGAACGCGACTTATGGCCCGGTTGTGGAATTCATTTCTGCGGCTAGCTTG
>MNIJ01000077.1 GCA_001919715.1 Acidobacteria bacterium 13_1_20CM_58_21
CCATGCCCGGCGGATCAGGACGCCCGCAAGCTTGGCCTTGGCGTTTAAATAAGTGGCCCGACCCGTAAGGCATGCCCCGGCGGTCAGGATCAGCGCAGTCAAAAACCGCAGGGCCTTCACCAGACTCCTCCTGGCTTCCGCACGAGACACAACAACACGATGCCGGCGAACAGCAGGGCGACACCCACGGCTTCGAGAAAGGCGTCGGCCGTCCCGGTAGCTGGAGCGCCAAGGACTTTGTCCATTTGCCAACCGGCCGGCAACTCCGTAGGCACCGGAACGGTGCTCGATCGGCCGCCCGCGTTTACCACCACTTCCTCGACCGCAACCAAGGAGGTAAAGCGTGTGACCAGCCGATAACGAATGGCATGGGCAATTACTTTCGCGCGAATCTCCGCTTGTCCGTTCTCATCTGTTTGCCGCCAGCGGTCGATCAGATCCTCGACGCGCTGCCGCGCCCACAGGGTTGTGATGCCCGGATGGAAAGTCGCCCGCGACGAGTCAAAATCGATGGTCGTCTCATAGGGGTTATTGCCCGCGCGAGCTGTCAGGTGAGCCTTCCCCACGCGGCCTTTCGAAATGCGTCCGAAGATCAGCAGTGGCTGCCGCTCGAAAAGGTCCGGCACACGCTCCGGGTACTCCTCCGCCACCTCCACACCCTCAAAGGACAGCTTCACATCGGTCAATACCGGACTCTCGATGCTCTCGAAAAGCTGCGTCATCTGCGCTCGAATCTCATTGATGTCCGCGATGTGCGTGAAGGTCCCTCGCCCGAATTGGGCCATCTTGGTGGCGAGGAAGAGATTCGGCGCGCTCCCGATGGCCACCGTGTACAAGCGCGCGCCGCCCAAATCATGCCGAAGCGCGGCGAAAATCTGCTCCTCATTGCCGAGATCGCCGTCGGTCAGAAGGACAATGTGGCGCAGGTAGCCGGGAATCTCCGGCTGGCGCATCAGGTGAAGCAGCGCTGGCAGCATCTCGGTGCCGCCGCCGGCCACGAGACCATGCACATAATCGCGGGCCGCTTCGAGATTTTCCGGTGTAGCGGGCAACGGCGTTGATCGAAACTCCCGATAGTCGTTACTGAACTGGAGGATACCGAAGCGATCGCTTGGCCGTAGCCGGTCCAGAGCCTGAAGCAAAGCTTCGCGGGCTTGCTCAATGGAAGTGCCAGCCATGGAACCCGACACGTCAATCATGTAGAGCATTTCCACTGGCATGCGCTCGCTGGGCTGCACTGTCGGTGGGAAAGCGGCCAGCAGGAAATGTGTTTCGGCGGAGTCGCTTCCAGGAGAGAGGAAAAGAGCCGCCTTCGGCTGCGTGCTTTCCTCCTGCTGCACTTCGAGGATGAAATCTTTGTTGGGAATTGTGACCCCTGTGGCCAGTGCCACGTGCTGCCGGCCATTTGCCAGACGACGCACGCTGACCGCGTGAGAGACGCAAGTGATGGAGGCAGCCTCGAAGCCGGAATCCAGATCAACGTCGAGCGAGATGTCATGGCCGGAACGGTTTTCTGGATTCCGAACAACTGGAGTGATCCGTGATGCGTCCGGCACAGCGTCCGTATCGGCTGCCCAGCCGGTTCCGACGTGATCAACGGCCTCTGTTCCGGGAATATAGCGTGGACCGACGACCATCGGGAAAATCAGCCGCATCCGCCCCTTCTCCCAGCGCAACGATTCCACGTACAGCAGCCGGACGTCGATGCGGTCGTTGGGCATAATGTTCGCGACCGAGGCCGTGAAGATGTTGGGGCGCTCCTCCTCCACTAAGGCGGCGCGTTTGCCTTCGGACTTTGCCGCCTCATAGACGCGTTTGGCCTCCTCGCGTTCGTGGATAACACTGCGAATCACGCGGTTGCCGATCCGGATTTCCATGTCGTACACAGCAGCGTCGTGCGGTAGCGGGAAGATGTAAACGGCTTCGATCGGCGCGGTGCTGGAGTTCACGTATTGCTGGGTCACGGTGGCCGCAGCCACCAAGCCGCGCACGTCCAACGTGGCATCCGTATGGACCAGCGGCACGGACTCGTAGCGGCCGGAGATGGGCGAACGGTAAAGCAACGAACCCTCGCGGACCTGAGGCGGGTTGTGGTCGGTCTGTCCGGCGGACAGACGGGCCAGGATCGTGGTCACTACTAGAAGCGCTAAGACGAGGCGCGTACCTATTCCATTTTTGAAAAAGTTCCCCGTGAACCGTGCCATGGTGCCCTCCAACGAAGGTGCCGGGTCTAAAGAAGTGCAAGCGGCACGCCAGGAGGCATGCGGGGGAAAAGGAGGCTCAAAGGCAGGACATTCGGATACTTAGCGAGAGTAGTCCGGCGGAACCGGCTCATCTACCCGTGTTGTAGTGCCCACGACTGTGGGAGCACAGCAACACCACGTCAAGCAAAGAAGAGTGCGCGTCGCCTTCATGGCTGATTGCCGGTATCTCAGAATTGCATCTTGGTCTGCAGCTGTTTTCTGGAGAAGTGCCATGTTCGGACCACCATCGGCGACAAGTTGTTTTGCGCTTCACTCCTCTCTGAGGGCACGGATGGGTTCGACGCGCGTGGCGCGGTAGGCAGGCACGACGGTAGCGAGCAGGCCGACCGCGACCAGAAGGAGTGCGACCATGGCAAAGGTGAGCGGATCGGCTGAGTGCACACCATAGAGGAGAGAGGAGACGACGCGTCCCAGAGCTAGCGCGGCAGCGAAGCCAATACCGACGCCGAGCAGAATGGGCTTCAAGCCATCGGCAATCACCATCTTCAAGACGTCGGAGTGCGACGCGCCCAGCGCCATGCGAATACCAATCTCGCGAACGCGGCGGCGAACGGTATAGGCGAGCACGCTATAAATGCCAACTGCGGTGAGCACGAGCGCGAGCCCCGCGAATGCGGCCAGCAGAAGCATATTGGAGCGCTGCGGCGACAAGGAGTTGGAAATCAATCCATTCATGCTGATCACGTCTATGACGGGCGTTTGCGGGTCCGCCTGGCGGACGGCACTGGTCACGGCAGAAACGGCGCTCAGGGGATCGGCGCTGGTGCGCACCGCAAGGCTCATTCCGAAAGAGCGCCAAGGTTCGGAGGGAGGCGCAACCATCTGATCGAGAGGCCAATACACCGTTGCCACGGGCCGGGTCTCGTCCAGAGAATCCAATTTCACATCCCCGATGATTCCCACGACTTCGCGGACCTCATTTGGGAAAAAGGTCAGCGTGAGATGTTTTCCGAGAGGGTCTTGATTGGGCCAAAAGCGCTTGGCCATCGATTCACTGACGAGCGCGACGGGAGTTCTGCCAACCACGTCGGAGTCGCTGATGTCGCGTCCGCTCAACAGCGGGACGCGCAAGGCATGAAGGTAGCCTGAACTGATTAGTCGAACGTCCACTTCGGGTTGGTCGGCCATGGGGACGACAGGCTGGCCTTCGATAGCGACGGGCTGGTGCGAACCACCGTTGCCCAGCGGGAGGTCATCAACTACTCCGGCTGACTCCACACCCGGTGTTCGGCGAACTTGCTGAAGTACGCGATCGAAAAAGGCGCTCTGCGCGGCGGCGGTGGCAAATTTGTTGGCAGGAACCGGAACGGTCATGGTAAGGACGTTATTGGGATCGAAGCCGGGATGAACGCTGCTGAGCTGCCACAATGTGCGGACCATGAGGCCGGCACCGATCAGCAGAACCAGCGAGAGGGCCACTTCGGAGACAACCAGAAGAAGGCGCGTTTTGCTTCCGCTGGGAGAGGAGCTGCCGCGGCTTTGCCCTTGTTTTAGAGCTTCGTTCACATCTGTTCTCGTGAACCGCAGCACCGGGAGTAGACCCGCGAGGGTGCCCGCGAAGAGGGCGAGAAACGCAGTGAAGGCCAGCACCGGGGCATCGAGAGTAATTTCCGTCGAACGCGGGAGCCGGTCGGCGAGGAATTTCACGATCAGGGTCACGCCAAAACGCGCCAGAAGCAGGCCGAGGGCGCCGCCGGCAAGGGAGAGGAGCACCGTCTCAGCCAGGACCTGGCGGAGGATTGCGCCGCGGGTGGCTCCCAGCGCGGCGCGAATGGCGATTTCTTTTTTCTGCTCCAGTATTTTGCCGAGCACAAGATTGGCAACGTTGGCGCATGCGATCAAAAGGACAAAAGCTACGGCGCCCAGCAAAACCAGCAGGGCCGGGCGGACATCGCCGACGAGCTGCTCGCGCAGCGGAAGGATCGTGGCGCCCCATCCTTTATCGTCTTCCGGGTAGAGCTGCTCGAGCCGAGAGGAAATGGCGCTGAGTTCGGCTTGTGCTGCGCGGCTTTCCACGCGCGGTTTCAAACGGCCGATGACCAAGTAGTTGTGATTGCCGCGCACAGCGCGCTGCTGGTTGGTCCAGGCCAGGGGAACCCAAAGCTGCGCCCAACTCGGAAACTTGAAATTGGGAGGCATGACGCCGATGACGTTGTAGGTTTCACCATTGAGAAGGATATCCCGGCCGACGATGCCGGGATCGGCGCCGAAGTGATCGCGCCACAGAGTATGGCCGAGAACAGCAACGTGACCCTGGCCGGGACGGTCTTCTTCCGGCGAGAACGTCCGCCCGAGGAGCGGATGAACACGAAGAATCGAAAAGAAGCCGGGCGCGACCGGCGCGGCCTGAATCGCTTCCGGCCGTTCCTTGCCGCCAATATTGAATCTCGCACCGCCGTAGGCGGCCATCTCTTCAAAGGAATGGTTCTGGTTCTGCCAGTCGAGGTAATTTGCCGGGGAGACCGAGAAGAGCGTCAATCCGGGGAAGCTCTTTGCGGGAGGAACATGCCAAATCTGCATGATGCGGGACGAATCTTGGTAGGGGAGCGGACGGAGAAGGACGGGATTGACCACGGAGAAAATCGCGGTGTTGGCACCGATGCCTAAAGCTAGGAGGAGGGCGGCAGCGATGGAGAAGCTGGGATTGCGAAGGAGGGTGCGGAAGCCGTAACGAAGGTCAAAGAACAAGTTACGCACGAGCAAGCACCTCCCGGTCACGAAGAGCAAGGCAATTGGCGACGACTATAGATACAGACGATCCAAGGGTCCCAAATGTTTCTAGAGAATAAGCAAACCATGCGTGATAGATGCCGCGAGGAACGTTGGCGCGAGTCTTACCCGCGGGCCGCAAAGCCCCGGACGGGGATATAAGGCTCCTTAAAACGTCAGCGCGGCTTCTCCTGCTGCTCGATATAACACTTGAGAAGGTTGCCCGGGGCACCGCCGCAAGTGGCGGCGAAATAGGAAGGCGACCACAGCACGCCTTGCCAATAGCGGCGCGCTAAGTCAGGTCGCTCCTGCCGGAGCATGCGACTGGAAAATGCCCGTTATCGGTTCAGAACACTTGCCTGGAATCCATCGCCAAGATAAAGTCGGCAACCATGTCCGTGCGTGTGGCCGTTCTCGGCGGCGGCGTTGGCGGCTTGAGCGCCGCGCATGAACTAATCGAACGTGGCTTCGACGTTTCCGTCTATGAGAGGCGGGATGTTATCGGCGGGAAAGCTCGAAGTCTTTCGGTCCCCAACACCGGACAAGATGGTCGCAAAGACTTGCCGGGTGAGCACGGCTTCCGCTTCTTTCCTGCGTTTTATCGCCACCTGCCGGACACCATGAAGCGCATCCCTTACGCAGGGAATCTGACCGTATTTGATAATCTCGTTCACGCCACGCGCATTCTTGTGGCCCGTGCCGGCAAGCCATCACTCATTCTGAACGCGCGAATCCCGCAAAATGTAGAGGATTGGGCTCTCACTTTTAAGGACACGTTCCGTGGCATCGGAGTTCCCGACGACGAGGTCCTGTACTTCGTCGACCGTCTATTCACGCTGCTGACAAGCTGTCCTGAAAGGAGGATTGCTGAATACGAGCAGATTCCCTGGTGGACCTTTATTAATGCCGCGAATCACTCGGCGGACTACCAAACCCTCTTGGGCAAAGGCCTCAGTCGATCCCTTGTTGCGGTGCGTGCCCAGGACGGCAGCACCCGCACGGTTGGCTACACACTCTTACAACTTCTCTTCGGCTTGTTGACCTATGGGGGTTTCGATCGACTGCTCACTGGTCCCACCAGCGATGTCTGGCTGACCCCCTGGTCGTCATATTTGCGGCAGCGCGGTGTTCGTTTCGAGACCGGCACAACCATTAAGTCGCTGAATCTGTCATCAGTAGGAATAACCTCGGTAACCGCGGAGACCGGCGGACAATCCCACCAAATCACTGCTGATTACTACATTTCGGCCATGCCCGTCGAGATTATGGCCACGCTTGTCGATGATCAGCTTAAGGCGTATGCGCCTTCGCTCGCGAACCTTAATAAGCTTCGTACCGCATGGATGAACGGCATTCAGTTTTATCTTGCAGACGACGTGCCCCTCGAATTCGGCCACTCCCTTTATGCCGATTCCCCTTGGGCTCTTACCTCTATATCGCAACGACAGTTTTGGAGTCACGCCAATCTCTCTGATTTCGGCGATGGAAAACTTGGTGGTCTTCTTTCCGTTGACATTTCCGATTGGGAAACGCCCGGCATCCTTTATAACAAAACCGCTATGCAGTGCTCGGCCGCGGAGATCGAGGATGAGGTCTGGGCTCAAATCAAGCTACACCTCAATGTGGCCGGCGCCGTCGTGATTCGCGACGCCAATCTTCTCCGTTGGTTCCTCGATCCCGACGTCGAATTCCCTAACCCGACGGCTGCCACGAATCTCGAGCCTTTGCTGATCAACACGTCAGGTTCGCTGCAATATCGGCCAGAAGCTTCTACCGAGATTCCGAATCTCTTTCTGGCCTCCGATTACGTGAAGACGTATACAGATGTGGCGTGTATGGAAGCGGCAAACGAAGCTGCCCGGCGAGCTGTCAACGCGCTCCTGGACCGGGCTGGTTCTACCTCTCGACGTGCTTCCTTGTGGCCTCTCATGGAACCTGACTTTTTTAAGCCGCTCATTGACTACGATCGCCTGCGGTTTCGGCTTGGCCTACCACATGCCAGCGGCTCGCCGATCTAAACGGGTTGTTTGGCTGGGAGTGACGGAGAGTCAACCACAGATGCTTACTCCAGAGAGGCGCACGCTCGGATTTTGCCGCACTAGCGATAGTGTCATCCATCCACTGTCGTCACAATGATTTGGGATGTGGATCTTGTGCTTCGACCCGCTTTCGTGTTAATGCATAGAAGCACGAGGTATAAGAATGGCTCCCATCAAATCCGACCTTCCCCAAGGCACGCTGGACCTGTTGATGTTGAAAGTGATTGCGCTTGGCCCTGTGCACGGGTACGCCATCGCGCAACGGCTCGAACAAGTGTCACGCGGCGTGGTCCAGGTGCCGGAAGGGTCGCTCTACCCGGCATTGCACCGGCTCGAAAATCGCGGCCTTCTGGCTGCGGATTGGAAAGAGACAGAGACCGGGCGCGAGGCGAAGTTCTATCGCCTGACGCGAAAAGGGCTGAAGCAGCTGGAAACCGAAACGGCCGACTGGCAGCGACTAATCGATGCAATTGGACTGATCCTTGGGATGGCCGATGGCGGTGCGCAATGAGCTGGTGGACGCGACTATGGCGGCGAGGGCAAATGGAAGCACAGCTAGAAAAGGAGCTGAACTTTCATCTCGAGCAGCACATGTCGCAGTTGGTGGCGCGCGGCCGGGCTCCGGACGAAGCACGTCGACAAGCGCGGCTTGCGCTCGGCGGTCCGGAGCAGGTCAAGGAGAAGTGCCGCGACGCGCGCGGCACACGCTGGCTGGAAGATTTGCTGCAGGACACCCGCTATGCGCTTCGCACATTCCGGCAAAAGCCTGGCTTCACGCTGGTTGCGCTGCTGCTACTGGCACTAGGCATCGGGGCTACAACCGTCATGTTCGCGGTAATCAACAGTGTTCTGCTAAGGCCGCTGTCTTACCCGGAACCCGACAGACTGCTCACTTTGCGCGTATTCACCGAACAGTTTGGTGAGCTTTGGGGCTTTTCCAATCTCGATTTCGGCGACGCGAAGCGCGAGAGCCAAACGCTTGCCTTGGCGGCGTGGACTTATAGCGGCGGCACGATCAGTGTGCCCGGAGATCCCGAGTACGTAAACGGGCGACAGATCTCCGCGGAGTTATTCTCCACGCTGGGTATCTCTCCTGTACAAGGGCGCGCATTTCGGCCCGATGAAGACCGACCGGGCGCACCGCCGGTCGCGATTATCAGCTATGGATTGTGGCAGCGCGACTTTGGCGGCGATCCCAGCGCCATCGGAAGGCCGCTCGTTTATGAGGGCAAACCATTTACCGTGGTCGGCATTGCGCCCGCAAGCTTCCAGTTGGATGGAGATGCGGACGTGTTCACACCGCTGGAGCAAAGGCAAAACACTGATCCTCGAATGCAGAATCGCAGCGCGCGTTTTCTGCGCGTCCTGGCGCGTCTGCGGCCCGGGTTTCGATTAGCCGAGGGCCGGGCTGAGCTCGCGCTGATTGCGCGGCATCTGGCTGGCGAATATCCGAAGTCGAATGCGGACCTTGGAATGATCGCCTACCCACTGCAAAAGGAGCTGGTCGGAGATGTCGGCTCGATGCTCTGGCTACTGCTGTCGGCGGTCGGTGTTGTGCTGCTCATCGCCTGCGTGAATATAGCGAGTCTGCTACTGGCGCGCGCGGTTTCACGCGAGCGGGAGCTTGCCATGCGTGTAGCACTGGGAGCTGGGCGGAGCCGCCTGGCGCGCCAATGCCTTACGGAAAGCGCAATGTTAGGCCTTGGTGGAGGCGTGCTTGGCGTGGTCCTCGCATTTCTCAGCGTTCATCCGTTTGTTGCGTTTTGGCCAGGCAGCTTGCCGCGCGCGGGAGAGGTCCATCTGGACTGGCGCGTGCTTGTTTTCGCCGTTGCCGCCTCGCTCTTGAGCGGTTTTCTTTTCGGGCTGGCGCCGGCGGTGCGGGTTCCCGTGCGCGGCCTAGAACAGACGCTCCGCGCTGGAGCGCGAAGTATTGCGGGAAGGTCACGCCGCTTACATAGCGCATTTGTAATCTCTGAGATCGCCCTCGCCGTGGTGCTGCTGGTCTCGGCCGGAATGCTTGGGCGCACGTTGCTCGCACTCTCATCCCTCGAACCCGGTTTCAACGTGCACGACGTAATGGCCGCACGCTTCGCGCTTTCTCCCGGCACGCTCGGGGATCCCGAGCAGGTCCGCACGGCCTGGCAGGTCGTACTCGATCGTGCTCGACGCGTCCCGGGTGTTGACTCTGTCGCGTTGGCCGATATTATCCCGATGCGCGAAGGAGAGAACTCCCTCCCTTACTGGACCTCCGCCACGCCCCCGCCACCGAACCAGGGGCCCGTCGCGCTGGCGTCGTGCGTAACGCCGGACTACTTGAAAGTGATGGGCATTCCGCTGCGCCAGGGCCGCTTCTTCAATGAACATGATCGCATCGGTAGCGAACCAGTGGTCGTGATTGACGACAATCTCGCCCAGCATGCTTTCGGCAGGAAAGACGCAGTTGGCAAGCGCATCTGGATCCCCGCCATGGGTGCCAGCCCGGCTCTGGTAGTGGGCATAGTCGGGCATGTTCGCCACTGGGGCTTGGCTAGCGACGATCAATCGCGGGTGCGCGATCAAATGTACTACCCCTTTGCCCAGGTGCCCGACTCCCTGCTGCATTTCTTTTCCTCAATCATGTCGATTGCCGCGCGAACAACAGTCCCACCCTTGAATGTCGTCGAGCCGTTGCGGCGGGAATTGCGGGGCGCGGCCGGCGATCAAGCCCTGTATGAAGTGCACACCATGGAACAGCTCGTAAGCGCCTCGCTGGCCCGACAACGCTTCCTTTTGCTCTTGTTCGGCATATTCGCGGGATTAGCCCTGCTACTGGCGTGCATCGGCATTTATGGCGTACTGGCCTACTTGACCGGCCAGCGTGTGCCCGAAATTGGCGTACGTATGACACTTGGGGCGACCGCTCGAGATGTCATGCGGCTGGTACTCGGACAAAGCCTGGTGATGATTTTCGTCGGAGTTGGCGTCGGCATGCTTGCAGCTTTGGCTGCGGGGCGTATCTTGAATCGCCTGGTAGAAGGAATGCGGCCCGCTGACCTATCGACTTTCGGTATCACCATCCCTGTCCTAGTCATTGCCGCGCTGTTCGCGAGTTTTGTACCGGCGCGTCGCGCCAGCCGGGTAGATCCTGTGAGCGCGTTGCGGCAACAGTAGCGCGACCGATATCCAG
>MNIJ01000154.1 GCA_001919715.1 Acidobacteria bacterium 13_1_20CM_58_21
CCATCTCCGAAGCCGAACAGTTCTACGAGGCGCTCAAACTCCTGAATATTGATACCGTACTGGTTCGCGTTCCGGAAGAACCCCACGGCATCGGCCGCCGCCCCAGCCACCACATCGCCAAAATGCTGTATATTGCAGGCTGGTTCGAACAGCACAAAACGAAGATGTAGCCCCGGCGACAAAGAGATGACGCACCCCAAGAGGCCGCGATTTATGCTCTATTTATCTTCGTCGCTCTATAGGTAATGCTCGGGTGCAGTCTAGAAGGCAACGGCTATCAAGCCAGAGAGAGAAAACATCATGCCTAAGAGTTTCACGCTTCTTCGAATCGTCGGCTCACTCCCTGTGGCGATCCTCTGTGCCGGATCATTCTCGCCGGCGGCCACACCGTCGCCGGCCGCGAGCGGCTATCACGTCATCAAGACCGTCCCGGTCGGTGGCGAGGGCGGCTGGGACTACGTCTACGTGGACGGTGACGCCCGCCGCGTCTACATCTCCCGCGGCACGCACGTCGTCGTTCTCGATGCGGACACCTACGCCGTCGTTGGCGACATCCCCGACACCCAAGGCGTTCATGGCATCGCTGTCGCTTCCGAAGTCGGACGCGGCTTCACCAGCAATGGCCGTTCGAACGATGTAACCATCTTCGACCTCAAGACGCTGAAATCCCTCGGCACCGTCAAGACAGATGCGAATCCCGACGCCATCATCTACGATTCCGTCAGCAAACGCGTCTTCACCTTCAACGGCCGCGGCAAGAACGCCACCGCAATCAGCGCCGCGGATGGCACGGTGGCTGGCACGATAGATCTGCGTGGAAAACCGGAATTCGCCGTCGCCGACGGCCAGGGCACGGTCTATGTGAACAACGAAGATACGTCCGAGCTTCATCATCTTGATGCGCAGAGCCTCAAGGAGCTCCACCACTGGCCGCTTGCGCCTTGCAAATCGCCTTCCGGTCTCGCCATGGACCTGGCCAATCGGCGGCTGTTTTCCGTCTGCGACGATAAAGTGATGGCCGTGGTCAACGCGGATACTGGCAAGGTCGTTGCCACACCCGCTATCTGCTCTGGCCCGGATGCCAGCGCCTTCGAGCCCTCGACGGGTTACGTGTTCGCTTCCTGCGGCGATGGCAACCTCACGGTGATCCACGAGGATTCGCCGGACAAGTACACTGTCGTTGAGAACGTACCCACGAAGAAGTCCGCCCGCACCATGGGTCTAGACCTCCAGACCCACAACATCTTCCTCCCGGCCGCGGATTTCGATCCACCTGCTCCGGGTGAGCGACGCGGCAAAATGAGACCGGGCTCCTTCGTGATCGTCGTCGTCGGCAAGTAGCCGAGCCCGCGGCTGCGCTTTCTAAAACAGAAGCGTCCCGGTGAGCAGGCTCTCCGGGACGCTTCTGGTCTGGGGGATTGAGGGAACCTTTAGCGCACCAAACCGAGGTTATGCGTGCCGCACACGAATGAAATGCTCGCGCCCGCCGTTTGTGGCAGCCACCAAATCTTCCGTACCCAGCCATGCTGGCTCAGCATCATCCGCTTGCCCAAGTAGTCCATCGCCGCCGGGCTCACCTGCGTAGCTGCATAAATGGCGTTGGAGTTTGCGAAGGGGCGCAGGAACGGATTGGCCTCCAGGCCGTAGCCGCCCACGACCGCCCGGTGCGTAGTCCAGGCGTCAAAGGCTGCGCCGCTGTGTCCCGCCAGCGCCAGTCCATACCAGACCTTCCTTTGTGGGGGCGTTTCGCGGGGCCCCGTAAACACCGGCTTCATCGGCAGAAAAGGCTGCGTCGCCACATGCGGAGCGATCATCTTCGGATCGGCTTTCACCGTGGGTTCTGGCGCGGACGGCAGGGAGGCGACGAGCACAGAATCTCTTGCCGCGGTGTCGGAAGCAACTGCGAGAGAATCGTTAACCGCGTTGGCCGTGTCGTCCATGTGCGGGATGGAACAGATCAGGAGAAGCGCTGCAATGACCATTTGCCACCTCAGTATTACCGGTGGGTCTTGCAGGTCCGTCCCCACTCGCGAGGAGATCACTTTAGTGGTCAAAAGGTCTCGTAACACTGGCCCGTTGGTCACATTTGAATTAGTACGTCCCACTAGCCCATCTGTTTGCCTCTTTTCAAACGGCAGTACTAGGGCATAAAAGTGAAATATTCTTACACTCTTGACCCTGCCGTGCCGCCCTCGCAAACGCCGCGCGGTGCGCCATGACTCTTGCCGCGACTCTGCTATAATCGATGTCCGTCACCCTGGATCACACCAAACGATGGCCGGCGACAATTCCTCCGCAGCCAAGCGCGCTCGCCTTCCGCAGCGCCGTCTCGAGCCTCCCCGCTTCATCGTCATTGAAGGCCCCTTGCGCGTCGGCAAGACCACCCTCGCCCGCATCCTTGCCGAACGCCTCCACGCCCGCCGCATCTACGATTGCGAGGACAATCCCTTCCTCGCCGATTTCTACAAAGCCAAGCCAGGCTGCGCTCTTCGCGCGCAGATGTACTTCCTCATCGAGCGCCAGAAGCGCCTCCGCGAAGCCCTCGCCGTTGACGCTCCCGGCCCGGTCCTCTCCGATTTCCTGATGGAAAAGGACCGCATCTTCGCCAACCTCAATCTCGACGATGCCGAGCTCAAGCTCTACGAGCGCTACTACGAAGCCCTCACCGCGGACATCCCGGCTCCCGATCTGGTCATCTACCTCCAAGCCAAGCCCGAAGTCCTCCGCGCCCGCATCGCCAAGAAAGCCTCCCGCGACGAATCCCATATTCCCCCCGAATACGTCGAGGAAGTTGCCCGCGCCTATGAACACTTTTTCTTCCGCTACGCTGCCTCCGACCTCCTGGTCATCAACACCTCCGACATTGACTTCGTCGAGCGCAGCGCAGACCTCCAGCTCCTGCTTCGCCGCCTCCAAGAACCCGTCAAGGGCACCCAATACTTTCTCCCTCTGGGCACCTCCGAATAGAATTCAACTTGCGGCGCAGGCCTTCAGCCGTGCGGTCTTCTTCTTCTCACCATTGGTTCGAGTGTGGGAGCTTTGGGGCGACCTGACAGCTTCGATCGGCTAGGGCAAAAGCGGCCTTTCCACTAGGGCTTTATAGCCGCTAAGGAATTGCTTTTGAATTTCTTTCATCTCGTGTCGCCGCGCTGACGCGCTAGCTTGCTATGCGTTCGCCCGTACCCGAAATAAAGGACCATCCCAAGAATCAGCCACAATCAGCCACAGCCAGGTGCTCCCCGGAAGGCTCAGCATCAACAGCAGCGGGATTCCCATCCCCAAGATGGGCACCACCGGAACGAGCGGCGTTTTGAAGGCACGCGCCAAATCCGGCCTCCGCACCGCAAAATCCAAACGCCGCCGGAAACCATCACGAAAGCAAGCAGCGTGCCGATGGAAGTGAGCTGGCTCAACACGTTGATCGGCAGCACACTCGCAAATAGCGCAACGGCAAGGCCAACGATAATCGAAGAAATCCACGGAGTGCGAAATCTCGGATGAACGCGTCCGGCCCACTCGGGTAGCAAGCCGTCGCGCGACATGGCATAGAAGACCCGCGATTGCCCCAGCAGCATCACCGGCATGGTGGTCGTTAGTCCCGCAAACGTCCCCAGCATCACCACCAGACTGCCCCAGCGCACTCCCGTGGCCTGAATCCCCATAGCCACTGGGGCCGCTGTATTCAGTTGCGTATAGTTCACCACGCCCGTCAACATCCAGCCCAGCGCCAGGTACAAGGCCGTGCAAATGGCCAGCGATCCGAGAATGCCGATGGGCACGTCGCGCTGCGGATTCTTGGCCTCCTGCGCCGCAGTCGAGACCGCGTCGAAGCCGATGTAGGCAAAGAAAATCACTCCCGCGCCCCGCGCTATCCCCGACCAGCCGAACTGGCCGAACGCTCCAAGATTCGGCGGAATGAAGGGGTGCCAGTTCGCCGCAGAGACCCCTGGATGCCGCAAAAGAAACGCCGCCACCACCGCGATGAAGGTGATTACAGTTCCGACTTTCACAAAAGCGATTCGCGAATTGATGTTCGCCGATTCGCGTACTCCCGTCACCAGAATCGCCGTGATGATGGCGATGACCAGGCATGCCGGGAGGTCGAATATACCCCGCGCGTGAGGCAGGCTGCCCGGATCGATACCTGGTACTTTACACCTCGGCTCGGTCTCGCCCGGCGCAACAGCGCAGTGAACCGCTGCTGGTGAGAGCGCGGCGTGCGGAAGGTATGGTGGGTCTCTGTCGCTACGTGCCCCTTTGACGGCTCAATCCAGTCAGAACGCGAAGCTCGCCCACAATTAACATATCGATGTTTACTGGCTGCTCGTTTCGAACCAAGTGAACGTTCCGATCGCCCCGATCAGAGCCCGTTCGGTATCCCTGGATGTGAAGTATCACGTCTTTTTCATGTTCGAGCCGCCCGGCGTTCTTCACGGTGATCAAAAGTTTCTTGGAATCGTAGTGCACGGTCATCTGTTTCGATCTAGCTGAGCACCAAACCCGGAGATCTCCCATCGCAGTTTCCTTGCACGTAAGAGTCTCTTCTTGCGTCACGGCGTTCCACTCACGGCATTTCTCGAAAATAGCATCTTTAACACCCTTCCAAACCAGGGGAGAGCCCGCGACAGCCATGGCCATATTATGTTTCTCTTCATATATCTGATCTTCTTCGGTGAGCCTTGCGGCCAGGTATTCCTGCGCTGCCTGTTTTGTGCTCTCATCTCTCATCGGCCCGTCTCCCGGAGAACTATCTTACGCCACATCGAGCAAACCCTTGGTGATTTGGCGAGCGGAAGGTCTTCTACCTGCCACTTAGCGCCGCCAAATGCGGATCCAGGCGCACTTCGATTCCCATCCGGGGCGAGTGCTGTCGAGCGTTATGAGCGGGTCAGAAAAACGGCGCGGCTCCCACCTCTGTTGGGTGGAAGCCCCGCCGCAAGTGATTCGCCGAATCGAGAATTTCCCGATTCAACTGTGGAGCAAGTTTCGCCTAGCGGTTGTAGGAATGACGGGAATAGATGAATTCCTGTCCGGTGCTGTCTCCCGGATAAAACCACATTTTGAGAGCCATGGGCGAATCGCCCGAGCGCTCGTCAAATTCAAAGATGGTCTTATCGGGTGGTCCAAAGTGGGTGTTCGGAATGGTCCTAATGGTCGCAAAGATCTGGGTTTCCTCTGCATTCCAGATTTGCACGATGTGCCGATCTGCTAGGGTATCGGCCAGTTTGAAGACATAGGTCCCCGCCGGCAGAACCTGCCCGGGGATTCCCACTGCGTCGCCGAAGGTGACGATGGTTTTCTTGTCCCACTGATCCGCTCTGGCGCCCGGGGCGAGTGTGGCGCAGAACAGCGCAGTGCATACTGCAAGTACAGCTCCTCTCAGAGTTGGCATGCTACGACCCTCCTAGTTGGATGGGCTGGACGAAACGGGCAGGGATGGCGGCTGAGGAAGCTGGGGCGGCCGAAGCCAGCGACCCGTACAGACCCACGCAATCGCGCAGTTCTACTCGGACCTAGTCGGCTTCTGCCTCGCCCGTGTGATGCGCCTCCCCCGCCTGAGGTTGCGCCGAAAGTGCCCGCCCCCGCAATTTTGTTCCTGCCTCCGTGGTACAGCCCTGTTTGGCGTTTACCTCGACAGTTTTGGTCGGAGCCCTAGGTTCCCACCTGGAAATTCGCCGTCTTTCGCTCCGCCTCTTTCAGCGGCATCTCTTTTCACACTTGTGGATGACCCAGGCCTGGGGGTGGGGGCTTCCTTGCGGACAAAAATTCTCCCTTCTCCTCGCCGCGTGTCGCTCCGCCGTTCCTTACCTCATTACTGTCTGGCTTCATAATTTCGTTACTTCCTGACTTGAGTCATTTCGGCATGGCCTTTCATGGCCTTCCATTGACACACAGACCGAAGCAGCATACCTTTCGCCAACAATGCGCTCCCTGGTCGAGCTCCCATGAAAAACAGACTTCTCCTCGCTGCCGTTCTCGTTTCCACGACCGCTATTGCTGCGACGCTCCTGGCTGGCGCTCACATGCTGCCTCACGACGCGGTCGTCCCAACGCTCCTGCGTTGGCTCGCGATCCTTCTCATCGGCACCTATGCCGCATCCCGCCGCTCGCTGACGACTTGGATCTTGGTCGGGCTTCTCGCCGGCGCGGAGCTTGGGCAGGACTGGCCCTCTGTCGCGGTCAACTTGCAGCTCCTCGGCACCATCTTTCTCCGGCTCATCAAGGTCATCATCGCGCCCCTGCTGTTCGGAGTCCTCGTTGTCGGCATTGCCGGGCACTCCGACCTGAAGAAAGTGGGCCGTCTCGGCGTCAAATCCCTCATCTACTTCGAGGTCGTCTCGACCATCGCCATGCTCATCGGCTATGCCGCCATTCACCTGAGCCGCGCAGGAGAAGGTGTTCATCTGCCTCCCGCCTCAGCCGCCCAAGCACTCAATGTTTCGCCCCACAGTGCCACGCAACTCATCACCGACATCTTTCCGGAGAACATCGCCAAGTCCGTCGCCGAGGGCCAGGTGCTCCAAATCGTCGTTTTCAGCGTCCTCTTTGCCATGGCGCTCATTTTGGTGCCCGAAGCGAAGCGCCGTCCCATGCTCGTCTTGTCCGAAAGCCTTTCGGAAACCATGTTCAAGTTCACCAACCTGGTCATGTACGCCGCTCCGCTCGGCGTCTTTGGCGCCGTTGCCTACACCGTCGGCCACTTGGGAGTGGGAGTCCTTCTTCCGCTCCTAAAACTCCTGGCCACCATGTACGTCGCTCTGGCCTTTTTCATCGTGTGCGTTCTGCTGCCGATCGCGCTGTGGGCGCGCATCCCCATCAAGCGATTCATCAACGCCGTGGCCGAGCCCGTCACCATTGGATTTGCCACCGCGAGCTGGGAGGCCACCGTGCCCCGCGCCATCGAGCAATTGGAGACCTTCGGCGTCCCGCGCGAAATCGTCGCCTTTGTCCTCCCCACCGGCTACAGCTTCAATATGGACGGCGCGAGTCTTTATCAATCCCTGGCTTTATTTTTTGTTGTCCAGGCCGCAGGACTGCACCTCAGCATCGGTCAGCAAGTTTTGATGATCTTGACGCTGCTGATCAGCAGTAAAGGAACCGCCGGCGTGGCGCGCGCCTCGCTGCTGATTGTTTTCGGCGCGGCGACTTCGTTTCATCTGCCCATGGAACCGTTATTTCTTCTCTTCGCGATCGATCAACTCATGGACATGGGCCGCACTGCAGTGACAGTTCTGGGTAATTGTGTCGCGTGCGTGGTCATTGCTCGCTGGGAAGGCGAATTCCCCGCCAAGCCCGCCACTGCCGGCTAGGGAGCCGCTCGGCGTTTGAATTCCTGCGGCGCACTACGCCACTCAATCGCCGTGCCATCGCCGGCCATAGACTTCCGCACCATCGATACCAAGTGGGCCACGACCAGGCCAGCCGCAGGATGGCCTGGTCACAAGGGTCCTGAGGGCAAGGTGTCCGCATGAAATCCTTCCTAGCTGTGTGTCGGGCCGTCACGCTCTCCGGTACAACAACCAGCCAGGCAAACATCAAGCGCGCCTCACTCCCTCGAAGCGTGGTTTCAGCCCCACGGTCTCCTTCCCTCAACTATCGAGTGTCAACTGTTGTATAGTGCCCTGCGCATACTCCGGAGGTTCTTTAAATGGAATTATGGTCACGCCGCAAATTTTTCCTCACTTCGCTTGTGGGGAGCGCTGTTGCCAGCGCCGGCAGAGTGTTTGGCCGAGCATTGCCAAACGGTAGCGATGTGTCCGCTCTCCGGAACCTTGCGCCAGCCGCGCAGGGCAAGCGCCCTCTCATCATTTCCAGCGCCAATGGACTTCATGCCCTCGATAAGGGCATGGACATCCTCAAAAAAGGCGGCGATACACTTGACGCCGCAGTGGCTGTTGTCACGGTCGTTGAGGACGACCCGAACGATGACTCCGTGGGCTACGGCGGATTGCCCAACGAAGAAGGGGAAGTGGAGCTGGACGCTAGCGTCATGCACGGGCCCACGCACCGCGCCGGCTCGGTGGCGAGCGTGCGCCGCATCAAGAACGTTTCGCGCCTGGCGAAGACGGTGATGGAGAAAACCAATCACGTCATGATCGTGGGTGACGGCGCGCGGCGTTTTGCGGTCGCGGAAGGGTTCGAGGAGATGAATCTCCTCACCGAGCACTCGCGCAAGATCTGGCTTGCGTGGAAGGCCAAGTCTTCTTTCAATTGGCGCCCGGGTATCGACTCGCCGGAATGGAAAGAACACCTTTCCGCCATCTTTGACCACGATGAAGAACAGATCGCCTATGCCGAGCGGGTTATTGCGCACCCGCCAACGGGCACGATTCCTTGCATGGCCGTGGACGCCAAGGGAGAGATTTCGGCTACCACGACGACTTCCGGGTTGTCCTGGAAAATTCCCGGCCGCGTCGGGGACTCCCCGATCATCGGCGCGGGCTGCTGCGTGGACAATGAAGTGGGCGCCGCGGGCTCGACGGGCAAAGGCGAGGAAAACATCAAGATTTCTGGCGGCCATACCATCATTGAAATGATGCGCCAGGGCAAATCGCCCACGGACGCCTGCCTCGAAGCAATGGGCCGCGTCGCGCACAACTATAAAGGCGACAAGAAAAAACTCACGACCTTCCACATCTATTTCTACGCCATTAGCAAAGAGGGCGCACACGGCGCGGTTTCTCTCTGGCGCAATGGCTATGAACCAAGCAAGCAGGCCGCCTACGCCGTCCATGACGGAACCGAGGCGCGACTCGTTCCCTGTAAACCCTACTTTGACGAAATCGGCGGCGACCAGTAGAAATGGATCAGGCCAATATTCTGATTATCGGCGGTGGCGTTGTCGGCTGTGCCATCGCGCGCGCGGTCTCCGAGCACTGGCAGGATGTTTTTCTTGTCGAGCAGTTCCCCAAGCTCGGCATGGCTACCAGCACGCGTAACAGCGGTGTGAACCACTCCGGCATCTATTACCCGAAGAATTCGCTCAAAGCGCGCCACTGCGTCGAAGGCAATCGTCTGACCTACGAATTTTGCATAAAGCACAATGTTCCCTTCCGCCACACCGGGAAGCTCGTAGTGGCAGCCAATGCGCACGAGGAAACCGAACTCGTCGCCCTGAAGAAGCGCGGTGAAGACAACGGCGTCGAAGGATTGCGCCTCATTGATGCGGCAGAAATTCGGAAGCAGGAGCCGCACATCCGGGGGACTGCGGCTCTGGTGGTGCCGTCCACGGGAATTGTCTCTGCCGAAGAATTGGTGCACGCATACGCGCGCGTGGCAACCAATCAGGGCGCAAACATCGTCACGCGGGCGGAGGTCGTCTCGCTCGCGCCTTCCGGGAAGAACATTCGCGTCGGGTTGCGCATCGGAGACCAGGAAGATTCACAAGAGGAAACGATCGAGGCAAAATGCGTCATCAATGCCGCGGGACTGCACGCCGATGAAGTTGCGGCGCTTCTTGGCAACCGCTCTTGGCATATTTACCCCGTGCGCGGGGAATACTGCGAAATTCGCGGCCCGCGCGCTTCGCTGATCAACAATCTTGTCTATCCTTTGCCGCACTCGCGCGGCCTCAGCCTTGGCGTGCACTTCACCAAAACCCTGTGGGCCACGGTTCTGGTGGGACCGACGGCAACGTATGTCGAAGGAAAAGACAATTACGAAAAAGATCGCCTGGCAATCGCGGATTTCGCCAATCGCGCCAAAACGCTTCTGCCGGAAATCAGGGAGAGCGATTTACAGCTCGGTTATTCGGGTCTGCGCCCCAAACTCGTTCCCCCGGACCACCAAGGCATTGTCGATTTTGTGATCACCCGCGACCCCGCGGTGCCGCAGGCAATTCACCTCGTCGGCATGGAGTCCCCGGGCCTCACCGCCGCACCTTCCGTCGGCCAACACGTCAGGCAACTTGTCGCCGAGGTGCTGGGGTGATGGGGCGTTCCAGCCCGTAGTTGTAGGGACGCGGCGTTGCTACGGCTCACAAAGTGGATGGAGCAATTTGAGATGCTTATTCGACAATGACGCGAAGGAATTTCTTTTTCCCGGCGCGAAGAAGGAATTCAGCGGATTTGTTGAAATCGATTTCCTTGCGCGGGTCGTCCATTCGAACGCCGTCGATTTCCACGCCGCC
>MNIJ01000073.1 GCA_001919715.1 Acidobacteria bacterium 13_1_20CM_58_21
GAGCCCACCCATGTGGTTCATGTCCTGCTCGCCGCCCATGGCATGAATCACGCTGCCTGCCGCAAGGAAAAGGAGCGCCTTGAAGAATGCATGCGTCATCAGGTGAAAAATCCCCGCGGAGAAAGCGCCAACGCCGCACGCGAGAAACATGTAACCCAACTGGCTTACCGTGGAGTACGCGAGAACTTTCTTTATGTCCCGCTGCACCAAGCCGATCGTCGCCGCAAAGAACGCCGTCGCGCAGCCAACGATGGCGACGACCAGCATTGCCGTCGGCGCATGCGTAAAAAGAATGTGCGAGCGCGCAACGACATATACGCCCGCGGTCACCATCGTCGCCGCATGAATCAGCGCGCTCACCGGCGTCGGTCCTTCCATCGCGTCTGGCAGCCAAACGTACAGCGGCAACTGTGCCGATTTTCCGCACGCGCCCATGAAAAGCAGCAGGCTGGCGATCGTAAGCGTCCCAAGATGTCCCATTGCATCCGCGGGCCAAGGGTCCGCCTTGGCGAAAAGCGCCGCGAAATCCAGAGTCCCAAACGTCTTAAACAGCAAAAACATCCCCAGCATGAATCCAAAGTCGCCGATGCGATTGACGATGAACGCTTTCTTCCCCGCATCCGAAGCGGACTTCTTCAGGAAATAAAAACCGATAAGCAAGTAACTCGAGAGGCCCACTCCTTCCCAGCCAACGAAGAGCAACACGTAATTCGCCGCCAGCACCAGGATCAGCATGAAAAACATGAACAGGTTGAGATAGGAAAAGAACCGGCGGTAACCGCCCTCATGCGCCATGTATCCGGTCGCGTAAATGTGAATGAGCCAGCCCACTCCGGTCACCACTAGCACCATCACTACCGTGAGCTGGTCCATCTGCAGGTCAACGCCCGCGCGGAAATTGTCGGCCGCGATCCAGGTGAAGAATGCTTTCTGGAAAGGATGGTGATTCTCGGCGAAGTAATCGAAAAACTCGCGCACCGCTTCAAGGGCCGCGAGAAACGATAGTCCCGTCGATCCGATGGCCACCCGGTTAACAATCTTATTCGGCCACTTCGCGCCAAAGATTCCATTCGCGGCCGAGCCCAGCAGCGGCAGCAGTGGAACAATCCACAGGTATTCGAGCATCAGGTATTTCGGCATTAGAGTTTCAGCAGGTCCACGCGTTCCACGTTCAGCGTTTGTCGGCTGCGCGCAATCAAAATGATGATCCCCAATCCCACGGCCGCTTCCGCTGCCGCCACCACAATCACGAACAGCACAAAAACCTGCCCGTCGAGTTTCCCCAGCGCCTGGCTGAAAGCCACGAACGCCAGATTGACGGCGTTCAACATCAGCTCGATGGACATAAAGATGGTGATGATGTTGCGCTTGAAAATAAATGCCAGCACGCCCAGACCGAACAGGATGGCGCTCAGGATCACGTAATAGTTTGTCGGCACCATCTCAACTTTTCTCCCGCTGCGCCAGCACCGTGGCTCCGAGCACCGCCACGAGAATCAGGAACGACGTCAGCTCGAACGGATAAACGAATTCCTTGAAAATCATGTTCGAAATTCCGAGCGTCGAAGCAATTTCTCCGGTTTCGAGCGTGGTCTCAACGCTTTCCGTCGACCGCGCAATCGTCGCCGCCACGAACCCCGCCAGCGCCACGACCAGTAGCAAACCCGGCGCTCCCGCCATCTTGGAAATGCTGGTGTGCTCCTCTACGCCCGCATTCAAGAGCATGATCACAAACACGAACAACACCATGATCGCGCCGCCATAAACAATGATCTGTACAGCGGCTACGAATTCCGCACCCAACAGCAGGTACAGGCCCGCCAGCGCAATCATGACCACGATCAGCGACAGCGCACTATGAATCGGATGCTTTTGCACGATCAAGCTGACCGCGCCAATCACTGCGAGCGCCGCCAGTGCGAAGAAGACTGCGAGTGACGCCGTCATTTCGCACCCCACCACTGCATCTTGGCGAGGATCACAAAGCTGGTGACAATCACGTTCACGATGGACAGCGGAAGGAGGAGCTTCCACCCGAAGGCCATCAGCTGGTCGTAGCGGAAACGCGGCAGCGTCCCGCGCATCCACACGTACACAAACAGAAAAACAAGAATCTTGGACAGCAGCCAGAACGGCCCTTGAATAAACTCGTTTACCTTGGGCAGCAAAACAAAAACCACACCAAGCGCCGTAATTGCCGCTCCCAAGCCCGGCAATATGATCCGTCCGAAAATCGTCTCATATCTTATTCCGTCCCAAATCACCCACAATCCAAACGAAATCAGAATCGCGGACGGCAAGTAATGGGTGAACAGCCACGAAGCAGGGAAGGGAGATAGCCATCCGCCGAAAAACAGTATCGAGCACAGGCATGAAACCGTGATCATGCTGGTGTACTCCGCGATAAAAAACATCGCGAACTTGAAGCTGGAGTATTCCGTATGGAACCCCGCGACGAGCTCCGACTCCGCTTCCGGAAGATCGAACGGCACGCGATTTGTTTCCGCGACCGCCGCAATGAAAAAACAAAAGAAGCCCAGAATCTGTGGCCACACATTCCAACCAAGAATCCCCCACTGGAGATGGTGCGCTTGCGCCTCAATGATTTTTTTCAAATTGAAGCTGCCTGCCATCAGCAGCACGCCGACCACCGACATCGTCAGCGTCAGCTCATAACTGATCATCTGCGCCGAGCTGCGCAGCCCGCCGAGCAGCGGATACTTGCTGTTCGAAGCCCATCCCGCGAGCGCAACGCCATAAACTCCCAGCGCCGTCACCGCAAAGAGCGCGAGTATCCCGATATTGAGGTCGGGAGGCGCGATCCCCAAGTAGATGTCCTGCCCGAACAATCGGACGGGCTCCGGCCCAAACGGAATGAGCGCGATCGACGTCAGCGCCAGCGCCAATGCCAGTAGCGGCGCAAGATAGTAGACCAACTTGTCCACGCCAGCGGGCGTGGGGTCCTCTTTGAAAAGAAATTTCACGCCATCCGCCAGCGGCTGCAACAATCCGTGCGGGCCCACGCGGTGCGGTCCCCACCGCGACTGCATGTGCGCCACGACTTTCCGTTCGAACCACGTCAGATACGCATTCGCGGTCAGGACGATGAACAGCAACAGCACAATCTTGACGAGCGTGATAACCAGCTCAGCATTCGCCTTTAAGAAAGAATTCACGGCTCGGTCGTGGCCTCCGGCAGGGATTCCAACATTGTGCAAAAGCGCCCGAGCGTCCCGCTGGTAAACAAAGTGTCCTTCGCGGATCGGATGAGTCCCACCGGCACGTCGTACGGCGCGTGGCCGTTTCTGGCAGACTGCACGTGCGTCGGTTCTGCGCCGCCAGTCAGCAGCCCCGCCGGCCGCACGTTATAACCGCTCACCGCGGTTCGAATTTCTTCAAACACCGCCGCTGGCGTCTTGTAGTGAAACGCCTTCCCCCGTCCCAACTTTTCCAGTTGATGCGACAGGATCCTCAGCAGATCGAAGTCAGCCCGCGGCCCCATCACTTCCGCGCCCTTGTGGAGCATTTGAACTTCGCCCGAAGTGTTTGTAACCGTGCCGTCCTTTTCGTACGCGGAAGCCGCGGGAAAGACAATGTCCGCCACCTTGGCCGTTTCTGTCAGGAACATCTCATGCACGATCAGCAACTCCAGTTGGCCCCGCCCGTATCCCAGCGTGCCGAAATGTGCCAGCGGATTTGCGCCCACGACATACAGGGCTTTCAGCTTCCCGGCTTGCGCAGCTTTCACCATCTGAGGCGTTGTCAGCCCTGGCTTCGTCGGAATCGCCCCGCAGCCCCACAACTTCTCAAAAGCCTCGTGCGCCTGGGGATTGCCCACGTACGCGTAACCCGGCAAGCGGTCAGGCAGCACGCCCATATCCGCCGCGCCGCGCGAATTAGCGTAATCGCCTAGCGCCAGGTATCGCGTCTTGCCTGGGAGCTTGGAACCAAAAGTCACCAGCGGTGCGATCGCCGCGCCGGAAACTTCCGCGCCAAAAACAACTGCAACATCGCTCT
The DNA here is from genome assembly GCA_001919715.1 of Acidobacteria bacterium 13_1_20CM_58_21. GTDB lineage: Bacteria > Acidobacteriota > Terriglobia > Acidiferrales > UBA7541 > Acidiferrum. Next base: position 4,018 of record MNIJ01000073.1, read on the forward strand.
CCGCCTCAAGCCCGGCCTTCAATTGCACCAATTGTTCGACGACCGCCGGCGAGAGCTGTCCTTCCTCATGCGCCAGCCACCGCAGCGCGGCTGCCTCCTGGCCCGCCGTCACTTTCACAAACTGCGTGGCCTTGCGCTTCAGCCTGATCTCGTTGGCGTTGATGATGAATAGCTTCGTGCCGTGATGGCGGATGCCGCTTCGGATCTGCCACCCGGCGAGCGGGTTCTGATTCGTAGGATCGTTTCCTACCAGCAAGACCGCCTTCGACTGATACAACTGCTCCATGGTGAGCAGGGAATCGCCGGCACGCTCGCCCAGCGCCGTGATCAATCCCGTGTAATCCACTGTCCGGTGATGATCAATGTTGTTCGTTTCAAACGTCGCGCGCGCCATCCGCTGCAACAAATAATTCTCTTCATTCGAAGCGCGATTCGAACCGATGAACCCGATCGAATCTTTTTCGCTGGCGTCGTAGACAGCCTTCAGTTTCGTCGCCGCGGCCTGCGCGGCTTCTTCCCACGACACGGGATACAGTTTGTCTCCCTTGCGAACCATCGGTTGACGGATGCGCTCGGGGTGTTTCGTGAAGTCAAACCCAAATCGCCCCTTCACGCACAGAAAATCTTTGTTGATCCCGCTCAGGTCTCGGTTGTTCGAACGCAGAATCTCGTGATTGCGCACGCTCAGCGTGGTCTTGCAGCCATTCGAACAGTGCGTGCATACCGTGGAAACGTAGGACATCTCCCACGGCCGCGTTTTATACCGGTACGTCCCGCTCGTCAGTGCCCCAACCGGACAGATGTCGATGCACATGCCGCATTCTTCGCACTCCAGATGATCGCCGCGATTCGGAATGATCACGCTGTTCGCGCCACGCATCCCCACGCCCAGCGCTTTCACGTCCATGCCTTCATCGCATACGCGCACGCACCGGAAGCACAGGATGCAGCGAGGTGCATCGTAATAAACCAGCTCCGACCATTTTTCCTCCGGCCGGTGAATCTTTTCTTCCACGAAGCGGCTGGAATCCGCACCGTAGCGGAAGACCATGTCCTGCAATTCGCACTCGCCGCCTTTGTCGCACACCGGGCAATCCAGCGGGTGGTTCGTCAGCAGAAATTCCAGCATGTACTTGCGCGCCTGCCGCACCTGCTCGGTGTCCGTTCGAATCATCATGCCTTCCGTGGCCACCAGCGTGCACGCGGTCTGCAGCTTCGGGGCCTTCTCCACTTCCACCAGACACATGCGGCACGCCGCCTGGAGCGACAGCCCGGGGTAGTAGCAGAACGACGGCACTTCCGTCCCAATGCGCCGCGTCGCTTCAATCACTAGCGTCCCTTGCGGCACCTGCACTTCGCGTTCGTTAATTTTCAGCTTGATTAGTTTCTGTTCGGCCATGGATTCCTAGCGCGCTCCAACCAGCAGTCCCGCGGATTTGGACGCGCAGCGTCCCTTCAAATGTTCTTCAAACTCACCGCGCCACTTCTTCATGATGCTGATCGTCGGCATGGCCGCCGCGTCTCCGAGCGGGCAAAACGTGCGACCCAACATGTTTTTCGCCAGGTCGGCGATCATCTCGATGTCTTCCGGACGGCCCATCCCGGCATGAAACCGCTCCAGCGTCTTGCGCAGCCAGGACGTTCCTTCCCGGCAGGGGATGCACCAGCCGCAGGATTCGTGCGCGTAAAAGTGCATGATCCGGCGCGCCATGTCCACCATGCAGGTGTCTTCGTCCATGATCACCATGCCGCCGGATCCCAGCATTGACCCTGCTTTCGCCACCGCATCGTAGTCCATCGGAATATCGATCTCGTCAGCCGCTAGCAGCGGGCAGGAGCTTCCTCCGGGAATCACAGCCTTTAGCTTTTTTCCTCCCGGAATTCCTCCCGCCACATCGTAGATAAACTTTTTCATGTTCATGCCCAGGGGCACTTCGTAAATCCCTGGCCTGTTGACGTGTCCCGCGATGCACAGCATCCGGGTGCCGCCGTTTTTTGGCGTGCCGCGATTCGCGTACGCGTCGCCTCCCTCCCGGATGATCGATGGCACGGCGCTCAGCGTTTCCACGTTATTGATGATCGTTGGGCAGCCGTACAATCCCACCACGGCTGGGAAGGGAGGTTTGATGCGCGGGTACCCACGCTTGCCTTCCAGCGATTCCATCAGCGCGGACTCTTCGCCGCATTCGTATGCGCCCGCCCCGGTATGGGCCAGCAGGTCGAAATCAAAGCCCGACCCGAGAATGTTCTTCCCCAGGTACCCGCGCGCATAAGCTTCGGCAAGTGCCGCGTCCACGATATCCAGCACGTACCGGTATTCGCCGCGAATATAAATGAAGCCGTGATGCGAATGAATGGCTCGTCCCGCGATCACCATGCCCTCGATGAGCTGGTGCGGGTCCATCTCCATCAGCGGCCGATCCTTGCAGGTGCCCGGCTCGGATTCATCCGCGTTGCAAATCACATACTTCGGTTTCGGCGAATCCTTTGGCACGAACGACCACTTCATCCCCGTCGGGAATCCCGCTCCGCCGCGCCCGCGCAGATTCGACTTTTTCACTTCCTCGATGACGCCCTCGGGAGTCATCTCCTTGAGCGCTTTTTCCAGCGCCTGATAGCCGCCCTGTATCAGGTAAACGTCAATTTTGTGCGAGTCCTTCATGCCCCACCGCCGGCTGATCAGCGGAGTTTCGTCCGGATGACGCTCGTGGAGCGCGCCGGAAATGACCGCTTCCGGCGTCGGGCGTCGGCCGGCATCCAGTTCCGCAATGATGCGGTCGAATTTGACGGGCGTAAGTTCTTCGTAGAAATCGTAGTTGACTTGCATCGCCGGCGCGCCCGTGCAAGCGCCGATGCATTCCACTTCTTCGAGGGAGAAAACCCCGTCGTTCGTCGTTTCCTTGTGCCCGATCTCCAAGCGCTTCTTAGCGCGGTTGAGCAGGTCGTAACCGCCCTTTAGCATGCATGCCACGTTGGTGCAAATCTGTACGTGGTGCTTGCCCATGGGTTTCCGGTGCAGCATCGAGTAATACGCTAGCGTCTCTTCGATCTGCACGTTGTTCAGGTCCAGCCGGCGGCCGAGCTCTGCAATCATTTCATCGCTGACGTAGCCGTACTCGTCCTGCGCATACATCAGCATCGGGATCAGTGCGCTGCGCTTCACCGGATAGCTGGTCTGCAGCTTCTCAAATTTGGCTGTTAGCTGCGGCGAAAGGTCCATTTTCCTCGACCGGGCACCATTTTCAGAAAGTCTCACAACCTGTCATCCTAAGCCTGTCCAACCACGCTAGGCGAAGGATCTCAACAGAAAGTCCCGTCGAACCAATTCCGGCCGACATCCTCAGCTTCGGCGCGTGCCAAGCGAGCCGCCATCCAAGACATCCACCTTCGGGCGCCGGAGCCTTACCTGTCCACTTCTCCGAGAACGATATCAATGGTTCCGATACAGGCGATGACATCCGAAATCAACTGCCCCTCGATCAGCTTCGGAAGCGCCTGCAAATTGATGTAGGAAGGCGACCGGAAATGCACACGCAGCGGTTTCGGCGAACCGTCGCTCGCGATAAAGCAGCCCAGTTCCCCTCGCGGCGATTCGATCGTAACGAAAACCTCCCCCGGCGTCGGTGAAAACCCTTCCGTGAAAATCTTGAAGTGGTAGATCAGTGCTTCCATCTCCGTCTTCATTTTTTCGCGCTGCGGCGGAATGATGCCTGGCGCGTCGGCCTTGATCGGCCCTTCATTGGAAATCTTGCCCAGCGCCTGGCGGATGATTTTCAGGCTTTCGCGCATCTCCGCCACGCGAATCAAGTACCGCGCGTAGCAATCCGATTCCGTCCGCGTCGGCAGGTCGAAATCGAATTCCTCGTAGCTCGAATACGGAAACGCCCTTCGGTTGTCGTACGCCACGCCCGCGGCGCGCAGCGTTGGCCCGCTCATGCTCAAAGCAATCGCATCCTCGGGTGAGATGTACCCGACGCCTTTCGTGCGCCCGATCCAGATGCGGTTTTCCGTGAGCAGCGATTCGTATTCGTCCACTCGGCTCGGCATCATCTTCAGGAAACGTTCAACCGCCTGCCGCCAGCCTGCCGGTGGATCTAGTGCCAGCCCGCCGATTCGGATGTAACTGGTCATCATCCGCTGCCCGGTAAACAATTCGAAAATCTTCAATATCTCTTCGCGTTCCCGGAAGCAGTAAAGAAAAACGGACATCGCACCCAGGTCGATCGCATGCGTGCCGAGCCACACGAGATGAGAAGAAATTCGCTGCAGCTCGACCATCATCACCCGGATGTACTGCGCGCGCTTAGGCACTTCCAGTCCCAGCAGCTTCTCCACCGCCAGGCAGTACACCAGGTTGTTCCCCAGCGGATTCAGATAGTCCATCCGGTCGGTGAGCGTGATGGCTTGGGAATAGGTCTTGTCCTCGCAAGACTTTTCGATTCCCGTGTGGAGATAACCCAGATCCGGAATTGCTTTCACCACCGTTTCGCCGTCGAGCTCCAGCAAGATGCGGAGCACGCCGTGCGTCGATGGATGCTGCGGCCCCATGTTGAGGACCATTGTCTTCGCCGTTCCCACCGCAGTTTCGACGGTGGTCATGGCGTGCTGCTCTTCCTGAAAAGTTCTCCTGTGTTCGGCACGTCTCGATAGCCCTCCACGGGATAATCCCTGCGCAAGGGATGGCCCTCCCAATCATCGGGAAGCAGGATGCGCCGCAGGTCGGGATGCCCCGTAAAGCGGATCCCGAAGAGATCGAAAATTTCGCGCTCCAGCCAGTTCGCACCCGTCCAAACCAGCACCAATGAATCGACCACCGGATCGTTGCCACCAAGCCACACCCGCAATCGCACTTTTTCACGCCGCGCAATGGACACCAGGTGATAGTTCAATTCGAATCGCGGCTCGGCGGGGTAGCGGTCCACGCAGGTGGCGTCGGTCAGGAAGTTGTATTGCAGCTTGGCGTCCTCGCGACATCGTTCTG